>JARXKM010000063.1:17945-19583 GCA_030272785.1 Pseudomonadota bacterium
GTTCTGACGCGCATCAATGGTGGTAACGGTACTCCTGCGTCAGACCGCCGTAGCCGTAGGCGGTGGCGCGCACGTCCTGCACGTAGATGTAGCTTTCGTCGTGCAGCTCGCCGAGGATGCGGGCGAATCCGTCGAATGCCTCGCGGATGTACTGCGCCTTCTCGGCCTTGCTATTGGTCTCGTCGGTGATCTTGATGTCGAAATAGACGCTGTTCTTGCCCTGTTCGCTCAGCAGGCTGCCGCCGACCACCCAGCTGTCATGGTCGATGAAGTCGATGGCGATCGCCGTCACGCGGCGGTCCTTGTGCAGGATGCGGCTGGTCAGTTCGAGCAGCAGGTCGGCGATCTGGCGCACCAGCGCGGGCGACTTGGTGGCGCTGACTTTGACGTTCAGGATGGGCATGTGAATCTCCTTTTTGGTTGGCTATGCAACTACTTCGATAAAAAATTCAGCCGAGGGTGGCGCGGATGCGCCGGACCTGGGTGACCGTGTCCTCGAACGCAGCCGTGCCGAGCGACTTTTTCAGGCGCCGGCTCACGGCGGCGCTGGCACTGTTGAGGGCGGCGCCGATCGACTCGGCGGCGGCGGTTGGATGGATCGCGTATTCGCGCCCGTCGCTGGGGGTGCTGCGCCGCTCGACCAGCAGCAGCTTTTGCAGGCCGTCGAGCGTGCGCGTGGCGGTCGGACGGGCAATCGAGAGCGCCTCGGCCAGCTGGCCTTGCAGCAGGCCGGGCTGGTCGAGCACCATGCGCAGCATGAACGCCTGCGACGGCGTCAACCCGAACGGCTTGAACGCGCGCGTCCATTCGCGCTCGAGGGCGCGGGCGAGGGCAGTGGTGTTGAAGTAGAGGCAATGATCGAACATGGGCCGACTATAGCCCATTATAATTAGCTATGCAACTATAATCGGTGTCGCGGATGAGAATGCGGGCAGCAGCGCAGGTATATTGTAAATGCCGCCACGTCGTGTGCTACGCTGCGATACTTCTGTCGACGCATTCGGGATGACCATGAAATTTGCTGCCTCGATCGGCGCTGCCGCTTGTCTGCTGATCGCCACCGCCACCGCCACTGCCACCGCCACCGTCACCGCCGCCGGCGCTGCCGATCCGCACGAACAGTTCATGGCGACGCTGAGAGGCCTGTGCGGCCAGCATTTCGAAGGCGCGCTGGCGTATGCCATCGATCCCAAGAATGACTTCGTCGGCAAGAAGATGAGTGCCGATGTCGTTTGCAGCGCCAGCGACGTGCGCTTCCCGCTGCAGGTCGGCGAGGACCGTTCGCGCACCTGGATTTTCAGCCGCGGCGCGGCCGGCCTGGAATTGCGCCATGATCACCGCCACCCGGACGGCACGCCGGACGCGGTGACGATGTACGGCGGCATGGCCAACGACAGCGGTTCGGCGCTGTCGCAGTCGTTCCTCGCCGACCAGCACACCTTCGCAGTGTTTCCCGGTTCGGAAACGAATATCTGGACCATCAGCCTGAGCGCCGACGCCAGCACGCTGACCTATCACCTGGAACGGCACGCCAAGCCGCGCATCACCTTCATCCTCAAGCGGGTCGCGCACTAGTGTGGTGCTGCGTTCTTGTTGACGCTTAAAAATGTGCCTTTGCGCGCCATGCGTCGTTGCAAA
>JARXKM010000421.1 GCA_030272785.1 Pseudomonadota bacterium
GTCGCAACGCGATCAGGCCGCCGCCGCCATCCTGCTGTCGATGGCGCTGGCCAGGCTGGACCGCGCCGACGAGGCGAGGGCGGCGCTGGCCCCGGCCCTGGCGCTGCAGCGCACCCTGGCCAAGCTCAACACCGACGACCAGTTCCAGCACGTGCAGCTGGCGACTGCGCTGTACGCCCAGGCGCTGGCCGATCCGGCCGCCCGCGCCGCCGCGCTGGGCGAGGCGCGCGCCTTGATGGCCGCCTTGCCGGCCGAGATGCAAGCCTTGCGCTCGGTGGCGATCTGGCGCACCCGCATCGCCGCGCTGCACTGACGCCGAGCTGAGCGGGCCGACAATGAAAAAGAACCCAAGCAACTTGCGTTGCTTGGGTCCTCGATTTCAAACACGAATTTTGGTGCGGCTGGCAGGAATTGAACCCACGACCCCTTGGTTCGTAGCCAAGTACTCTATCCAACTGAGCTACAGCCGCGAAAAACAAAATTATAGCAGGGGTTCGCGAAATCGCCAAGCCGTATAGTTTGAAAGTAATAAGCAACAGCGGCAAATCCACCATTGGAGAAACCTTCTTGGCTAAAATATAATGTGGTATTGTCAGCCCGGGCTGTCCGTTCATCTTGTTTGACCAGGAAATCGATGCAATTTCATTTTTTGCTCCACCGGCATAGCGCATGAGCAACGTGCTCACCTTGCCTGCGCAGCCGGCCACACTGGACGACGACGCCTGGGACGACCTGCTCAACTTCATCGAAGAGAAGCGCGTCATCCCGATCATCGGCCCCGAGCTGCTGCGTGTCGACACCGACGCCGGCCCGCGCCTGCTGTACGACTGGCTGGCCGAGAAGCTGGCCGCCAAGCTCGGCGTCGATGCAACCTTGCTGCCGCCCAATTACAACCTGAACGATGTCGTCTGCTGGTTCCTGGGCAGCCGCGGCCGCCGCGAGGAAGCCTATACGCGCCTGCGCAGCGTGCTGCGCGACACCAGCTTCGCGGCGCCGCCGGCGCTGCGCAAGCTGGCCCAGATCACCGACTTCGACCTGTTCATCAGCACCACCTGCGATTCCTTGCTCGAGCAGGCCATCAACCTCGAGCGTTTCGGCGGCCAGTCCGGCTGCGACGTGCTGGCGTACGCGCCGAACCGGGTGGTCGACCTGCCGGCCGAGCGCGAACGGTTGACGCGCCCGACCGTCTACCATCTGCTGGGGCGCTTGTCGGCCTCGCCCAACTATGTCATCAGCGACGAGGACATGCTCGAATTCATCTGCGCGCTGCAAAGCGAGCACCTGACGCCGGAAAAGCTGTTCCACGAACTCGAACACAGCCATTTGCTGTTCATCGGCAGCAATTTCAGCAACTGGCTGGCGCGCATCTTCCTGCGCATGGCCAAGCGCCAGCGCCTGTCGGACCCGCGCGACGTCGGCGAAGTGCTGGCCGACGACCACTCCGGCGAAAATGGCCGCCTGATGGGCTTCCTGCAGCAGGTCAGCGTGCGCACCCGCGTCTACGTCGGTGCCGAGCGCTTCGTCGACGAACTGCACCGGCGCTGGAGCGCGCGCCAGCGCAGCGCGCCGGTGCTGGCGTTCGCCGCGCAGCCGCAGCGCATGGCCGAGCCGGCGCGCGACATGCCCGACAACGCCGTCTTCATCAGCTATGCGCGCGAAGACCTGGTCGCCGTGCAGCGCCTGCGCGCCGACCTCGAAGGCGCCGGCCTGACCGTCTGGTTCGATCTCGACCGGCTCGAATCGGGCGACGACTTCGACCGCAAGATCCAGCGCAACATCGCACGCTGCTCGTACTTCATCCCGGTGGTGTCGGCCAATACCGACCGCCGCCTGGAAGGCTATTTCCGGCGCGAGTGGAGCTACGCCATCGACCGCGCGCGCAACATGGCCGACGATGCGTTGTTCATCCTGCCTGTGTGCGTCGACGACACCGACGCCGGCCGCGCGCTGGTGCCGGAAAAATTCAAGGCGCTGCACTTTAGCCGCCTGCACGGCGGCGCCGTCAGCGCCGAATTCGCCCAGCGACTGCGCGGCTTCTTCGGCGGGCGGGCATGATCGAAGGCGCGGTCGATCGCGAGCATCCGTGGCTGGGGCTGGACTCGTTCACTGAACAGAGCAGCGCATTCTTCTACGGCCGCGAGGACGAGGTAACCGAACTGGCGCGCCGCGTGCAGCGCAAGCTGCTCACCGTGCTGTTCGGCCAGTCGGGCTTGGGCAAGACGTCGATCCTGCGCGCCGGCATCGTGCCGCGCCTGCGCCCGGAAGGCTATTGCCCGGTCTACGTGCGCATTTCCTACGCGCCCGAGTCGCCGCCGCCGTCCGAGCAGATCAAGGAGGCGATCCTGCGCGCCACCGAGGCGCTCGGCCAGTGGAGCCGCAGCGGCAGCGCCGACGCCGGCGAAACGCTGTGGGAATTCCTGCACCACCGCGACGACACCTTGACCGATTTCGATGGTCGGCCGTTGATCCCGGTGCTCATCTTCGACCAGTTCGAGGAGATTTTCACGCTCGCGCAGACCGACGAGGCAGGGCGCCGGCGTGCCGCCGACTTCATCGCCGACCTGGCCGACCTGGTCGAGAACCGGCCGCCGCGCGCGCTCGAGGCGCGCATGGAGCTCGACGACGACGCCGCCGCGCAGTTCGACTTCGCGCGCAGCGACTACCGGGTGCTCATCGCACTGCGCGAGGACTACCTGGCGCACCTGGAAAGCGTGAAAAGCGCGATGCCGTCGATCACCCAGAACCGCATGCGCCTGGCGCGCATGACCGGGCGCCAGGCGCTCGCCGCGGTGACCTTGCCGGGCGGCCGGCTGGTGTCGGAAGAGGTGGCCGAGGCGATCGTGCGCTTCGTCGCCGGCGGCGCCGAATTGATCAACGCCGAGGTCGAGCCGTCGCTGCTGAGCCTGATCTGCCGCGAACTGAACGGCAACCGCATCGCCCAGCGCCGCAGCGAGATTTCGCCCGACTTGCTGGCCGGCTCGCATGCCAGCATCCTGTCCGAATTTTATGCCCGCGCGCTGCACGACCAGCCGCCCGGCGTGCACCGGCTGATCGAGGAGCAGCTGCTGACCGAAGGCGGCTTTCGCGAGAACCTGGCCGAGGAGCGCGTGCTCAAGGCGTTCGCCGCCGCCGGCGCCGCGCCCGATGCGCTGGCCACCTTGGTCAACCGGCGCCTGCTGCGCATCGAGGAGCGGCTCGACACGCGCCGGGTCGAACTGACCCACGACGTGTTGTGCAGCGTGGTGCGTTCGGCGCGCGACAGCCGCAAGGAGCGCGAGCAGCACGAGGAAACCAGCCGCCAGCTGCTGTTGCAAGGCGAGCGCGAACGGGTCACCCGCCGCGCGCTGGTGCGGGCGCGCCAGGTGGCGGCGGCGTGCGCGGTGCTGACCGTCGGCGCGCTCGCCGGCGCGGCGTTTGGCTACGTCAACATGAAAAGCGCAGAGGAGGCGCGCGCGATGGCCGTCGGCGGCCGCGCCGAGGCAGAAAAGCTGGTGACGTACCTGCTCGACGATTTTTACGACCAGCTGCAGCCGATCGGCCGGGTCGACATGATGAGCGACCTGGTTGCGCGTACCGCCGACTACTACCGCCGCCTGCCGCCTGCCATGCGCACCGCCGACACCGAGCGCAACCGGGCATT
>JARXKM010000422.1:0-2477 GCA_030272785.1 Pseudomonadota bacterium
TACAGGTCGAGCAGCACGTCCATGTAGTCGGCGATCGAGCCGGGGCGCGAGCGGGCGCGCATGCGCACCAGGCGGAACACCGGCAAGTCGTCGGTGTGCACCGAGAACAGCATCTTGCGCGCCAGGATGAAGGCGACGGTGACGATGCGCGACGGGCCGTCGTCCTCTTCGAGCAGGAAATCGGTGCGCAGGTGCAGGTCGCCGTTTTCCGCCTCGTAGTAGCGGGCCGACGCTTCGATGTCCTTGACTTCGTCCTCGCCGGGCAGGATCACGCCGTAGATGGCCTTGACCCAGGCGCGCTCGTCGTCGTTCGGGTCGGTCAGGTCGACCCACACCGGTTCGACGTTCTCCAGGTCGGCGCGCGTGTCGATCGGAACCTGATTGAGCCGGCCATTTTGTAGAACAAATACATTGATCATGCAATTTCTCGGCCGGGTACAAAACAGCGCAAGTGTACCCGCAAGGAGCGCCCCAAGTCACCTGCGAAACGACAAATTCGCGTCAGCGCAGCTGTTTTTCGATCATTTTATCGATCGCCGGGTCCGAGGTCGGCGCCGCTGCCGGCGCCGGCGGCGGTTTCGGCGCCTCGATGCCGCGCGTGGTGTGGATGCGGATGGTCCGGCTGGTCTGGTTGGTGTCGAGGCAGTCGGTGTTCGAGACGACCGGCTTGCCGGCGATGACGCACTTGCGCAGCACGTTGGCAGCGGCGCCGGCGTCCGGATTGGCGTGCCGGGAGCTCAATGCGCCGCGCGCCGCATCGATCGCCTGGCGCGCAGGCGCCGCGCCGGTGAACGCCGCGTCGCCCTCGGCGAACAGATTGCGCTCGCTGCGCATCGAGAACAGCGCGGCCATCGCCAGCGCCGCCAGCAGGGCCGACAGGATCGCCACCCACAGCAGGCTGAGGGCGCCGCGCTGGCGCCGCATCGTCGTCATCATCATCATCATCATCCCTTCAGGGCAGTTCGGCCGAATTCATGCGGTTGACGATCAGGCTGGTGCGGCGCGCCAGGTAGTTGGTGTCGCGATGGCGGTCGTAGAAGCGCGGGTTGGGCAGCATCACCGCCAGCTTGGCCGCCTGCGCCGCGTTCAGGCTGGCGGCCGGCACGCCGAAATAGTGGCGCGCCGCCGCTTCGGCGCCAAACACGCCGCGGCCGAATTCGACGACGTTGAGGTAGATTTCCAGGATGCGCTGCTTGCTCATGACGGTTTCGAGCATGAAGGCGATGACCATCTCCTGGCCCTTGCGCAGGTAGTTGCGCGACCCGGACAGGAACAGGTTCTTGGCCAATTGCTGGGTGATGGTGGAGCCGCCGCCGACCACCCGGTGGCGCGTATTATTGCGCGCGTAGGCCTTCTCGAGGGCGACCCAGTCAACGCCGTCGTGTTCGGCGAAGTTGGCGTCTTCCGAGGCGATCACCGCGCGTTTCAGGTTGGCCGAGATGGCGCCGTAGGGCATCCACTTCTGCTCCAGCGCGGCGTTCGGGTTGGTGGCGCGCAACGCGCCCAGTTGCGCGCTCATGAAGCTGGTCATCGACGGATTGAAGCGCGACCACCAGCAAATCTGCAGGAAGAAATACAGCTGCAGCAGCAGCACCAGCAGCAGCGGTCCGAGGAATATCCACTTGACCCAGCGGCGCCCGCCCTTGTGACGCGCGCGGCTCATGCCGGCGCGCGCAGCGCGGCCAGCACCGCCGCGGTGGCCGGGCGCACGCCGCGCCACACGAAGAACGCCTCGGCGGCTTGTTCGACGAGCATGCCGAGGCCGTCGCGGGTGGCCGCGCCCTGGGCGGCGGCGAACAGCATGAACGGCGTCGGCGCGGCCGCGTACATCATGTCGAGCGCCAGCGTGGCGGCGTCGAACAGCGACGCCGGCAGCGGCGGCATGGCGCCGGCCAGGCTGGCCGAAGTGGCGTTGATGACGATGTCGAAACGGCCATCCAAGTCGGCGAACTCGCACGCCGCGACCGGCACGCCGTGCGCGCCGAAGCGCAGCGCCAGCGCCTGCGCGGTGGCGGCGGTGCGGTTGGCGATGACCAGTTGGCGCGGGCGCTGTCCCAGCAGCGGCAGGATCGCGCCGCGGGCGGCGCCGCCGGCGCCGAGCAGCAGCACGCGCTGGTCGGCGATGGCGACGCCGGCATTGTGGACGATGTCGTTGACCAGGCCGGCGCCATCGGTATTGTCGCCGACGATGCCGGCGCCGGTGAAACTGAGGGTGTTGACGGCGCCGGCGGCGTGCGCGCGCTCGCTCAGCGTATCGGCCAGCGCGGCCGCATCGAGCTTGAACGGCAGCGTCACGTTGGCACCCAAGTAGCCGGCGGCGACCAGCTGGTACACGGTGGCGGCGAAGCCATCGAGCGGCGCCAGGCAGCGCTCGTAGACCAGCTGCTGGCCGGTCTGCAACGCGAACGCGGCGTGGATCGCCGGCGACTTGCTGTGGACGACCGGATGGCCGATGACGCAATAGCGGTCGCCGGTGG
>JARXKM010000422.1:2577-3638 GCA_030272785.1 Pseudomonadota bacterium
GGTGGCGGTGGTGGTGGTGGTGGCGGTGGTGGTGGTGGACATCGTCATGGTGCGCCTCCGCGCAAATTGGTTTCCAGTTTTTCCTCGCGGGTGAACTTGAAGCGGGTGATGATCACCCACAGGTCGTCCTTGTCGGACGAGAGCATGTTGGGCGGGAAGCGGCCGAACGGCGCGGCGCGGCGCACGATCGCGATGGCCGCCTTGTCGAGCGCCGGGTTGCCCGAGCTTTTCTCGACGCGCACGCCGCCGTCCTTCAGGTAGATGGTACCGTCCTGGAAGATCGGGATATACAACACCAGTTCGCCGTATAGCTTGCGGCCATCGACCTGCGGAAAATTGAGCGTGCCGATTTCCTCGACCCGTTTCTGCATCGCCTTGTAATACATGGCGTAGCCGACCTCCTGGGTGCTTGGCGTGATGTAGGTTTTTTTCGGGCGCTTGTTCTGGTCCTCGATCAGGGTGCTGATTTCGGCGGTGGCGCGGGCGATCGCCTTGCTCGACTCGAGGATATCGGCGCCGGTGCGGGTGGGGTCGGGCTTGTCTTTTTCGGTGACGGGCGGCGCCTTGTAATTCGACTTGCGCGCGCGCGTGAGCAGGTTCTGCTGCACCTCGTTCAATTCGGCGATCTTGCGCTGCATCGCCTTCAGGCTGTCGCCGCTTTCCGACTTGCGCATGTCGGGCAGGGGCGACTTCGAGCGGCCGGCGTCGGCCTGGCCGCCGCCATCGAGGTTGGCCTGGGCCAGCGCGTCGGCCTTGATCGGGCGCTTGGCGTGCTTGGCGTTGACGAGGATGACTTCGAGGCCGGGGTCGGCCGGCTCGAGCTTGAAGGCATCGGGCGCGACGAACCGCACTGCCAACAGGGCCGCGTGCGCCAGCACCGAAAAGGCGACGGCGACCATCATCGAACGGTTTTCTAATAGATACTTCACGCGACACCAGACTTCGAAACTATTGAATTGCAGAATGCTGAATTCTAACCTGTCGCCCTGCGTCAGGGCCGACATTCGAATTTTTCGGTGGGGTCAGGTCTGACAATCGGACATTTTTCTGGGGTCAGGTCT
>JARXKM010000423.1 GCA_030272785.1 Pseudomonadota bacterium
CCTCGAAGGTGGCGCCGAAGGCCAGGCACATCGACATGACGAAGTCGAGGTAGTTTTCGATGTCGGGCGTGACGGCGATCGAACTGGGCGAAAAATCGCTGATGAACTTGAACACCCGGCCGAACACGAAGAAGTAACAAAACGCCACGCCGCCCATGAACAGCGCCGACGACGACACCACCAGCGGCATCACCAGCTTTTTTTCGTGCGCGTACAGCCCCGGCGCGACGAACGCCCACAGCTGATAGAACACCCACGGCAGCGCCAGGATGAAGGCGATCACCAGCGTGACTTTCATCGGCACCAGGAACGGCGCGATGACGCCGGTGGCGATCATCTTCGAGCCGACCGGCAGCGCGGCGATCATCGGCCGGGCGATGAAGTCGTAGATTTGCGCCGGGCCCGGCCACAGCATCAGCGCGACGGTGATGATGGCGATGCCGATCGAGGACTTGACCAGGCGGTCGCGCAACTCGACCAGGTGGGAGATAAAGGTCTCTTCGCCCGCGGCTTTGTCTGTCATTAGAAGAAGGAAGAGGAGGTGGCGGTGCGCGGGCGGAATTTTTTCACGCGCGCCGCGCCCGAAATGATGTGCGTCTTGCCACCGTGGCGCTGCTTGTACCAGCCCGGCACCGCGGCGTTACGCGACAGCTTCTTGCGGCGGAAATCGCGCGCCTTGCGTTCGAGGTCGGACATGGTGGCCGGCGCGCTGTCGCTCGAGATGTGGCCGCGCCACGAGGCCTGCACGTCGTCGAGATCCTTGGCGATCGAATTTTCGACGTCGGTCTTGATCGAGTGCGCCGCTTCGCTCACCTCTTTGTGCAGGTTGCGCAGTTCGTCGAGCTCGATTTCGCGGCTCACTTCGGCCTTCACTTCGTGCAGGTAGCGCTGGGCGCGGCCGTACAGCGACCCGGCCATCCGCGCCACCTTGGGCAGCTTCTCGGGACCGATGACGATCAGGGCGACAACACCGATTATGGCGAGTTTGGAAAGTCCAAGGTCGATCATGGATGGGCAAAGTCCGTGCACATGCGCCTGCGCGTGGCAGGCGACGGCATCAGAACTTCGATTTCTCTTTCGTCTCGACGTCGATGGTGGTCTTGTCGGCGACCTGCGACGGCGGCACCGCCGTGCCCGGCTTGTCGTCCTCGCCCTTGACGCCATCCTTGAAGCCCTTGACCGCCTTGCCGATGTCGGAACCCATGTTGCCGATCTTCTTGGTGCCGAACACCAGCATCACGACCACCAGCACGATCAGCCAGTGCCAAATACTCATAGAACCCATCATCTTCTCCTTACCCGGCGCAGCGCGCCTTCAATTGGTGGAACCGTACGGCGCCAGTATAAGCCAAGCGTGGCGATCGTGCCGTGCTTCAGCGCTGGCCGCGCCACGGCCGCGGTCCGCCGTACATGTGCAGGTGCAGATGGTACACCTCCTGGCCACCGTCCGGACCGGTGTTGATGAGCGTCTTGTAGCCGCCCGCCGGCACGCCGTCGGCGTCGTAGCTGACGGCGCAGCCATGCTCGGCGGCAAGGCGCGGCGCCAGCGCCAGCATCTTGCCCAGCAACACCGTATGGCTGGCGTCGCACTCGGACAGGGTCGGCACGTGGATCTTCGGGATCACCAGCAGATGCACCGGCGCGGCCGGGTGGATGTCCTTGAACGCCATCAGCTCGTCGTCCTCGTAGACCACCGACGACGGGATTTGCTTGGCGGCGATCTTGCAAAACAGGCAGTTGTCCAAATCAGTGCTCCGTGGCTCAGTGTGGTTCAGTGTTTATCGGTCTCGGCGGCGTCGCGCAGCACGTCCTTGCGGGCGGCTTTTTCCTCGATGCCGGAAATGCCTTCGCGGCGCGCCAGCTCGTCGAGCACCTGCTGCGGCGTCAGGTTGAACTGCGCCAGCATCACCAGCGAGTGGAACCACAGGTCGGCGCATTCGTACAGCACCTTGGTGTTGTCGCCGTCGACGCGCGCGTCCTTGGCCGCCATCACCGTTTCGGTCGCTTCCTCGCCGATTTTTTTCAGGATCGCGTCGTCGCCCTTGGCGAACAGGCGCGACACGTACGATTTGTCGGGATCGCCGCCGTTTTCGATCTTGCGCGATTCGATCACGGCAGCCAGGCGGTTCAGGGTCACGCTCATTTTTTGGTCTTCGGGTTGGTGTAGATGGTCTGCGGATCCTTCAGCACCGGGTCGACGGCCTGCCAGTCGCCGCTGTCGGCGTCGCCGTCGAATTTCTGGAAGAAGCACGAATGGCGGCCGGTATGGCAGGCGATGCCGCCGGCCTGCGCGATTTTCAGCAGCACCACGTCGTCGTCGCAGTCGAGGCGGATTTCCAGCACCTTCTGCACGTGGCCGGACTCCTCGCCCTTGTGCCACAGCTTCTTGCGCGAACGGCTCCAGTACACCGCCTCGCCCAGTTCGACCGTCTTGTGCAGCGCGTCGCGGTTCATCCAGGCGAACATCAGCACGTCGCCGGTGGCCGCTTCCTGGGCGATCACCGGCACCAGGCCGTGTTCGTCCCAGCGGACCTTCTTGAGCCATTTGGCGTTATTGGCGGGGATCGCGAGTGTGCTCATGAGTTCCTCAGTCGAGCCGCATCGGGATGCCCTGCGCGGCCATGAAGCGCTTGGCTTCGCCGACCGTGTGGTGGCCGTAATGGAAAATGCTGGCCGCCAGCACCGCGTCGGCACGGCCGAGCTTGATGCCGTCGGCCAGGTCCTGCAGGCCGCCGACGCCGCCCGAGGCGATGACGGGGATGCCGACCGCGTCGGACACGCCGCGCGTGAGGCCGAGGTCGAAGCCGACCTTGGTGCCGTCGCGGTCCATGCTGGTGAGCAGGATCTCGCCGGCGCCGAGCCGTTCCATGTTCTGCGCCCAGGCGATCGCATCGAGCCCGGTGGCGCGGCGCCCGCCGTGGGTGAACACTTCCCACTTGCCGGGCGCGACCTGCTTGGCGTCGATCGCCACCACGATGCATTGCGAGCCGTGCTTTTGCGATGCCTCGAACACCAGCTCGGGATTGGTCACCGCCGAGGTGTTCATGCTGACCTTGTCGGCGCCGGCGTTGAGCAGCCGGCGCACGTCTTCGACCTTGCGCACGCCGCCGCCGACGGTGAGCGGGATGAACACCGTGTTGGCCACCGCTTCGATGATGTGCAGGATCAGGTCGCGGTCGTCGGACGAGGCGGTGATGTCGAGGAAGGTGATCTCGTCGGCGCCCTGGCCGTCGTAGCGGCGGGCGATCTCAACCGGGTCGCCGGCGTCGCGCAGCTCGGTGAAGTTGACGCCCTTGACGACGCGGCCGTCGGTCACGTCGAGGCACGGAATGATGCGTTTGGCGAGCATCTGGGTTACGCCTCGGCGTCGCCGGAGGGCGCGTCGCCGGACAGCTCATCGGCGCGCAGCTGGGCGCTCGCCAGGTCGAGCGTGCCTTCGTAGATCGAACGGCCGCAGATGACGCCCTCGATGCCCTCGTCCTGTACCGCGCACAGGTCTTCGACGTCCTTCAGGTTGTGCACGCCGCCGGAGGCGATGATCGGGATGCGCACCGCCTGCGCCAGCTTGACGGTGGCGTCGATGTTGACGCCGCCCATCATGCCGTCGCGGCCGATGTCGGTGTAGA
>JARXKM010000424.1:0-2283 GCA_030272785.1 Pseudomonadota bacterium
ATCTCGTTCTTGGCCATGCCGTCGACGATCGAGGCCGGCACCAGGTGGGTGACGAACTCTTTCAACGTCAGGCTGGAGGTGGTGATGCCCGAGGCCGTGCCGGCCGCCGGCACCAGGTTCGACAGCGCCAGCGCATCGCCCGGGCGGAACAGGTTCACCAGGATCAGGCCGAGCGTGAGCGAAATGACCGACGCGATGACGAACCAGCCGAGCGCCTTGATGCCGATGCGGCCGACTTCCTTGGTGTCGCCCATCTTGGCGATCCCCACCACCAGCGTGGAAAACACCAGCGGCGCGATGATCATCTTGATCAGCCGCAGGAACACCGTGGTCACCAGCGACATGATGTCGGCAAAGCCGGTCGGATTGGCCAGGTTCGCGTTGGCGAAGTAGCCCACCACGATGCCGAGCGCGAGTCCTAACAGGATGTAGATGGTCAGACGGTTTCGATTATTCATGTGCGGCGCTTCCTGTGATTGTGTCGATCGGTAGCTCGAAGCGACCGGAGATTAAATGCGCTGGTCGCGCGTTCTCGGGCAAAATACGGTCATTTTTTGAGCGAACCAGCCACGTACATTGATGATATTGGCAAGTTCCGCAGTATCCTAAGCATTCCCGGTGCTGTCAAGCTCGCCTGCTCTAACCAACAACGGACACCATGATTGAACTGAACAACGTCAGCAAGTGGTACGGCGCTTTCCAGGTGCTCGACGCCTGCACCACCCAGGTCGACAAGGGCGACGTGGTGGTCATTTGCGGGCCGTCCGGCTCCGGCAAGTCGACCCTGATCAAGACTGTCAATGGGCTCGAGCCGTTCCAGCAGGGCGCCATCACGGTCGACGGCGTATCGGTGGGCGACCCGAAAACCAATTTGTCGGCGCTGCGCGCGCGCATCGGCATGGTGTTCCAGAATTTCGAACTGTTCCCGCACCTGACCGTGCGCCAGAACCTGACCCTCGGCCAGGTCAAGGTGCTCAAGCGCAGTGCCGAGGAAGCGGCCGAGAAGGGGCTCAGGTATCTCGACCGCGTCGGCCTGCTGGCGCAGCAGGACAAATTCCCCAGCCAGCTGTCGGGCGGCCAGCAGCAGCGCGTGGCGATCGCGCGGGCGCTGGCGATGGATCCGATCGCGATGCTGTTCGACGAGCCCACCTCGGCGCTCGATCCGGAGATGATCAACGAGGTGCTCGATGTGATGGTCGGGCTGGCGCAGGACGGCATGACGATGATGGTCGTCACCCACGAGATGGGCTTCGCGCGCAAGGTGGCCGACCGCATCATTTTCATGGACCACGGGAAGATCGTCGAAGACAGTCCGAAGGAAGAATTTTTCGTCACGCCGCGCTCGGAGCGCGCCAGGGAATTCCTCGCGCGGATCATTCACTAACCGGATATCGACGGGAGACCACATGCGCCGTTGCGCCATCGTCGTCGCCCTCGCCTTGTTCGGCGCCCAGGCCAGCGCCGCCTGCCCGCCGGCCGGCGACATGCGCGCGCTCAAATCCGCGCAGTGGGTGGTGGACGACCCCGCGGCGCGCCAGGTACTGGCGCTCGGCATGCTGGACTGCCTGGCCGATCCCGATCCGGTGCTGCGCGACGACATCGGCTTCGAGTCGCTGCAGACCTGGATGCGCACCGACAAGCTCGACCCGGCGACCGTGCGCACCGTCCGCACCATCTTGCTGGGTCGCCTGCAAACGCCGGACGCACGCGGCTTTGCGCAGCCGTTCGCCGCGCTCGGCCTGGCGGAGGTCGCGCGCAGGGACCGGCGCCAAGCGTTCCTTACGACCGACGAGCGCGCCGAGCTGGTGCGCGCCGCCTGCGCCTACCTGGCCGGCCTGCGCGACTACCGCGGCTTCGACCCGCGCGAGGGCTGGCGCCACGGCGTCGCCCATGGCGCCGACCTGATGCTGCAGCTGTCGCTCAATGCGCTGCTCGACAAGGCGGCGCACCAGGCCATGCTGGCGGCCATCGGCAGCCAGGTGGTCGCCGCAGGGGCGCATTTCTACATCTACGGAGAAGGCGAGCGGCTGATGGCGCCGGTGTTCTACCTGGCGCGCCGCGATACCTTGTCGGCGGCCGAATGGGATGCCTGGTTGGCGCGCGTGATCGGTGCGACCGCCACCCCGCCCGAGCGCACCCAGGCGCCGCTGGCGCGCCGCCACAACCTGCTGGGTTTTCTACTGCCCTTGTATGCTTCGTTGTCCGAGAGCGAGGACACGGCGCAGCGGGCGCGCTTGCTGCCGGTGGTGCAGAAGTGGCTCAAGCGGCTCGGATGAGCGATGC
>JARXKM010000424.1:2383-3618 GCA_030272785.1 Pseudomonadota bacterium
CGTGCGGCCGGCCAGAGGGTAAAATGAGCGTCATCGCTCTTCGAAAGCTGCCATGTCCCTCATCGATACCCCCCAGATACTGACCATCACCCGTCCCGACGACTGGCATTTGCACCTGCGCGACGGCGCGGCGCTGGCCAGCGTGCTGCCGCACAGCGCGCGCCAGTTCGCCCGCGCCATCGTGATGCCGAACTTGAAGCCGCCGGTCACCACCACCGCGATGGCGCAGGCCTACCGCGAACGCATCATGGCCGCGCTGCCGGCTGGGATGGCATTCGAACCGCTGATGACGCTGTACCTGACCAACAACACCGATCCGGACGAAATCCGCCGCGCGCAGGACAGCGGCTTCGTGCACGCGGTCAAGCTCTATCCGGCCGGCGCCACCACCAACTCCGACGCCGGCGTCACCGACCTGGCGCGCTGCTACAAGACGCTCGAAGTGATGCAGGAAGTGGGCATGCCGTTGCTGGTGCACGGTGAAGTGACCGATCCGGAGATCGACCTGTTCGACCGCGAGGCGGTGTTTATCGAGCGCGTGATGCGGCCGCTGCGGCGCGACATGCCGGCGCTCAAAATCGTTTTCGAACACATCACCACCAAGGACGCGGCGCAGTACGTGGCCGAAGCGGAAGGGCCGATCGCCGCGACCATCACCGCGCATCACCTGCTGTACAACCGCAACGAGATCTTCAAGGGCGGCATCCGGCCGCACTTCTACTGCCTGCCGGTGCTCAAGCGCGAGGAACATCGGCTGGCGCTGATGACGGCGGCGACCAGCGGCGACGAGCGCTTCTTCCTAGGCACCGATTCGGCGCCGCACGCCGTCGGCGCCAAGGAAGCCGCCTGCGGCTGCGCCGGCTGCTACACCGCCCTGCATGCGATGGAAATGTACGCCGAAGCATTCGAACGCGCCGGCGCGCTCGACAAGCTCGAAGCGTTCGCCAGCTTCTACGGCGCCGATTTCTACGAGCTGCCGCGCAACGAAGGCAAGGTCACGCTCAAGCGCGAAGCCTGGACCCTGCCCGCAACGGTCGCGCTGGCCGATTCCGTGCTGGTGCCGTTGAATGGCGGCGAGCAGATCAACTGGAAGCTGCTGTAGCAACGCATGCCGCCTGACATCGACTGGAGCCGCCCCTGGTTCGACGCGGTGCGTCCGGCCTTCGAGCGGTTCGGCGTCGTCGATGGCGACGTCATGGCCGCCTTCAATGACGGCGCTGCCGCGCTCGGCCTGC
>JARXKM010000425.1 GCA_030272785.1 Pseudomonadota bacterium
CCCTCGAAGGCAATGTCGTCAATCTGTCGTTTCCGGGTGCCCACTCCGACATCGGCGGCACCTACAGCGCGGACGGCATTTCCGCGCTGACCTTGCAGATCGCCTACCACTATCTGAATCGGGCCGGCATTCCGATTGCACACGAAGCACTGACGCACGAATTCCATCCGGACCCGGCAAAGTTCATCATTCATGATTCGCGCTATCTCGGCTGGTCGAAGTTCCAAGCGCAGCTGCGGCAACCCAGGGCCCATGCCGATACCCAGCTGCCGACCCACCGTATCAGCGCGCCACCTGGCTGAGCGAGCCTGGTCCGTGCCCGGTCAGCGCATGCCGGCCGCGTGCATCAGCAGGCGCACCAGCGCGGCGGCCAGCGCCAGCGCGGCAACGCTGCCCGCCCAGATCGCCACCATCCAGCCCAGCCGCCGGCACCACAGCCGCCGCTTCAATGGTAGCCCTCGCCCAGCTTGACCTTGCCGCGGAAGATGTAGTACGACCATACCGTGTAGGCAAGGATGAAGGGCAGGATCAGCAAGGTGCCGAACAGCGTGAACCCCTGGCTTTGCGGCGGCGACGAGGCGCTCCAGATCGACAGCAGCGGCGGCACGATGTTCGGCCAGATGCTGATCGCCAGGCCGCTGTAGCCGAGGAAGATGAGGCCGAGCGCGGCGACGAACGGGCCGCGCTGCGGCGCCCCCTTGAGCGCGCGCAGCAGCCAGAAGATGGCCGCGCCGACCAGCAGCGGCACCGGCGACAGCCACACGATGTTGGGGAAGCTGAACCAGCGCGCCGCCACCTCGGGATGGGTCAGCGGCGTCCACACGCTGACCACGCCGATCGCCCCCAGCAACAACAGCGCGAACGGCCGCGCCACCCCGATCATGCGCTGCTGCAGCGCGCCTTCGGTCTTCATGATCAGCCAGGTGCTGCCGAGCAGCGTATAGGCGATCATCACGCCGGCCCCGCACAGCAGCGGAAACGGCGCCAGCCAGTCGAGCGCGCCGCCGGCGTAGGCGCGCCCGCGCAGCGGAATGCCTTGCAGGAAGGCGCCCAGCGCGATGCCCTGGCACAGCGCCGCCGTGACCGAGCCGCCGATGAAGGCCTTGTCCCACAGGTGGCGTTCATGGTCGAGCGCCTTGAAGCGAAATTCGAAGGCGACGCCGCGAAAGATCAGCCCGAGCAGCATGAAGGTGAGCGGCAGGAACAGCGCCGACAGGATGATCGAATAAGCCAGCGGGAACGCCGCCAGCAGGCCGGCGCCGCCCAGCACCAGCCAGGTTTCGTTGCCGTCCCACACGGGCGCGACGGTGTTCATCATGACGTCGCGCTCGTGGCGGTCGGGCACGAACGGGAACAGCATGCCGATGCCGAGGTCGAAGCCGTCCATCACCACGTACATGAAGACGCCGAAAAAGATGATGATGGCCCATACCACCGGCAGATCGATACCCATCAGTCCGCTCCCGGCAAGGGCATCGGCTCGCCCACCGCCGACAGCGGCCGGCTCGGCGTACCCTGGCGCTCCTGGCCGGGCGCGTACGCCTGGCCAGGGTCGAAATAACGCGGGCCGCCGCGGGCCAGCCGCAGCACGTAGGCGATGCCGACGCCGAACACGAACAGGTAGGCGACGACGAACAGCGCGAGCGTGAGCGCCAGCGGGGCGGCGGCGTGCGCCGAGACGGCGTCGCTGGTGCGCATCAGGCCGTACACCACCCACGGCTGGCGCCCCACTTCGGTGGTGATCCAGCCGGCCAGCAGCGCCACCAGTCCGCTCGGCCCCATCAGCAGCACGGCGCGCAGCAGGGCGCGCGCGCTGTACAGGCGGCCGCCGCGCCGCGCCAGCAGGCTCCACAGGCCGAGCGCGATCATCGCCAGGCCCAGACCGACCATGACGCGAAACGACCAGAAGATGATGGCCGCGTTGGGCCGGTCGGCCTTGGCGAATTGTTTCAGCCCCTTGATCTGGCCGTCCCAGCTGTGGGTAAGGATCAGGCTGCCCAGGCGCGGCACCGCCACCGCGTAGCGGGTCGTTTCGGCCTCCATGTCGGGCAGGCCGAACAAGATGAGCGGCAGCGCCTCGGTGCCGCGGTTTTCCCAGTGGCCTTCGAGCGCGGCGATCTTGGCCGGCTGGTGCGCCAAGGTGTTCAGGCCGTGGAAGTCGCCGATCACCGCCTGGATCGGCGCGACGATGACGAGCATCCACATCGCCATCGACAGCATGGTGCGCACGGCGATGGTGTCGTTGCGCCTGAGCAGGTGCCAGGCGGCGGTGGCGCCGACGAACAGCGCCGTGCACAGGAACGCGGCCACGCTCATGTGCAGCAGGCGGTACGGGAACGACGGGTTGAAGATGACGGCGATCCAGTCCAGCGGCACCACCGCGCCGTTGACGATGCCCACGCCCTGCGGCGTCTGCATCCAGCTGTTCGAGGCGAGGATCCAGGTGGCCGAGATCAAGGTGCCGAGCGCGACCATGCAGGTGGCGAGGAAATGCAGCCCCGGGCCGACCCGGGTCCAGCCGAACATCATCACGCCGAGAAAGCCCGCCTCGAGGAAGAAGGCGGTCAGCACCTCGTAGGCCAGCAGGGGCCCGGTAACGCTGCCGGCGAATTCGGAAAAAAAGCTCCAGTTGGTGCCGAACTGGTAGGCCATCACCAGGCCGGACACCACGCCCATGCCGAAATTGACGGAAAAAATCTTCAGCCAGAACTGGTACAGGTCGAGGTAGACCTGGCGAGCGCTGCGCAGCCAGCACAGTTCGAGCACCGCCAGGTAGCTGGCCAAGCCGATCGTGATGGCCGGGAACAGGATGTGAAACGACATCGTGAACGCGAACTGGAGGCGGGCCAGTTCGAGGGCCGTCAATCCCAACATGGCACTGCTCCGGGAGGCGTTCCGCGGATGCGGAACATCCCCCCTAATCTACCACGCAGCGCGCAGCGACCCGCACACCTGTCCGCGCCGCATCAGTTCCCGCGGCAGTTCCGGCATCAGCTCTGCATCAGTTCCATTCGTCGCCGCCACCGCCGCCACCGCCACTATCGCCGCCGCCGCTGTCCCAGCTGCCTGGATCGGCCACGCCGAAGTCATCGCCGCCCATGTCGTAGTTCGATGGCGGCACGTCGTTCGAGAACAATGGCGCCGGCGCCGGATCGGCGTTCGGCGCCGGCCGGTGGGCGTCGTTGCCGCGGTTGCTGTCGGTGAAGTGATGCATCAGCGCTTCGCCGGCGACGATGCCGGCGCCGACCGCCGCACCGGTGGCCAGGCCGCCCATAATGCCAGAGCCGATGCCGCCGCCCGGCGCCGCCGCGGCGCCGCCAAACGGTGCGCCGCCGGCGTTGGCGTACTGCGGGTAGCCGGCGCCCATCGCCGGCGTGCCGGCCGGGCCGGCCGGGCCGGCCGTGTTCGCATAGCGCTGCGTCGTCGTCTGGCTGGCCGACTTGCTGCGGAAGTAGAGCAACGCCGCCACCGCCAGGCCGCCGGCCAGCAGGATTTTGCCCCACGGCAGATCGCTGCCCGCAGGCGCAGCCGGCGCGACCGCTGCCTCGGCAAACGCACGCTCGGGCGCGGCGGCGGCCCTGACGGCCGGCGCCGGCGCACGCGCGGCGCCG
>JARXKM010000426.1 GCA_030272785.1 Pseudomonadota bacterium
CTCGGTCGTGCTGCCGTCGGGCACGGGCAAGACGGTGCGTGTGGCCGTGTTTGCACAGGGCGAAAAGGCCGCCGCCGCGACGGCTGCCGGCGCCGACATCGTCGGTTTCGAAGACCTGGCCGCACGCATCAAGGAAGGCTTCATGGACTTCGACGTCGTGATCGCGACGCCGGACGCGATGCGCGTGGTGGGCCAGCTGGGCCAGATCCTCGGTCCGCGCGGTCTGATGCCGAACCCGAAGGTCGGCACCGTGTCGGCCAATCCGGCCGAAGCCGTCAAGAACGCCAAGGGTGGCCAGGTGCGTTACCGCACCGACAAGGCCGGCATCATCCACTGCACGATCGGCAAGGCCAGCTTCGAAGCGGATGCACTGAAGAACAACCTGCAGACGCTGTTGCTCGACCTGATCAAGGCCAAGCCGTCGACTGCGAAAGGCCAGTACCTGCAGAAGATTTCGATCAGCTCGACCATGGGCCCCGGCGTGACCGTCGACCCGTCGACGCTGGCGCTGAAGTAAATCGTTCGATCCTTCCTCCGCTTGCGGAGGGAGGTGCAGCAAGTTTTGAGGGCGTCGCCGCGGGTTTGATTCCAACGCGATAGCCGTCAAAGACCGCAGGCGCGGTCAGCGCGCAATGACGACGGGCACGGAAGCTCGACACGGCAGGGAGTCGTCGTCATCGCCAGCGGATCGCTTAATCGGTGCTCGCAAGAGCATTGGCCCGCGTAGATGGTGCAGCCCCTCTGGAAAGTTTCTGGGAAACCCAGTTTCAGAGCAGGCCACCACGGGACGCGCGAGTGTCCCCGACGCCAGGACGGTGTCGCCCAGGACCGCAAGCGGCAGGAGCCGTGAGCGGAATTCAATTGGAGGAGTGCTAATGGCTCTCAATCTGTCCCAAAAGCAGGAAGTCGTCGCCGAACTGGCAAGCATCGCCGCCAAGGCCCACTCCCTGGTCGCGGCCGAATACGCCGGCATCACGGTCAGTCAAATGACCGCGATGCGCAAGAAGGCACGCGAAACCGGTGTGTACTTGCGAGTCGTCAAGAACACGCTGGCATCGCGCGCGGTCGCCGGCACCGAGTACGAAGTCGTCCAGGACAAGCTCGTCGGCCCCTTGCTCTATGCGTTCTCCACCGAGGAACCCGGCGCAGCCGGTCGCCTGATCAAGGAGTTCGCCAAGGGCAATGACAAGCTGAAGGCGATGGTCGTTGCGGTGGGTGGCCAGCTGTATCCGGCCAGCCATGTTGAAGTGCTGGCATCGTTGCCGACCCTCAACCAGGCCCTGGCCATGCTGGCCCGCGTCCTGACCGAGCCGGTGACCATGTTTGCCCGCGCGATCAAGGCCGTGGCCGATCAGCAGGGTGGCGGTGATTCCGCTTCCGAGCCGGCCCCTGAAGCAGTCGCCCCTGAAGCAGCTGCCGCGGAAACGCAGCCCGCCCCCCCGGCCGAAACGGCTTGAGTCCGACGAACGAATCGTTCAATTCCAAAACAATTCCAGAGGTAAACCAAATGTCCCTTTCCAACGAACAGATCGTCGAATCGATCGCGACCAAGTCCCTGATGGAAGTGATGGAGCTGGTCAAGGCCATCGAAGACAAGTTCGGCGTTTCCGCCGCCGCACCGGTGATGGCTGCCGGCCCGGCCGCTGCCGCCGCCGTGGTCGAGGAGCAGACCGAGTTCAACGTCATCCTGAAGGCTGCCGGCGAAAAGAAAGTCGAAGTCATCAAGGCCGTCCGCGCCATCACTGGCCTGGGCCTGAAGGAAGCGAAGGATCTCGTCGAGGCCACCGGCACCATCAAGGAAGCCGTGACCAAGGACGAAGCCGCAAAGATGAAGAAGGATCTCGAAGCCGCAGGCGCTTCGGTCGAAGTCAAGTAAGCAGTACTTGCATCGCCAGCTGCATGGCGATGCACGAAGGCTGGGGGCGAAAGCCCCCGGCCTTTGGCCGTTGTTGATGCAGCGGCTGTTGTAAAGCGCTCCCAAACGTTCGGAGTTGGCAGTTGGAAGTAGCGGGAGAAGGCGTGCTGGTGCCGGCAATACCAGCGACTTCCCACTGGCAATTTTTGCTCCAGATAAAAATCCAGATTGGTCCCCCGGAACCGCAGTTGCACATGCGGTTCGCCCAGGAGTCGCCCTGACGACTCCTGAGAAAACAAGACATCCGAGGCGGTAGCTCCCATGACCACAGCTTCTACGACCACAGCATCCAAGCCCGCGAACCCCAGCATGGGGCTCAAGGCGATGACGATCTATTCGTTCACCGAGAAGAAGCGCATCCGCAAGGACTTCGGCAAAAGCCGCTCGATCCTTGAAGTGCCGTTCCTGCTCGCGATCCAGGTCGATTCCTATCGCGACTTCCTGCAGGACAAGGTCGAGCAGGCCAAGCGCGAGGATCGCGGCCTGCATGCAGCGCTGAAGTCGGTGTTCCCGATCGTCAGCTACAACGGTTACGCAGCGTTGGAATACGTCGGCTACAAGCTCGGCGATCCGGTGTTCGACGAGCGCGAGTGCCGCAACCGCGGCCTCAGCTACGGCGCCCCGCTGCGCGTGACCGTGCGCCTGGTGATCTACGACCGCGAGTCGTCCAGCAAGGCCATCAAGTACGTGAAGGAGCAGGAGGTCTACATGGGCGAGATCCCGCTCATGACCGAGAACGGCACCTTCATCGTCAACGGCACCGAGCGCGTCATCGTCTCGCAGCTGCACCGCTCGCCGGGCGTGTTCTTCGACCACGACCGCGGCAAGACCCACAGCTCGGGCAAGCTGCTGTACTCCGCGCGCATCATCCCGTACCGCGGCTCGTGGCTGGACTTCGAGTTCGACCCGAAGGACGCGCTGTTCACCCGTATCGACCGTCGCCGCAAGTTGCCGGTGTCGGTGCTGCTGCGCGCGCTCGGCTACTCCAACGAGGAGATGCTGAACGAGTTCTTCGAGATCAACACCTTCCACATCGATCCCAAGGAAGGCGTGCAGCTGGTGCTGGTGCCCGAGCGCCTGCGCGGCGAGACGCTGAACTTCGACCTTGCCGACGGCGACACCGTGATCGTCGAGGCCGGCAAGCGCATCACCGCGCGCCACGTCAAGCAGCTCGAGCAGGCCGGCGTTGAAGCGCTCGCCGTTCCGGACGATTACCTGATCGGCCGCATCCTGTCGCACGACGTCATCGACCCCAAGACCGGCGAATTGCTGGCCACGGCCAATGAAGAAATCGGCGAAGACCATCTGGCCATGCTGCGCAAGGCCGGGATCGAGGCGATCGGCACGCTGTGGGTCAACGACCTCGATCGTGGCGCCTACCTGTCCAACACCCTGCGCATCGATTCGACCAAGACCCAGCTGGAAGCGCTGGTCGAGATCTACCGGATGATGCGTCCGGGCGAGCCGCCGACCAAGGACGCCGCGCAGAACCTCTTCCACAACCTGTTCTTCACCTTCGAGCGCTACGACCTATCGGCCGTGGGCCGGATGAAGTTCAACCGCCGCATCGGTCGCAAGGAAGTCACCGGCGCCTCGGTGCTGTACGACGCCAAGTACTACGCCGAGCGCAAGGACGAAGAGTCCGGGCGCCTGCGCGAGCAGCTGGGCAACACCTCCGACATCCTCGACGTCATC
>JARXKM010000427.1:0-1283 GCA_030272785.1 Pseudomonadota bacterium
CGGCCATCACCTTCGGCCGCTTCGACGTCGCCGCCGTCATGCTGTGCTACGGCGCCGCGCTGGCGATCGACCTGGTGTGCGGCTGGCTGCTCGGCTTGCGCTGGGCCTTCGTCGCCGGCATCGTGGTGGCCGCCGCAATTGCCATGTATCACTACACGCTGATCCGCGAACGCGATCGCATGCGCTGTTTTGCCGCCTTTCGCCACAACAATTGGTTGGGTGCGGCCCTTTTTGCTGGAGTCGCGTTAGACTATGCTTTAGGATAATGTTGTCCCTATTGCACCGGGCGGTGCTTGTGTGCCGCCGGCCAGCAACTTCACAGCAAATTTAACCGACGAGGCTATCCCATGATGGAAAAAATCCCTACCCAGACCGGCGCGCGCGACCAGTTGATGAACGATTTGAAGACCGTGATTTCGGACGCCGAAAGCTGGCTGCGCAGCGGTCCGTCGCTGTCGGGCGACGACCTGCGCGCTGCCAAGGAAAAATTCGAGCGCACCCTGATCAACGCCAAGGACGACCTGATGCGCTACCAGGAAACGATGGTTGAAAAGACCAAGGAAGCGGCCAAGGCCACCGACGAATACGTGCACGAGAACCCGTGGAAGTCGATCGCCATCGGCGCCACTGTCGGCCTGCTGCTGGGCGTGGCGATCTCGCGCCGCTAAGCGCATGGCGATCACCGACACCGTCGGCAGGCTGGCGGCCACCCTGCTCGCCATGATCCAGACCCGGCTCGCGCTGGCGTCGGTGGAAATGGAAGAGCAGTCGCAGCGCTTTCTCGGCTACCTGCTGATGTCGCTGCTGGCGCTGCTGCTGTTCGGGATCGCGCTGGGGCTGGCGGCGCTGTGCGTCGTCATCCTGTTCTGGGACAGCCACCGCATCGCAGCGGTGCTCGGCATGGCCGCGCTGTTCGCGCTCGCCGCGCTGGGCGTCGCCATGAAGGTGCGCGCCGGCTTCGCCGCGCAGGAGCCGCTGCTGGCGGCGACGATGGGCGAGCTGCAAAAAGACATCGACTTCCTCAAGACCGCGGGGCGCCCATGATGCACGAAGACCGGCGCGCGTCGCTCATTGCGCAGTGCGCGCAGCAGCGCATCGACGCTGCCGAAGAAATCCGTACGCTGCTGGCGCCGGCCAGTTCCGCCAGCCGGCTGAAGCTGCCGCTGACGATCGCCGGCATCGTGCTCGGCATGATCGCCACCCGCGGCGGCCGTGCGATGCCCTTGCTCACCGTGGGCATGAGCCTGTGGAAGCTGGCGAAGAACGTGCTGCCGATGCTGCGC
>JARXKM010000427.1:1383-3599 GCA_030272785.1 Pseudomonadota bacterium
GGCCGCCTTGATGGCGTCCACGATCGCCTGCTTCACGCCCGACTGCTCCATGCTGGTGAGGGCCGCGTAGGTGGTGCCGCCTTTCGAGGTCACGCGCTCGCGCAGCACCGTCACTTCGTCGGGCGACCTGGCCGCCAGTTGGGCGGCGCCGGCAAAGGTGGCCAGCGCCAGCTGCTTGCCCTGCTCCTGCGACAAGCCCAGCTCCTGCGCCGCCTGCTGCATCGCCTCGATAAAATAAAACACGTACGCCGGACCGCTGCCCGACACCGCCGTCACCGGGTCGATCAGCGCCTCGTCATCGAGCCAGACGGTGGCGCCGACCGCCTTCATGATGTCGTCGGCCACCTCCTTCTGCTGCGCCGACACGCCCGCCATCGCCACCATGCCGGTGATGCCCTGGCCGATCAGCGCCGGCGTGTTCGGCATGGTGCGCACGATCGCGCCGTAGCCGCCCAGCCAGCGCGCCAGGTCGGCGCCGCGGATGCCGGCCGCGATCGACAGCAGCAGCGGACCCGCGCCCAGCTGCGGCAGCAGCGCCGCCGCCACTTCGCGCATCTGCTGCGGCTTCACCGCCAGCACGATGACGTCGCTGGCGCCAACCGGCGCACCGATCTGCTGCGCGGTGCTGACGCCGTAGCTGTCGGCCAGCCGCGCCAGCTGCGCCGCGTTGGGGTCGACCACGTGGATGTTTTCGCCCGCGGTGAGCTGGCCGGCCAGCCCCGCGATGAGCGCGGACGCCATGTTGCCGCCGCCGATAAAGGTAATCTTCATGCCTGCCTCTCTAGTCATCATTCGTCATCATTCGTCATCCATCGTCATCAATCGTATTCGCGTGATCCGAAAATGGCGCTGCCGACGCGCACGATGGTGGCGCCCTCGGCGATCGCCGCGGCCAGGTCGGCCGACATCCCCATCGACAGCGTGTCGAGCGCCAGTCCGCCGGCGCGCAGCTGCTCTAGCAGCGCGCGCAGCCTGGCGAACGCGGCGCGCTGCCTGGCCATGTCGGTGTCCGGCTCGGGTATCGCCATCAGGCCGCGCAGCGCCAGGTTCGGCAGCAGCGCGACCTGGCGCGCCAGCTCCGGCAGCTCGTCCGGCGTCGCCCCGCTTTTGCTGGCCTCGCCGCTGATGTTGACCTGGATGCACACGTTGAGCGGCGCCATGCCGGCCGGGCGCTGTTCCGACAGGCGCTGGGCGATCTTCAGCCGCTCGACCGTGTGCACCCAGGCGAAGCTGGCCGCGATCGGGCGCGTCTTGTTGCTCTGGATCGGGCCGATGAAGTGCCACTCGGGCGCGACGCCGGGCAGCGCGGCGGCCACCGCGGCGATCTTGTCGAGCGCCTCCTGCAGGTAGTTTTCGCCGAACGCGTGCTGGCCGGCGGCACTCGCCTCGAGCACCGCGGCGGCCGGAAACGTCTTTGAGACGGCCAGCAGTCGCACCGACGCGGGATCGCGCCCGGCGGCCTTGCTGGCGGCGTGTATAGTCGCATCGACTGCTTGCAGTTTGTGGGCGATTGTGGACATAATCATTGTCAGCGGGCAATTAAAACACTTCGAGTCGATGCAAACGTGCACACTTGCGGGCACGCGCCCATTTCACGGCACAGGGATTATAAATGGACATCTCCGAATTACTCGCTTTCTCCGTCAAGAACAAGGCGTCCGACCTGCACCTGTCGTCCGGCCTGCCGCCGATGATCCGGGTGCACGGCGACGTGCGCCGCATCAATCTGCCGCCGCTCGAGCACAAGGACGTGCACGGCATGATCTATGACATCATGAACGACGGCCAGCGCAAGCAGTACGAGGAAGTGCTCGAGTGCGACTTCTCGTTCGCCATACCCGGCCTGGCGCGCTTTCGCGTCAACGCCTTCAACCAGGAACGCGGCGCCGCCGCCGTGCTGCGCACGATTCCGTCCAAGATCCTCAGCCTGGAAGAGCTGAACGCGCCGAAGATCTTCGCCGAACTGGCGATGCGCCCGCGCGGCCTGGTGCTCGTCACCGGCCCGACCGGCTCGGGCAAGTCGACCACCCTGGCGGCGATGGTCAACCACCTCAACGAGAACGAGTACGGCCACATCCTGACCATCGAAGACCCGATCGAATTCGTCCACGACTCGAAGAAGTGCCTGATCAACCAGCGCGAGGTCGGCCCGCACACGCTCTCGTTCAACAACGCGCTGCGCTCGGCGCTGCGCGAAGACCCGGACTGCATCCTGA
>JARXKM010000428.1 GCA_030272785.1 Pseudomonadota bacterium
GCTGCTTGGCACGCCGCTCGCGGCGCTGGGCGGGGCGGGCGCCGGCTTTCTCGGCCCGCGCTGTTTCAATTTGGCCGAAACACCGGATAATGAGCGCCTTTGCCAACTGCCCCACCCGCCATGCGAATCTTGTTGCGCCCCGCCACGCTGTATTTGCTGCTGACCTACCTGGCGCTGTCGGCCGTGCCCTTCGTGCCCATGCTGCTCGGCAAGCCGCTCGACCGGCCATGGCAGGTGCTCGGTGTCGAGTTCGTCGCGTGGGTGGCGGCGTGGGCCGTATTCAAGCGGCCGGCCTGCTTTCACTGGCTGCTGATCCCGGCCTTCCTGGCGCTGCCCACCGAAGTGTATTTGATTACCTATTATGGCCAGGGCATCTCGACCCATCACCTGGGCATCATCGCCGAGACGAGTCCGAAGGAAGCGCTCGAGTTCCTCGGTCAGAAAGTATGGCTGATGGCGGCGGTGCTGGTCGGCGTGGTGGCGTGGTGGATCAGCAGCTTTGCCGCCGCGCGCGGCACGCGCGAGCTGGACTGGGCCGACCCGTCGCGCTGGGTGGCGCTGGGCGCGCTGGCGATCGGCGCGGCGGTGTGGGGCTACGGCGCCGAGTTCGGCATCGCGGCCAAGCCGGCCAAGCCGGTCAATGCAAAGGTGGCGAGCGCGGCGAAGACCAGCGCGGCGAAGGCATCGGCGATCGAGCTGGCCACGTCGAGGGTGGGCGCGGCCCGGTCCGGCGCGGTTGTCAGCGCGGTCAGCGCGGTCAGCGCGGCCGGCGAAGACGATGAGGACGACGACGAGGAGGATGGGAACGCCAGTGCCAGCGCCGGCACCAGCGCGGCTGCGCGGGGAGCCGGCCACACCGGCTGGAAATTGCCGCCGTTGGCGCGCTGGGCCGAGTTGCCGCTCGAATTCGACGCCTTCGCCCAGTCCTGGCCGTTTGGCCTGGTGGCGCGCGGGGTCGACTTCTACAAGGAGCGCACCTACCTCGCCGAACTGGGCCGGCGCAGCGCCAGCTTTCATTTCGGCGCGCACCAGGCGGCGGCCGATGGCCGGGCCGAAACGGTGGTGCTGGTGCTGGGCGAATCGTCGCGCTACGACCGCTGGAGCCTGAACGGCTACGCGCGCGACACCAATCCGCTGCTCAAACAGGAAGCGAACCTGGTGACGCTGCCGGACGTCATCACGGCGGTATCGGCGACGCGCCTGTCGGTGCCGGTGATCATCTCGCGCAAGCCAGCCATGCAAAGCCTGAAGGACGGCTTCTCCGAGAAATCGTTCATCACCGCCTATAAAGAAGCCGGCTTCAAGACTTTCTGGATCTCGAACCAGATCTCGTTCGGCCAGTTCGACACCCCGGTGTCGGTGTTTGCCAAGGAAGCGGACGTGATCGAATTCCTCAATCTGGGCGGCTTCACCAACAACTCGAACTACGACGACGTGCTGTTCGCCCCGTTCAAGAATGCGTTGGCGGACAAGGCGGTGAAAAAGCTGATCGTGGTGCACACGCTGGGCAGCCACTGGAACTACAGCCACCGCTATCCGAAGCAATTCGACCAATGGCAGCCGTCGCTGTACGGCATCGACAAGCCGGCGTACACCAACATCAAGATCAAGCCGCAGCTCAACAACAGCTACGACAGCAGCATCGTGTATACGGACTGGATCCTGGCGCAGCTGATCGGCGAGCTCAAGCAAACGCAGCAGCGCAGCGCGATGCTGTACGTGTCCGACCATGGGCAGACGTTGTACGACAACAGCTGCAACCTGGCGTTCCACGGTCACAACACCGAGTACGAATTTCACGTGCCCGCCTTCGTCTGGTATTCGGCACAGTACCAGCTGCGCTATCCGGACAAGGTCGAGCAGCTCGGCCTGCACAGCCGGGCGCGGCTGGCGACCGAAAACATGTTCCATACCCTGCTCGATGTGGGCGACATACGCTACGCCGGCGAGAAGCTCGAATGGAGCTTCCTCAACCGCCAGTTCAAGCAGCACAAGCGCTACGTCGACAGCTACGGCTGGACCAACTACGACAACGCCACCCTGAAGGGCGATTGCCACGAAGTGATCGACAAGGGCAAGCCGCTCAAGCAGGAAAAGTAGCCGCCGGGGCCGTTTGTGCCAGCCCAGCCCGCTGGGGTCAGCCCGCTGGGGTCAGGTCTGACATTCGGACATTTTTCCCGAGCTCAGCCACGAAATTGCGATCTCCATGCCAATTAATTGAGTTCAGGCAATCTGGATGGCCTTTTTTTCGCTTTGCCCTCTCTGCTTGCCGGCGTTTTCGTAGAATGTGCGTTCTACATCGCCGATCAGCTCGTCGCAAAAATGTCCGATTGTCAGACCTGACCCCAGCTTTACGCCGGCTGAGCATGCTAATCTCCTGTTAAATTGATAACGGAGGTCTGATGGGAAAACTGAGCAGGCTGCCCGCCATCGACATGCTGCGCGGCTTCGTGATCGTGCTGATGGCGCTCGACCATGTGCGCGATTTCTTCGGCGTCACGCAGTTCAATCCGGAAGACCTCGCCCTGACGACGCCGGGCTGGTTCTGGACCCGCTGGATTACCCATCTGTGCGCGACCAGTTTCGTGCTGTTGGCCGGCAGTTCTGCATTCTTGCGCGGCCTCGGCGCGGGCGTGCCGTCGCTGTCACGCTACCTGGCCACGCGCGGTGCACTGTTGCTGCTGCTGGAGGCGAGCTGGATCAGCTTCAGCTGGCAACTCGCCTACAACGTGATGATCCTGCAGGTGCTGTGGGCGCTGGGCGCCGGCATGATCGCGCTGTCGCTGCTGGTGTGGCTGCCGCGCCCGCTGATGGCGCTGGTCGCCGCGCTGCTGATCGTGTCCCATAACGCGCTCGACAGCTGGCATCCGGCCGGCGCGCTGTGGCAAGCCTGGCATGCTGGCGGCTTTTATCCGATCGGCCAACATTTCGGCGTCGTGTTCATGTATCCGCTAATGCCGTGGCTGGGCCTGATCGCTGCCGGCTACGCGCTCGGCCCGGTGTTCCTGTGGGAGCGCCAGCGGCGCCAGCGCTTCCTGCTGGCCGCGGCGGCGCTGCTGATGCTCGCCTTCGTGGCGCTGCGCGCCGGCAACCTGTACGGCGATCCGGATCCGTGGTCGCCGCAAGGGCGTGGCGCGATGGTCGATCTGATGTCGTTCGTGCGTGTCCACAAATATCCGCCGTCGCTGCTGTACCTGTGCGTCACCGGCAGCCTCGCCCTTGCGCTGCTGGCACTGTTCGAGCGCGTGCGCGAAGTTAAACTGCTGACCTTGTTCGGCCGCACGCCGCTGTTCTTCTACGTCATCCATATCGCGCTCGCCCATCTGCTGGGCAACCTGTACTTCCATCTGCGCTTCGGTGGCTTGCCAGACTTCAGCGGACGCGACGTGAGCTTGCCTGCCGGCTACCAGCCATCGCTCGTCGTGGTGTACGCCGCCTGGATCGGCCTGATCGCGCTGATGGCGGGCCTGACCGTACTCTGGCAGCGTTGGCGCCACCGCGCAGCCCGAGTACCATCCGGAGCGCCATGAGCTCCCAGCTCAGTCCGCTGAGGGTCCAGTCTGACATTTAGTCCGCTGGGCCCGCTGGGGTCAGGTCT
>JARXKM010000429.1 GCA_030272785.1 Pseudomonadota bacterium
GCCGTATCGGAGAGCGCCGTCGAGGCGCTGCGTCCGGCCAGCGATGGCAGGCCGGTGCACCCGGCCAGCAAGACTGCGCTCAGCGCAAGCAGGAGCACGCACCGGCGCGCACGCATGGCCGGTGCGGCGATGGCTACAGCCCCTCGAAGTTGGCCGGGCGCTTGGCCAGGAAGGCCGACATGCCCTCCTTCTGCGCAGCCGTACCGAAGGCGGCGTGGAAATAGCGGCGCTCGTAGCGCACCCCTTCGGTCAGGGTGGTCTCAAAGGCGCGGTTGACGCTGTCCTTGATCGCCATCGCCACCGTCGCCGACATCGCCGCGATGGTGGTGGCGGCGGCCAGCGTTTCTTCCATCAACTTGTCGGCGGCCACCACGCGCGAAACCAGGCCGGTGCGCTCGGCCTCGGCGGCGTCGATCATGCGCGCGGTCAGCAGCAGGTCCATCGCCTTCGCCTTGCCGATGGTACGCGGCAGACGCTGGGTGCCGCCGGCGCCGGGTGTGACGCCGACCTTGATTTCCGGCTGGCCGAAGCGGGCGCTGTCGGCGGCGATCAGGAAGTCGCACATCATCGCCAGTTCGCAGCCGCCGCCCAGGCAGAAGCCGGCCACTGCGCCGATCACCGGCTTGCGCACGTTGAGGATGTGCTCCCAGTTGCGGCCGATGTAGTTGTCGGGATAGGTGTTGGCGTAGGTGTAGTTGGCCATCGCGGCGATGTCGGCGCCGGCGGCGAATGCCTTCTCGCTGCCGGTGAGGACGATGCAGCCGATGCCGGCGTCGGCGTCGAACTTGTAGAGCGCGTCGCCCAGCTCGTTCATCATGTTGTCGTTGAGCGCGTTCAGCGCTTTCGGACGGTTCAGGCGGATCACGGCGACGCGGCCGTGGGTTTCGATCAGCAAGTCAGTGTATTCCATGGGCTGCCTCTATTTGGGTTGCGGGGATGTCGATGACGGATTGTAGCCGCTCGTGGCGGCCGCTTTCGGCAGCAGCGCCCAGATCTGGCCGCGCTGCTTCATGATGCCGGCACTCTCGGCGGCGTCCTTGCCGAAGCCGTAGAAGAAATCGGCGCGCACCGCGCCGCGGATGGCGCCGCCGGTGTCCTGGCCCATCATCAGGCGCTGCATCGGCACATCGCTGCCGGCGCGCGTGGTGGCCAGCCATACCGGCGCGCCCAGCGTGAGGAACTGCGGATCGACGGCCACCGAACGGGCGGGCGTGAGCGGCACGCCGAGCGCGCCTTTTGGTCCGACCGACGGATCCGGCAAGCGCTCCTCCTTGAAGAAGATATAGCTCGGGTTGGCATTGAACAGTTCCTGGCGGCGCGCAGGATGGGCCGCGATCCAAGCCTTGATGCCCTGCGCCGACGCCTGCGCGACGGTCAGTTCGCCCTGTTCGACCAGCCAGCGGCCGATCGCCTTGTACGGATGGCCGTTCTGCTCAGCGTAGGCGAGCCGCACGGTGTCGCCGGTATCGGCCAGCTGGACCCGGCCGGAGCCCTGCACTTCGAGGAAGAAGGCCTCGACCGGATCGTCGACCCACAGCAGCTCCTTGCCGCCGATGTCGGCGCGCTCGATCTCGGCGCGGGTACTATACGGCACCACCTTCTTGCCGACCAGGCGGCCGCGCAGGCGCATGTTCTTCAGTTCCGGGTAGACGCTGCCAAGTTCGATCGTCAGAAGGTCGTCCGGCACCCGGTACAGCGGGGTCTGGAAGGCGCCGCCGCGCCTGCGGGCGCCGTGCAGCATCGGCTCGTAGTAGCCGGTGATCAGGCCGGTGTCGGCGCCGTCGGCGGCGCGCACCTGGTTGGGCACGAAATAGGCCTCGAAGAACCGCCGCACCGCGCCGCCGTCGGCGCCATCGACGCCGGCCGCGGCGCCGCACGCTGGTTTCCAGTCGTCCTTGCGCGCCAGCGCCTTGCAGGAGGCGAGAAAGGCCGGCCAGGCCTCGCGCAGGTCGTCCTGCTGCCAGCCCGGCAGCGCGTCGAAGGTCGAGGGCGTGAACAGCGGCGCGGGCGGCACCGGCGTCGGCGCAGTCACCGGCGCAGGCGGCGCAGGCACGGCGACCGGGCCGACCGGCGCCGGCATGACGATCGGCGGCTTCGGCGGCGTCGTGGTGCAGGCGGCCAGCGCAATTGCGGTGAGCGCCAGCGAAAGGGGTAAACTGCGGCGTGTGGATAACATGAGGATCTGTATGTGGCTATTAATTTTGGAAGCTGGCGTGGCGATGTTCCTGCTGGTGTTTATCGTCTGGTGGACCATGTACTCAGGACCGAAACCGACCCACGACGAGACGGACGCGAACGACCAGGGCGAAGGCCACGGCCGCTGATCAATGCAGGGTGCGCGGCAGCGACAGCACGAATTCGGGGATCTTTGCCTCGAACTGGTGGCCGTCTTCGGCCACGCAGAAGTATTCGCCGATCATCGAGCCCTGCGGCGTCGCCATCTGGGTGCCGCTGGTGTACTCGAACTGCTCGCCCGGTTGCAGCAGCGGCTGGTGGCCGACCACGCCCAGGCCGCGCACCTCGTCGACATGGTTGTTGGCGTCGGTGATGACCCAGTGGCGCGCGATCAGCTGGGCGGCAACCGTGCCGGTATTCTTGATCGTGATCGAATAGGTAAAGACGTAATTGGTGCGCGTCGGATCGGACTGTTCCGGCAGGTACTGGGTGCGCACGGACACAGTGAATTCGTAGGCGGCCATCGGATTTCCTTTAGTGAGACTACTTAGATTACTGAGACTGGTGAGCGTTGTTGTTAATGCCGTGAAACTGGCCGGCGGCCCCGGAGGCCACCGTGCACCCATCATACATTGCACAGCAAAATGGCGAGTCGCGCAAGGGCGCGGCGGGCGACAGCGTAAAATAGCGCATCTTTATTTTTGATTGCGCGCCTACTCCATGACGACTTTCCGCATCGCTCCGAGCATCCTCTCCGCCGACTTCGCCAAACTAGGCGAAGAAGTGCGCAACGTCGTCGCCGCCGGCGCCGATATCATCCATTTCGACGTCATGGACAACCATTACGTGCCGAACCTGACCATCGGCCCGCTGGTGTGCCAGGCGATCCGTCCGCACGTGCAGGTGCCGATCGACGTGCACCTGATGGTCAAGCCGGTCGACCGCATCATTCCCGACTTCGCCAAGGCCGGCGCCAACATCATCACGTTCCACCCGGAGGCGTCCGAGCACATCGACCGCACGCTGCAGCTGATCCGCGACAGCGGCTGCAAGGCCGGCCTGGTGTTCAATCCGGGCACCGCGATGCACCACCTGAACCATGTGATGGACAAGATCGACATGATCCTCATCATGTCGGTGAACCCGGGTTTCGGCGGCCAGTCGTTCATCGCCGAATCGCTGAAAAAGATCAGCATCGCGCGCCGCATGATCGATGAATCGGGCCGCGACATCCTGCTCGAGGTCGACGGCGGCATCAAGGTGGACAACATCCGCGCGGCCGCCGAAGCGGGCGCCGACACCTTCGTGGCCGGCTCGGCGATCTTCGGACAGCCGAACTACCGCGAAGTGATAGCCGCGATGCGCGCCGAACTGGCCAAAGTGGGCCAAGGTCAGTAATGCGCGGCGGCGCAGGCG
>JARXKM010000430.1 GCA_030272785.1 Pseudomonadota bacterium
ACCATGTTCGGCATGGTGCTGGTGATCGGCATCGTCGTCGATGACGCCATCGTGGTGGTCGAAAACGTCGAGCGCATCATGAGCGAGGAAGGCCTGGCGCCGCTCGAGGCCACCCGCAAGGCGATGGGCCAGATCTCCGGCGCCATCATCGGCGTCACCGTGGTCCTGATGTCGGTGTTCGTGCCGCTGGCGTTCTTCGCCGGCGCGGTCGGCAACATCTACCGGCAGTTTTCGGCCGTGATGGTGTCGTCGATCTTCTTCTCGGCCTTCATGGCGCTGTCGCTCACGCCGGCGCTGTGCGCCCACTTCCTCAAACCGGTCAAGGCCGGCCACGCGCACGCCAAGAGCGGCTTCTTCGGCTGGTTCAACCGCGGCTTCACCAAGACGGCCAAGAACTACGAGGGCGTCGTCGCCAAGAGCCTGCGCCACACCGGCCGCGCGCTGGCGGTGTTCGCCGTCGTCGTCGGCGTGGTGGTGCTGATCTTCATGCGCATGCCGTCGTCGTTCCTGCCCAACGAAGACCAGGGCTACATCATCGCCAATATTCAGCTGCCGGCCGGCGCCACCTTGCAGCGCACCAGCAAGGTGCTGGCCGATGCCGAGGCGTTCATCCTCAAGCAGCCGGAAGTGGCCAGCATGGTCGGCGTGGTCGGCTTCAACTTCTCCGGCCAGGGCCAGAACGTCGCCCTCGGCTTCATCCCGCTCAAGGACTGGAAGGAGCGCGGCGCCGGCCACGGCGCGCAGGATGTGGCGAACCGCATCACCGGCGCCCTGTCGGGCCAGCGCGACTCGTTCGTGTTCGCCATCAGCCCGCCGCCGATTCCCGAGCTCGGGCGCGGCACCGGCTTCTCGTTCCGCCTGCAGGACCGCGGCGGCAACGGCCGCGACGCGCTGCTGGCGGCGCGCAACCAGCTGCTCGGCCTGGCCAGCAAGAGCACGATCCTGGCCGGCGTGCGGCCGGAGGGACTCGAAGATGCGCCGCAGGTGCAGCTCGACATCGACCGCGACAAGGCGAACGCGCTCGGCGTCACCTTCGACGCCATCAACGCGGCCGTCTCGACCTCGCTCGGCTCGTCCTACATCAACGACTTCCCCAACGCCGGGCGCCTGCAGCGCGTGGTGGTGCAGGCCGACGCGCCGTCGCGCATGCAGCCGGAAGACCTGCTCAAGCTGAACGCGCTCAACGCCAAGGGCCAGCCGGTGCCGCTGGCGGCGTTCGCCACCACGCGCTGGATCACCGGTCCGATGCAGACGGTGCGCTACAACGGCTACTCGACGATGCGCCTGTCGGGCGACGCCGCGCCCGGCCACAGCACCGGCCAGGCGCTCGATGAAATGGAACGCCTGGCGGCCCAGCTGCCGGCCGGTTTCGCCTACGAATGGACCGGCCAGTCGCGCGAGGAAAAGCTGTCCGGCTCGACCGTGTTCGTGCTGCTCGGCTTCGCCATGCTGGCGGTGTTCCTGGCGCTGGCCGCGCTGTACGAAAGCTGGTCGATACCGATTTCGGTGCTGCTGGTGGTGCCGTTCGGCGTGCTCGGCGCCCTGCTGGCGGCGAACCTGCGCGGCTTCCCCAACGACGTCTACTTCAAGGTCGGCCTGATCACCATCATCGGCCTGGGCGCCAAGAACGCGGTGCTGATCATCGAGTTCGCCAAGGACCTGCAGGCACAGGGTGTGTCGCTGGCCGAGGCGGCGATCCGGGCCTGCCACTTGCGCTTCCGGCCGATCCTGATGACCTCGATGGCCTTCATCCTCGGCGTGCTGCCGCTGGTGGTGGCCGGCGGCGCCGGCTCGGCCAGCCAGCGCGCCATCGGCACCGGCGTGATGGGCGGGATGCTCTCGGCCACCGCGCTCGGCGTGTTCTTCGTGCCGGTGTTCTTTGTCGTCATCCGCACCCTGTTCAAAGGCAGCGAGCGTCAGCGCCACAAATATGCGCACGACGACGTCGCCGCGCCCGCAGTCGAGGAAAAAATATGATCAAGCGTTTCACCACCATCGCCACCATCGCCACCCCGCTGGCGCTCGCAGTGACAATGACAATGACACTGACACTGGCGCTGGCCGGCTGCGTGTCGCTCGCGCCGAAGTACGAGCGCCCCGCCGCGCCGGTCGCCGCCGCCTTTCCCGATGCGGCAACCAGCGCCAGCGCCGCCGACGGCGCGGCCGCTGCGCAGGTCGGCTGGCAGCGCTTCTTCGCCGACGCCCGCCTGCAGCAGCTGATCGCGTTGTCGCTGCAGAACAACCGCGACCTGCGCGTGGCGATCCTGAACATCGAACAGGCGCGCGCCCAGTACCAGATCCGCCGCGCCGACACGCTGCCGACGGTGAATGCCGCGCTCACCGGCAGCCGCGTGCCGGGCGCCAACGACAGCGTCACCAGCACCTACAGCGCCGGCGTCGGCGTGAGCGCCTTCGAACTCGATCTGTTCGGCCGCGTGCGCAACCTCAGCGAGGCCGCGCTGGCGCAATTCCTGGCCACCGACGAAGCGCGCAAGAGCGCCCAGATCAGCCTGATCGGCTCGGTCGCCAATACCTACCTCGGCCTGCTGGCCGACGACGAACTGCTCGCGCTGACGCGTCAGACGCTCGATGCGCGCGCGGCCTCGCTCAAGCTGATCGAGCTCAAGTTCGACAACGGCGTCGTCTCCAAGCTCGACCTCTCGCAGGGCCAGTCGCTGGTCGACAACGCGCGCGTGGTGCTGGCGCAGCAGCAGCGCCAGCGCGCGCAGGACGCCAACCTGCTGGTGCTGCTGGTCGGCCAGCCGCTGCCGGCCACCCTGGCGCCGGCCAATACGCTGGCCGGCACCGAGCTGGCCGACCTGCCGGCCGGGCTGCCGTCCGACCTGCTGGCGGCGCGCCCGGACATCCGCGCCGCCGAGCAGCAGCTGATCGGCGCGAATGCCAACATCGGCGCCGCGCGCGCCAACTTCTTCCCGCGCATCGCCCTCACCGGCAGCGCCGGCAGCGCCAGTTCGCAGCTGAGCGGCCTGTTCAAGGCCGGCTCGTTCGGTTGGACCTTCGCGCCGTCGGTGGTGCTACCGATCTTCGACTACGGCCGCAACACGGCCACCCTGGGCAGCGCCAAGGCCGGCCGCGACATCGCCGTGGCGCAGTACGAGAAGAGCATCCAGGTGGCGTTTCGCGAAGTGTCCGATGCGCTGGCCGGCCAGGCCACGTTCGCCGAACAGCTGCGCGCGCAACGCGCGGTGGCGGCGGCCGAGGGCGAGCGCTTCAACCTGTCGGACCTGCGCTACAAGAACGGCGTGGCGTCCTACCTCGACCTGCTCGACGCGCAGCGCTCGCTGTTCGCCGCGCAGCAGGCGGCGGTGCAGGCCAACCTGCAGCGCCTGCAGAACCAGGTGACCTTGTACCGCGTGCTGGGCGGCGGCTGGAGCGCGCCGGCCCGCTAAGGCGACCTGTTACAGCCAGGCTGGGCCTCTCGGTCCAGCCTGTATCGCTTCTTGTCGTCCTGGCAGCAAGTCCCCAAAAAAACAACGCATCGCGGTCAATGCTCGCCGCGACCGGTCGGAAAGCGGATAATAATTTCTCCTCCGCATCAAT
>JARXKM010000064.1 GCA_030272785.1 Pseudomonadota bacterium
TCGAAGAGGCGAAAAGCGCGTTTCGCGATGCACTGGCCGAAACTGCCCGCGATCCCGATCATTCACGCAATGAAGCGCGTAACATCACCTTCGGGGTTTCCTCTAGGGGGCGTCTGTTGGTGGTAGCGCATACCGAACTAGGCGACACGATCAGGATTATTAGTGCACGCTTCGCGACGAAGGCGGAACGGAGGCTATATGAAGAAGAGTAGCGTACAGGATGAAGAAACCCTTCGGCCCGCGTACCAACGGTCAGATTTCGGCGCAATGATTCGGGGGAAATACGCCTTCCCGCCGAAAGGGGCATCAAACTCCGTCGGCGGCGATGTGGCGCAAGAATCCCTCGATCGACATGCCATCGCCTCGATGGATCTGACCTTCGCGTGCGCCCATCAGGCAGATGGCCGCTGGGCAGCCGAGGTTCCGCAACTACCCGGCGTGATGGCCTACGGCGCAACCGCCGTAGCTGCGATCGCAAAGGCACAAGCCCTCGCCTTGCGGCGAATGGCCGAACTGATCGAGCAGGACCTGGGCCGGCCGGTCAACCTCACCATGTCGATTCCGAAGGATGCGTGAAGCCATGACCCCGGCCGACGTCGGGCCGCCCGCCGGCTGACCACGCCGAGCTTGTATCGCCCGGCCGCGCGACATCTTGCCCGCTGCGCCAAACAACGCGATACTCTGTCGCATGCAAACCATCCTGATCGTCGAAGACGAACTGGCCATCGCCGACAGCATCGCGTATGCGCTGCGCACCGACGGCTTCCACCCGCGTCACGTCAGCTTCGGCGGCGCCGCCCTCGAGGCCATGCGCGCCGGCGGCGCCGATGCGCCCGCGCTGGTCGTGCTCGACGTCGGCCTGCCCGACATGAACGGCTTCGAGGTGTGCCGCCAGCTGCGCCAGTTCTCGAACGTGCCGGTGATCTTCCTCACTGCGCGCAGCGAGGAGATCGACCGCATCGTCGGCCTCGAGATCGGCGCCGACGATTACGTCACCAAGCCGTTTTCGCCGCGCGAACTGGTGGCGCGCGTGCGCGTCGTGTTGCGCCGCCTGGCGCCGCCGCCCGTCGCCGCCGCCAGCGCCCACTTCGAGCTGCGCGCCGCCGAGGCGCGCATCCGCTTCCGCGGCCAGCCGCTCGAGCTGACCCGCTACGAATACCTGCTGCTCAAGACGCTGCTCGAGCATCCGGCCCACGTCCTGTCGCGCGCCCAGCTGATGGACCGGGTGTGGGACGGCGCGCGCGACACCCTCGAGCGCACCGTCGACGCCCACGTCAAGTCGCTGCGCGCCAAGTTGCGCGCCGTCGACCCGGCGCTCGATCCGATCCAGACCCACCGCGGCATGGGCTACAGCCTGGTCGCCGCATGAAGATCGGGCTGCGCATCCTGCTCGGCTACTTCCTCATCGTCGGGCTGGCCGCGTGGTTCCTGCTCAATGTGTTCGTCCAGGAGGTGCGCCCGGGCGTGCGCGCGACCCTCGAGGACACCCTGGTCGATACCGCCAACCTGCTCGCCGTGCTGGTCGCCGACGACGTCCGGCAGGGCCGGGTCGGCAGCTCGGCCATGCTGGCGCGCATGCAGCAGGTCGCCCGCACCAGCGTCGACCTGCAGCTCGACGGCCACCGCAAGACCAGCCTCGATTACCGCATCTACATCACCGACCAGCGCGGCATCGTGCTGTTCGACTCGGACGGCACGGCCACCGGCCACGACTTCTCGCGCTGGAACGACGTCTACCTGACCTTGCAGGGCAAGTACGGCGCGCGCAGCACCCGCGCCGATGCCGCCGACGATGCCAGCGCGGTGATGCACGTGGCCGCGCCGATCCGCGACGGTGCGCGCATCATCGGCGTGCTGACCATCGCCAAGCCGATCGCGACGGTGCAGCCGTTCGTCCGCCGCAGCCAGCGCAAGATCCTGCAGCGCGGCACCGTGCTGCTGGTGCTGTCGCTGCTGATCGGCATCGGCTTCGCCTGGTGGCTGGCGCGCGCGCTCGGCAAGCTGACCGCCTATGCCTCCAGCGTCGAGGCGGGCGGCAAGACGCCGCTGCCGGCGCTCGGCAACAATGAGATCGGCGTGCTTGGCCGCGCGCTCGAGGCGATGCGCGCCCGGCTCGACGGCAAGGAGTACGTCGAGGAGCTGATGCACACCCTGGCGCACGAGCTGAAAAGCCCGATCGCGGCGATCCAGGCGTCGGCCGAGCTGATGCGCGAGGAAATGGCGCCGCAACAACGCCGGCATTTTCTCGGCAATATCCTCGACCAGAACGCGCGCCAGAAACAGCTGATCGATCGCCTGCTGGCGCTGGTCCAAGTCGAGCAGCAGCAGCAGCTGGCGGCGCCCGCGCCGATCGACCTGCGCGCCCTGTTGGCACAGGCGGCGGCCGATTGCGACGGCCGGCTGGCGGCGCGCGCGCTGGCGCTGCGGGTCGATGGCGCCGACCTGGTGCTGCGCGGCGACGCGCTGCTGCTGCGCCAGGCCATCGGCAACCTGCTCGACAACGCGATCGATTTCGCGCCGGCCGGCAGCGTCATCGTGCTCGACGCGGCGCGGCGCGGCGATCAGCTGTGCATCACGGTGCGCGACAGCGGCGCCGGCATTCCCGAGTTTGCCCGCGCGCGCCTGTTCGAGCGCTTCTATTCGCTGCCGCGTCCGGATGGCGCGCGCAGCACCGGGCTTGGCCTGCCGTTCGTGCGCGAAGTGGCGATCCTGCATGGCGGCAGCGTCGCGGTGGCCAGCCATCCGGACGGCGGCGCCTGCGCCACCTTGCTGCTGGCGCTGGCCTGACGCAGCGGGCGACATTCCTGCCCACTTCACACGCAACGCATCATCTGCGCACATGTCCTTCCTACACTGGCCGCATCCAACCAGAGGAAGTCGCCATGCAAAAAACGCTGCTGTACAAAATTGTCGTCATCGCCGTCCTGATGCTGCTGATCGGCATCCCGCTCCTGATGATCCAGGCCACCATCCACGAACGGATGGCGTTTCGCCAGCAGGCCGTCGCCAGCATTGCCGCCGATTCGGTCGGCCCGCAGACGGTCATCGGGCCGGTGCTGGTGATTCCCTATACCGACGACTACGAGGAGCAGGTCGGCGGCGCCGGCGATCCGCTCAAAAAGGTCGAGACCGTCAAGCACCAGGTCAATCGGCGCCACCTGGTGTTCCCCACCCAGCTGCAGGTGGCCGGCAACATCGACACCGACAGCCGCTACCGTGGCATCCACCGGGTACTGGTGTTCAGCGGTCAGCACAGCTTCAGCGGCAATCTCGACCTGCCGGTCAAGAGCGAACTGGCGCGCGCCAATGCCGGCTCGCGCTTGACGCTGGGCCGCCCGTTCGTCGCCGTCTCGATCGACGACGTGCGCGGCATCCGCAACACGCCGGTCTTGCACTGGGCCGGGCAGCTGGCGCCGTTTCGCCAGGGCAGCGGCCTGCTGTCGATGAAAAGTGGCTTGCACGCCACCCTGGCGCCGCTGGCGCTGGACGAACCGGCGCGCATCGCGTTCGCCTTCGAGCTCGGCCTCGATGGCATCGAAAGCCAGCAATTTGCGCCGCTCGCCAAGGAGATGACGGTCACGCTCAAGTCGAACTGGCCGCACCCGCAGTTCGGCGGCCACTTCCTGCCGGCGCCGAAAGGGCGCGTCGTCGACGCCGCCGGCTTCAGCGCGGCGTGGAGCATCTCCTCGCTCGCCAGCGACACCGAACAGCAAATGACGCGCGCCGAACTGGCCCCGCGCGCCGACGGCCGCAGCAGCGCCGGCAGCATCGACACCTTCAGCGTCGGCTTCATCGAGCCGGTCAACGTCTACACGCTGGCCGACCGTGCCACCAAGTACGGCCTGCTGTTCGTCGCGCTGACGTTTGCCGCCTTCTTCGTGTTCGAAATCCTCAAGCGCCTGCCGATCCATCCGATCCAGTACCTGCTGGTCGGGCTGGCGCTGGCGCTGTTCTTCCTGCTGCTGGTGGGCCTGTCGGAGCACATCGCTTTCCTGTGGGCGTATTGCATCGCCAGTGCCGCGTGTACCGGGCTGATCGGGTTCTACCTGGCCTATGTGCTGCGCGACCGGCGCCGCGGCTACGGCTTCGGCGCCGCGCTCGGCCTGCTGTACTGCGCCCTGTACGGCCTCCTGATCTCGGAGAACAACGCGCTGGTGCTCGGCAGCATCCTGCTGTTCGCCGTGCTGGCCGCGATGATGGTGGCCACCCGCAAGGTCGACTGGTACCAGGTCGGCAAGCCGGACGCGCCGGCCGGCGTGGCGGAGCAGGGCACCGCGCAAGCTTAGGATGGCAACTGCGATGACTTGGCAGGGTCTGCTGCACCGCTTCGACGCAGCGGTCCCGAAAAGTTCGGTAGACGGGATTGGGGCGCCTCCAAAACTTCGTCGCCTTACCGTGATAGACTGATTTTTAGGAGGCCGTCAATGAAGTTAACCTTGGAGTGCACGCGCGCAGCAGATGGCCGCTGGCTGGCGCAGGTTTCCCAGCTTCCCGGAGTGCTGGCGTTTGCCCCTTCCGAAGTTGCCGCGCTGGCGAAGGTGCAAGCGCTGGCGCTGCGGGTCCTGGCCGATCAACTTGAAACGGGCCACGCTATGCCGGACGATATGTCGCTGTCAATCGTGCGCACCACGCAGGGCCCCGACGCCGACGAAAGCCCGTTGCCCTCCACTTGTGACCGTGCAGAATACGACGCCTGGCTGGCGGCGGAGGTGCAGGAGGCGCTGGACGACGATGCGCCAACAGTTCCGCATGATGAGGCTATGCGGCTGATCCGGGCGGCCGTGTTCGCAAAGTGATCCGGAATGCACGCCGTCCATTGGAAGCGGCAAGCAATCAACGACATTGTCAGAATTGGCAGTTACATTTCGCTCAGTAGTCCAGTCAACGCGGATAAACTGATAACTCGACTTCAAGCCAAGATCGCCGCACTGGCTACCTATCCAAACCTGGGGCACATCGGCCGTCAACCCGGCACCCGCGAACTGGTCGCTCCCGGCCACTACATCGTGATCTACCGCGTCACTGCCGTGAGGGTGGAGATTATTCGGATCAAGCATACAGCCCGGGCATGGCCGTGACGCGCAGTCAATGCCGCGTGTTCAGCGGCGCACCGAGGCGCGGCCACCGATGACCAAGGTCGATCCGCTGCTTTCGCAACATCCCGCCATACCCCTAACGAATCTGTTGCGTCAAGCCTTTTTACACGCTATACTTGCCGGCTTCGGTATGGATTCGTTCGTTTTGAATCTGTCCTTTACTTGGTAGTTAAACAGTTAGCCCCGCCCAATCGCAGGTGGGGCATGGAGAAAAAATGAGCCTGGGCCTTCTCGGTCGCAAGGTTGGTATGATGCGCATTTTCACGGATGAAGGGGACTCGATCCCGGTCACCGTGTTGGACGTATCGAACAACCGTGTTGCGCAAATCAAAACTCCTGAAACAGATGGTTATACCGCTGTTCAGGTCGCATTCGGTCAACGTCGCGCTTCCCGCGTGACCAAGGCAGTTGCGGGTCATCACGCCAAAGCTGGCGTCGAAGCTGGCACGATGTTGCGGGAATTCCGCGTCGATGCCGCGAAAGCAGCCGAACTCAAAGCCGGTGACGTCGTCCCCGCTTCGCTGTTCGAAGTCGGTCAGAAGATCGACGTGCAAGGTGTCACGATCGGTAAGGGTTACGCCGGCGTCATCAAGCGTTACCACTTCTCGTCCGGTCGCGCGACCCACGGTAACTCCCGTTCGCACAACGTACCAGGCTCGATCGGTATGGCGCAGGATCCAGGTCGCGTGTTCCCTGGTAAGCGCATGACCGGTCACCTCGGTGACGTCAACCGCACCGTTCAAAATCTCGTAGTCGCCCGTATCGATGCCGACCGTCAGCTGTTGCTGGTCAAAGGCGCGATTCCAGGTGCGAAAAATGGCCAGGTGATCGTTTCGCCAGCTATTAAATCCAAAGCACAGAAGGGAGCTTAATTATGGAACTCAAGCTTCTCAATGAGCAAGGAATTGTCGCAGGTTCGAACGTTGCCGCCGCCGATACCGTGTTCGGTCGCGACTACAACGAAGCACTGATTCACCAGATCGTGGTCGCCTACGCCGCTAACGCGCGTTCGGGTAACCGCAAGCAGAAAGACCGTGAAGAAGTCCACCACACGACCAAGAAGCCATGGCGCCAAAAAGGTACCGGCCGCGCACGTGCTGGTATGTCGTCGTCGCCACTGTGGCGCGGCGGCGGACGCATCTTCCCGAACTCGCCTGACGAGAACTTCACCCACAAAGTGAACAAGAAGATGTACCGCGCCGGTATTTGCTCGATCCTGTCGCAACTGGCCCGCGAAGAGCGCCTGGTTGTGGTCGAGACCCTGAGCATCGCTGCTCCGAAGACCAAGCTGCTGTCGCAAAAACTGCAGGGCATGGGTCTGGAATCGGTCATGATCATCACCGACACGCTCGAGGAAAACCTGTTGCTGGCATCGCGCAATCTGCCGAACGTGCTCGTCGTCGAGCCACGCCACGCCGATCCAATGTCGCTGGTGTTCTACAAAAAAATCGTGGTCACCAAAGCAGCACTGGCCATGATCGAGGAGATGTTCGCATGAGCGCCGTAATCAAATTCAGCGAAGAGCGCCTGATGAAGGTGCTGCAGGCGCCGGTCATTTCCGAGAAGGCCACCATGGTCGCGGAAAAGAACGAGCAGATCGTGTTCCGCGTATTGCCGGATGCGACCAAGCCTGAGATCAAAGCAGCCGTTGAACTGTTGTTCAAGGTTGAAGTCCTGTCGGTGCAGACAGCCAATCGCCAAGGTAAGCAAAAGCGTTCGGGCCGTTTCAATGGCCGTCGCAACCATACCAAGCGTGCTTTCGTGTGCCTGAAGCCTGGCCAGGAAATCAACTTCTCCGAGGAGGCTAAATAATGGCACTCGTAAAGATGAAACCAACCTCACCAGGCCGTCGCGGCATGGTGAAGGTGGTGAACCCGGACCTGTACAAAGGTCGTCCGTTCGCTGCCCTGGTTGAAAAGAAATCGAAGACTGCTGGCCGTAACAACAACGGTCACATCACCACCCGCCACATCGGCGGCGGTCACAAGCAGCACTATCGCCTGATCGACTTCAAGCGCCAGAAAGATGGTATTCCGGCGAAAGTGGAACGGATCGAATACGATCCTAACCGCACCGCCAACATCGCCCTGCTGTGCTATGCAGACGGTGAGCGCCAGTACATCATCGCCACCAAGGGCATGGCCGTCGGTGACTCGGTGATGAACGGTTCGGAAGCGCCTATCAAGTCGGGCAATTGCCTGCCGATCCGCAACATCCCGGTCGGTACCGTGATGCACTGTGTCGAAATGCTGCCAGGTAAGGGTGCCCAGATGGCCCGTACCGCCGGCGCCGGCGTCGTGCTGATGGCCCGCGAAGGCACCTACGCCCAGGTCCGCCTGCGCTCCGGTGAAGTGCGCCGCGTCCACATCGAATGCCGTGCAACGGTAGGCGAAGTCGGTAACGCCGAGCACAGCCTGCGCAAGATCGGTAAAGCTGGTGCGATGCGCTGGCGCGGTGTTCGTCCTACCGTTCGCGGTGTGGTCATGAACCCGGTCGATCACCCGCACGGTGGTGGTGAAGGTAAAACCGCAGCTGGTCGTCATCCAGTGTCGCCTTGGGGCCAACAGACGAAGGGTAAGAAGACGCGCCGTAACAAGCGTACGACTTCGATGATCGTCTCGCGCCGCGGCAAGAAATAAGGATAAGACATGACACGTTCATTGAAAAAAGGGCCGTTTCAGGACGCCCACCTGGTGAAAAAAGTCGAGACCGCGCAAGCGAACAAAGACAAGAAGCCAGTCAAAACCTGGTCGCGCCGTTCGACGATTTCCCCGGACTTCATCGGCCTGACGATCGCAGTTCACAACGGCAAGCTGCACGTGCCGGTGTATATCTCCGAGAACATGGTTGGTCACAAGCTCGGCGAATTCGCACTGACCCGTACGTTCAAGGGCCATGCCGCTGACAAGAAGGCGAAGAAATAATGGAAACCAAAGCTATCCTCAAAGGTGTGCGCCTGTCGGACCAAAAGGGCCGCCTGGTTGCTGATCTGATCCGTGGCAAGAAAGTCGGCGCAGCACTCGACATCCTGCAATTCAGCCCGAAAAAAGGTGCAACGATCATCAAGAAGGTTCTGGAGTCCGCCATCGCGAACGCCGAGCACAATGATGGCGCTGACATCGACGAGCTGAAAGTCGTTCAGATCTACGTTGAAAAGGGTCCGATCCTGAAGCGCTTCACTGCACGCGCTAAGGGCCGGGGCGATCGTATCTCGAAACAATCCTGTCACATCTACGTGACTGTCGGAAACTAAGGGGTCACGATGGGACAGAAGATTCATCCAACAGGCTTTCGCCTGTCAGTAACCCGTAACTGGGCGTCGCGTTGGTACGCGGGCAATGGTAACTTTGCCCAAATGCTCAACGAAGACCTCGCAGCACGTGCTTATCTGAAAAAGAAACTGAAGAACGCCTCGGTCGGCCGCATCGTCATCGAGCGTCCTGCCAAGAACGCGCGCTTCACGATCTACAGCTCGCGTCCAGGCGTGGTCATTGGTAAAAAAGGCGAGGACATCGAAGTACTGAAGACCGCGCTGACCAAGATCATGGGCGTTCCTGTACACGTCAATATCGAAGAAATCCGCAAGCCGGAAATCGACTCGCAGCTGATCGCCGATTCGATCGCCCAGCAGCTGGAAAAACGGATCATGTTCCGCCGTGCCATGAAGCGCGCCATGCAAAATGCCATGCGCCTCGGGGCCCTCGGGATCAAGATCATGTCTTCCGGTCGTCTGAACGGCATCGAGATCGCGCGTAAAGAATGGTATCGCGAAGGCCGCGTGCCGCTGCATACCCTGCGCGCCGATATCGACTACGGTACCAGCGAAGCGGCAACGACCTACGGCATCATCGGTGTCAAGGTCTGGGTCTACAAGGGTGACCGCGCGCCAAACGGCGACGCACCAGTCATCGATACCCCGGCCGACGACAAGAAGAGCCGCGGCCCACGCCGTGACGATGGCAAGCCAGCTGGCCGTCCGCGTCCACCTGGCGCCCCTGCCGGCGGCCGTCCATCCACCACTGGCGCACCGGTTGTGCGTGCCCGTCCGGCTGTCAAGCTGGCACCGGCCGCCGCTGCTGCAGCTCCAGCCCCCGCTGAGAAAGCAGGAGAATAACCATGCTGCAACCAGCACGCAGGAAGTATCGTAAAGAGCAGAAAGGCCGTAACACCGGCATTTCGCATTCACGCGGCACCGCTGTCTCGTTCGGTGAATTCGGTCTGAAGGCTATCGCCCGCGGCCGTATCACAGCGCGTCAGATCGAAGCAGCTCGTCGTGCCATGACCCGTCACATCAAGCGCGGTGGTCGTATTTGGATCCGGATTTTCCCGGACAAGCCAATTTCGAACAAGCCAGCTGAAGTTCGTATGGGTAACGGTAAAGGTAACCCGGAGTACTACGTCGCTGAGATTCAGCCAGGCAAGGTACTGTACGAAATGGACGGCGTCGATGAGACGCTGGCCCGGGAAGCGTTCCGTCTGGCCGCCGCCAAACTGCCACTGGCGACGACGTTTGTCATCCGCCAAGTCGGCCAATAAAAGGAGTTGTATATGAAAGCAACAGAACTCCGCGGCAAAGACCAGGCAGCTCTCCAAACAGAGCTGAATGATTTGTTGAAGGCCCAGTTCGGCATGCGCATGCAGATCGCTACGCAACAGCTGAGCAACACTTCGCAACTCAAGAAGGTACGCCGCGATATCGCGCGTGTGAAGACAGTGATGAACTCGAAGGATGCCAAATGACCGACACAACAACTGCTAAAGTGGCGCTGAAGCGCACGCTGGTCGGCAAAGTGGTGTCCGACAAAATGGACAAGACGGTTACCGTCCTGATCGAACGTCACGTCAAGCACCCGCTGTACGGCAAGATCATCATGCGCTCGAACAAGTATCACGCGCATGACGAGACCAACGCGGTCAAGATGGGTGATACCGTCGAGATCCAGGAAGGTCGCCCGATCTCCAAGACCAAAGCTTGGACGGTTACCCGTGTTGTACAAGCAGCACAAGTAATCTAAGAGCTTCGCAGGGGAAACGAGCAGGCGCCTGGCGGCTGCTCCGCTCCTTGGCAAACCAGAAGAGCCCGGCCGGCGCCTCCGTTGTTTAGAAGGCACGTGCAGGGCCATTCACCATTTAGTTCTTGCGGGCCCGCCAGTGTTATGCGATACTAGCGGGCTTCGTTCATGTGTTGCCGCAATTAGTCACCCCGGTGGCTGCGGTCCTGAAACGAAAGTTTTTGGAAAGTCCATCACCCAATCAGGTGCTCCAGCAGGAGCCTCTGGCGGGACCAAGACTGACCGCAGGCCCACATTGTGGGAATTCTTCGGCTTAAGTTGGGAAAGAGAATACTATGATTCAAACTGAAAGCCGGCTGGAAGTGGCCGACAATACCGGTGCCAAAGAAGTCATGTGCATCAAGGTATTGGGCGGTTCCAAGCGCCGTTATGCTGGCATTGGCGACGTGATCAAGGTGACCATCAAGGTTGCTGCGCCACGCGGCCGTGTCAAAAAAGGTGAAATTTATAACGCTGTGGTTGTGCGTACCGCTAAAGGTGTGCGCCGCCAAGACGGCTCCCTGGTGAAGTTCGACGGCAATGCTGCCGTACTGCTCAACGCCAAGCTGGAACCGATCGGTACCCGTATTTTTGGACCAGTCACGCGCGAACTGCGCACTGAAAAGTTCATGAAAATCGTGTCCCTGGCACCTGAAGTCCTGTAAGGAGTCGTAATGGATAAGATTCGTAAAAACGACGAAGTCATCGTTCTGACCGGGAAAGACAAGGGCAAGCGCGGCGTGGTTCAGCAACGTATCGATGCTGAGCATGTCGTGGTTGAAGGCATCAACGTCGCCAAAAAAGCGACCAAGCCGAACCCAATGACCGGTGTAACTGGTGGTATCGTCGATAAGACTATGCCGATTCACGTGTCCAACGTTGCATTGTTCAATGCAGCGACTGGCAAGGCAGACCGGGTAAGCTTCAAAGACGTCGACGGCAAGAAAGTCCGCGTATTTGTGTCTTCCGGCGAAGTAGTGAAGGTTTAATCATGGCCCGTCTCCAAGCATTTTATAAAGATAAGGTCGTTGCCGACCTGGTCGCCAAATTTGGCTACAAATCGGCAATGGAAGTTCCGCGTTTGACCAAGATCACCCTGAACATGGGTCTGGGCGAAGCCATCGCGGACAAGAAGATCATCGAACACGCCGTCGGCGACATGACCAAGATCGCTGGCCAAAAACCAGTCACGACCAAGGCACGTAAAGCGATTGCAGGTTTCAAGATCCGTGAAGGTTACCCGATCGGTGCGATGGTCACCTTGCGTGGCGCCCGCATGTACGAGTTTCTCGATCGCTTCATCACCGTGGCACTGCCGCGCGTGCGTGACTTCCGTGGTGTGAATGGCCGTTCGTTCGATGGTCGTGGCAACTACAACATCGGTGTCAAGGAACAGATCATCTTCCCTGAAATCGAGTACGACAAGATTGACGCGTTGCGTGGTTTGAATATCAGCATCACGACAACCGCCAAGACCGACGACGAAGCGAAAGCACTCCTCGCCGCCTTTAAATTTCCGTTCAGAAACTGAGATCATGGCAAAACTATCCCTGATTAACCGCGAACAGAAGCGTGCAGACCTGGTGGAGAAATTCGCCCCGAAGCGTGCCGCTCTGAAAGCCATCATCGATGATCAGTCGAAGACGGACGAAGAACGTTATGAAGCCCGTTTGAAGTTGCAGGCACTGCCGCGCAACTCGGCACCGACCCGCCAGCGTAACCGCTGCGCGATCACCGGTCGCCCACGCGGCACATTCCGTAAATTCGGTCTGGCGCGTACCAAGCTCCGTGAATTCGCCATGCGTGGCGAGATTCCGGGTATGACTAAAGCAAGCTGGTAATAGGAGTATATGCAATGAGTATGAGCGATCCTATCGCCGATATGCTGACCCGCATTCGCAACGCCCAAGGCGTACAGAAAACGACCGTGGCCATGCCATCGTCGAAAGTTAAAGTAGCGATTGCCATCGTCCTCAAGGACGAGGGTTACATTGAAGATTTCGCCGTCACCGAAGCCGGTGGCAAAGCGGAACTGAAAATCGGTTTGAAGTATTATGCTGGCCGTCCAGTCATCGAGCGCTTGGAGCGCGTGTCCCGTCCGGGTCTGCGCGTCTACAAGGGCAAAGATGATATCCCTACCGTCATGAACGGCCTGGGCGTGGCGATCGTGTCGACCCCGCAAGGCGTCATGACTGACCGCAAAGCCCGCACCACCGGTGTCGGCGGCGAAGTTATTTGCTACGTGGCTTAAGGAGTAGACGATGTCTCGAGTAGCTAAGATGCCCGTCGCTGTCCCAGCTGGCGCCGAAGTGGCGATCACTGCAGCAGCGATCACGGTAAAAGGTCCATTGGGTACGCTGGTTCAGCCCCTGAATGGCCTGGTAAAAGTAGAAAACAAAGACGGCACCCTGACGTTTGACGTAGTCAACGACAGCCGTGAGTCGAATGCGATGTCCGGCACCTTGCGTGCCCTGGTCAACAACATGGTAAATGGTGTGACCAAAGGCTTTGAGAAGAAGCTGACGCTGGTCGGCGTGGGCTACAAAGCCCAGGCCGCCGGTGACAAGCTCAATCTCTCCCTGGGTTTCTCGCATCCGGTCGCGCATGCAATGCCGGCTGGCGTCACCTGCACCACCCCGACCCCGACCGAGATCCTGATCAAAGGGATCGATCGTCAACAGGTTGGCCAGGTTGCCGCTGAAGTGCGTGCTTACCGCTCCCCCGAGCCTTACAAGGGCAAGGGCGTTCGCTATGCGAACGAAGTGGTTAAGCTTAAAGAAACCAAGAAGAAATAATAGGGCTGACCATGGACAAGAAAGAATCACGTCTGCGTCGTGGACGCCAGACCCGCATCAAAATTGCGGAGATGAAAGTAAATCGCCTGTCGGTACATCGTACCAACCTGCACATTTACGCCAACCTGATCAGCCCGGACGCAAAGATCCTGGTTTCGGCCTCGACCGCCGAAGCCGAAGTGCGCGCCGAACTGGCAGGCAAGTCCGGCAAGGGTGGCAATGCCGCCGCTGCCGCACTGGTCGGCAAGCGCGTCGCCGAGAAAGCACTGAAAGCAGGGATTACCGAAGTTGCGTTCGACCGCTCCGGTTTCCGTTACCACGGCCGTGTGAAGGCGTTGGCAGAAGCCGCGCGTGAAGCCGGTCTGAAGTTCTAAAGGAATCGTCATGGCAAAAATGCAAGCAAAAATGCAAAGCGACAAGCCGGATGATGGCATGCGCGAAAAAATGATCGCGATCAACCGCGTGACCAAAGTGGTCAAGGGTGGTCGTATCATGGGCTTCGCCGCACTGACCGTCGTCGGTGACGGCGATGGCCGCATCGGCATGGGCAAGGGCAAGTCGAAGGAAGTACCGGTTGGTGTGCAGAAGGCAATGGAAGAAGCCCGTCGCAACCTGATCAAGGTGCCTCTGAAGAACGGTACCCTGCACCACACCGTTTCTGGCCAGCACGGCGCATCGAAAGTGATGATGATGCCCGCCAAGCCAGGTACCGGCGTGATCGCCGGCGGCGCAATGCGCGCGATCTTCGAAGTAATGGGCGTGACGGACGTGGTGGCGAAATCCACCGGCTCGTCGAACCCTTACAACCTGGTACGTGCGACGTTGAACGGTTTGTCGAAAATGAGTACTGCTTCCGATATCGCTGCGAAACGCGGCAAGTCGGTTGAAGACATCCTCGCTTAAGGTGGACAAGATGACACAAGCTACTAAAACGGTCAAAGTTCAGTTGGTCATGGGCCTGATCGGCACGCGCGAATCGCATCGCGCCACCGTGCGCGGCCTTGGTCTGCGTCGCGTCAACTCGGTTGCCGAGTTGGAAGACACCCCATCGGTGCGCGGCATGATCAACAAAGTCTCGTACCTCGTTAAAGTTGTCGGGTAAGCCTTCGGGCTTACACGAACGGAGAAATCATGGAATTGAATACAATTCAACCAGCTGAAGGCGCCAAGCATTACAAGCGTCGCGTAGGCCGCGGTATTGGCTCGGGCATCGGTAAAACCGCTGGCCGTGGTCACAAGGGTCAAAAGTCGCGTTCGGGCGGTTTCCACAAGGTCGGTTTCGAGGGCGGTCAGATGCCTTTGCAACGCCGTCTGCCTAAGCGTGGTTTCAAGTCGCTCAATGCAACTTTCAAAGCCGAAGTGCGCCTGTCGGACCTGAACAACCTGCCTGTCGGCGATGTCGACATCCTGGTGCTCAAGCAAGCGGGCATTCTGCAAGTACTGGCACGCGACGTTCGCGTGATCCTGTCCGGCGAAGTCACCAAAGCGGTGAACCTCAAAGGCTTGAAAGTAACTGCGGGCGCGAAAGCGGCCATCGAAGCAGCTGGCGGCTCGGTAGCCTGAGTTGGCTAACGGCTTGATCGGAGCAAAAATTGGCGACTAATTCACAAGTTGGTAAGAGTGCGGCAGCCGGTTTCCCTTGGGGACGGCTCTGGTTTTTGCTGGGTGCCTTGGTCGTGTACCGCATCGGTGCGCACATCCCGGTTCCCGGGATCGACCCGGTGGCACTGGCGGCACTGTTCAAGCAGAATGAAGGCGGCATCCTGGGCATGTTCAACATGTTCTCGGGCGGCGCCTTGTCCCGCTTCACCGTGTTTGCGCTCGGTATCATGCCCTACATCTCGGCCTCGATCATCATGCAACTGGTGTCGATCGTGTCGCCGCAGATGGAAGCGCTGAAGAAGGAAGGCGAAGCAGGCCGCCGCAAGATCACCCAGTACACCCGGTATTTCACGGTGGCGCTGGCGTTGTTCCAGGCGTTCGGCATTGCCGTCGCGCTTGAGCAGCAGGCAGGTTTGGTGCTCGATCCGGGCATGGCGTTCCGCTTCGTGACCGTGGTCACTTTGCTCACCGGTACCATGTTCCTGATGTGGCTCGGCGAGCAGATCACCGAACGCGGCCTCGGCAACGGTATTTCGATCATTATTTTTGCCGGTATTGCAGCCGGTCTGCCGGCGGCGCTTGGTGGCCTGGCCACCTTGATCTCGAACGGTTCGATCAGCAGCATTGCAGCAATCTTTATCATAGTCCTGGTGGCACTGGTGACGTACTTCGTCGTATTCGTCGAACGTGGTCAGCGCAAGATCCTGGTCAACTATGCGAAGCGTCAGGTTGGCAACAAGGTATATGGCGGTCAGACTAGCCACTTGCCGTTGAAGCTGAACATGGCCGGCGTGATCCCGCCGATCTTCGCCTCGTCGATCATCCTGTTCCCGGCCACCATCGTGGACTGGTTCACCAAGGGTAAAGACAGCAGCACTCCGGTAATCGGCTTCTTGAAAGACCTGGCGGCATCGATGGGGCCTGGTGAGCCTATCCATGCGCTGTTGTATGCAGTGGCAATCGTGTTCTTCTGTTTCTTCTATACGGCGCTGGTGTTTAACAGCAAGGAAACGGCGGATAACTTGAAGAAGAGCGGCGCGTTCGTCCCGGGGATTCGTCCTGGTGACCAGACCGCCCGCTACATCGACAAGATCCTGATGCGATTGACGTTGGCCGGCGCGGTGTACATCACCCTCGTGTGTTTGTTGCCGGAATTTATGCAAGCCCAATGGAAGGTACCGTTTTATTTTGGTGGTACTTCCCTGTTGATTATTGTGGTTGTCACCATGGACTTCATGGCTCAAGTACAAAACTACGTCATGTCGCAGCAATATGAATCGCTGCTGCGCAAGGCAAATTTCAAGGGCGGAATTCCGACGCGATAAGCGCCCAGGAGTGCACAGACCGAATGGCAAAAGACGACGTCATACAAATGCAAGGCGAGATTCTGGAGAATCTCCCCAATGCGACATTTCGAGTAAAGCTGGAAAACGGCCACGTGGTGCTCGGACACATATCGGGTAAGATGCGGATGAACTACATTCGCATCCTGCCCGGCGACAAGGTGACGGTGGAACTGACGCCGTACGACTTGAGCCGGGCCCGGATTGTGTTCCGTACCAAGTAAGTTTAAAAATCGAACCAATCTAGAGAGAGTGCAATCATGAAAGTTCTCGCATCAGTCAAGCGGATCTGCCGCAACTGCAAGATCATCAAGCGCAAAGGCGTTGTCCGCGTAATCTGCGTGGAACCGCGTCACAAGCAGCGTCAAGGTTAATTTAACGTTATTTATTGAGGATAACGAATGGCACGTATTGCAGGGGTTAATATCCCAAATCATCAGCACACTGTTATCGGCCTGACGGCGATCTACGGTGTTGGACGTCCACGCTCGCAGAAAATCTGCGATGCGACCGGTGTTGCGACGAATAAAAAAGTCAAGGACCTGGACGATAGCGAACTCGAGAAGCTGCGTGACGAAGTCGCGAAGTTTGTCGTAGAAGGCGATCTGCGCCGCGAACTGTCCATGAACATCAAGCGATTGATGGATCTGGGCTGCTACCGCGGTATGCGTCACCGGAAGGGCCTGCCTTGCCGCGGCCAGCGTACACGCACCAATGCCCGGACCCGCAAAGGCCCGCGCAAAGCTGCTCAATCGCTTAAGAAATAACTAGGAAATAACCATGGCTAAGCAACAAAGCAGCGCCGCAGCAGCGCGCGTACGCAAAAAAGTTAAGAAGAACGTCGCCGAAGGCATCGCGCATGTCCACGCATCGTTCAACAACACCATCATCACGATCACCGATCGCCAGGGTAACGCCCTGTCGTGGGCGACGTCCGGCGGTGCTGGCTTCAAGGGTTCGCGTAAATCGACCCCGTTCGCAGCGCAGGTTGCGGCCGAAGCGGCAGGCAAGGTCGCTGTCGAGTGCGGCGTGAAGAACCTCGAAGTGCGCATCAAGGGCCCAGGTCCTGGTCGCGAGTCGGCCGTTCGCGCTTTGAACAACCTGGGTATCAAGATCACCGAAATCCAGGACGTGACGCCAGTGCCGCACAACGGTTGCCGTCCGCCGAAGCGTCGTCGTATCTAATACGCGCGTTTGCTGCAAAAGATCGCCGGTGCAGTGCCCGAATAGGGTATACTGCCCGGCTGTCGTCGCCTGCCGCCGTCGTGCGTGCGGGTATTCAAGCCACCGTCCAACCTGAGCACCAGAGTCGGACTAGCGCCTGTCATCGTCAAGATGTCTCGGGGCGTGATTATTAAACAAAGGAAACATCGTGGCACGTTATATCGGACCTAAAGCAAGATTGTCCCGCCGTGAAGGTACGGACCTGTTCCTCAAGAGCGCACGTCGCTCGCTCGATTCGAAGTGCAAACTGGACGTCAAGCCAGGCCAGCACGGTGTCAAATCCGGCGCCCGCACTTCGGACTACGGCAACCAGCTGCGCGAGAAGCAAAAAGTCAAGCGCATGTACGGCATCCTCGAGCGCCAGTTCCGCCGCTACTTCGCCGACGCGAACCGCCGCAAGGGCAACACCGGCGAAACGCTGCTGCGTCTGCTGGAAACCCGCCTCGACAACGTTTGCTACCGGATGGGCTTTGGCTCGACCCGCGCCGAAGCGCGCCAGTTGGTCAGCCATAAAGCGTTCACCGTGAACGGCAACGTCGTCAACATCGCGTCGTACGCGGTCAAGACCGGCGACATCATCGCCGTGCGCGAAAAGTCGAAGAAGCAAGTGCGGATCGTCGAAGCGCTGTCGCTGGCAGAACAGATCGGCATGCCGAGCTGGGTGTCGGTCGACGCCAAGAAGATGGAAGGCACCTTCCGTTCGTTCCCAGAGCGTAACGAGATCGCCGCCGACGTCAACGAAGCGCTGATCGTCGAGCTGTACTCGCGTTAATTTACGGCAGGCACGCTTGCTGTAGTCGTTTCCCCGCCCGCTCCACAAGGAGCGGGCGTTTTCACTAATGCCATCAGCCTTATCGGCGTAACGTGCCGAGGGTATTGAAAAGGACATTTCATGCAAAACAGTTTGTTGAAGCCACGTATTATCGATGTCGAAGCACTCGGTGCCGGTCACGCCAAAGTCGTGATGGAGCCGTTCGAGCGTGGCTATGGCCACACATTGGGTAACGCGTTGCGTCGCGTGCTGCTGTCGTCGATGGTCGGCTACGCGCCGACCGAAGTGACGATCGCCGGCGTCGTGCACGAATATTCGTCGCTCGACGGCGTGCAGGAAGATGTCGTCGACCTGCTGCTGAACCTGAAGGGCGTTGTGTTCAAAGTGCACAACCGCGATTCCGTCACCTTGACGTTGAAGAAGGAAGGCGAAGGCGCCATCCTGGCCTCCGACATCGACCTGCCGCATGACGTCGAACTGATCAACCCGGACCACGTGATCGCTCACCTGACCGCCGGCGGCAAGCTCGACATGCAGATCAAGGTTGAAAAAGGCCGTGGCTATGTGCCAGGCAACGTGCGTCGCCTGTCCGAAGACACCAACAAGACGATCGGCCGGATCATCCTGGACGCGTCGTTCTCGCCGGTGCGCCGCGTGTCGTACTTCGTTGAATCGGCCCGCGTCGAACAGCGTACCGACCTCGACAAGCTGATCATCAACATCGAAACGAACGGCGTGATCACGCCAGAAGAAGCGATCCGCCAGTCGGCCCGCGTGCTGGTCGATCAACTGAACGTGTTCGCTGCCCTCGAAGGCACGGAAGCTGCCGCCGAAGCGCCATCGCGCGCGCCGCTGGTCGATCCGATCCTGCTGCGCCCGGTCGACGACCTCGAGCTGACGGTGCGTTCGGCCAACTGCCTGAAGGCCGAAAACATCTACTACATCGGCGACCTGATCCAGCGTTCGGAAAACGAGCTGCTGAAGACGCCGAACCTGGGCCGCAAGTCGCTGAACGAAATCAAGGAAGTGCTCGCTTCGCGCGGCTTGACCTTGGGGATGAAGCTCGAAAACTGGCCACCTGCCGGTCTCGAGAAGTAAAATCGTTCGCCCGAAAGGTCGCACCTGCTTTCGGGTAAGCACAGTTTTGTAGTACCTGGCCGGGCGCTGTGCCCGGTCGGCATTTTTTAACTTTTTAAAACCGGTCCGCGGTGATGCGCACGTTGCATCGCCGATCGAAGAACTGGAATAAAAACACTCGAAAGGATTTACCATGCGTCACCGTC
>JARXKM010000431.1 GCA_030272785.1 Pseudomonadota bacterium
AGGAAATGGAACAGGTTGCGCAGCATGCCGGCCGTGGCGCCCCAGATGAAGTGGCGCTGGTACGGCATGGCGTAGAAGCGGCGCCGACCGCCCGCCGGCAACGCGAATGAGAGGCGCCGGTGGTGCGCGCCGTTCATCAGGAACGCCAGCGGCACTTCGAAAATTTCGGCCACTTCGTTGGGGTCGGCCGTCAGCTCGAACGGCGGCGTCACCAACCCAACCACCGGGGTGACGTGGTAGCCGGTGCCGGTCAGGTAGTCGGGCAAGGTGCCGATGATCTCCACATGGCGCCGGTCGAGCCCGATTTCCTCCTGCGCCTCGCGCAGCGCGGTGTCGATCGGCGAGACGTCGTACGGCTCGGCGCGCCCGCCGGGAAAGCTGATCTGGCCGGCATGCGTGTTCAGATGGTCGGTGCGCTGCGTGAACAGCATCGTCAGCCCGCCGGGCCGCGCCACCAGCGCGATCAGCACCGATGCCGGGATCATCGTCGGCAGCAGACCGACCGATTCGTCGAGCGCTTCAGGCTGCCACAGCGGCGGCGCGGCAAAGTGGCGCCGCAGCCACTGCGCATCGAGCCGCTCGGCGCCGAGCGCCGCTTCGCCGGCGATCGAGTCGATCGGTAACTGCTCGGGATCGAACGGGAGCTTGGCCAAACGTAGATCCTCCAGCTAAATACAAAAAAGGCACCCGAAGGATGCCTTTTTCCAGGCATCCGCGGATGCCTTCGTTCGCAACACGGACGCCAGAATTACTTGGCGACGGCCGGCGTTGCAACGCGACGTTGTGGCAACTTCTCTTTGATACGTGCGGATTTACCCGAACGCTCACGCAGATAGTACAGCTTGGCGCGGCGAACATCACCACGGCGCTTGACTTCGATCGAGGCGATCAGCGGCGAATACAGCTGGAACGTCCGCTCGACGCCTTCGCCGGACGAGATCTTGCGAACGATGAAGTTCGAGTTCAGGCCACGGTTGCGACGCGAGATCACCACGCCTTCGTAAGCCTGGGCGCGCTTGCGGGTGCCTTCGACTACGTTGACATTGACGATGACGGTATCGCCTGGTGCGAAGTCAGGAATAGTCTTGCCCAGACGGGCAATTTCTTCTTGCTCAAGAATTTGAATCAGGTTCATTTTTATGACTCCATAGACCATCGTGCTGGCGCTGCATTCGCCCAGTAGAGGATGGGGTTACGACAGACGGGCAACATGCCCGTCAGGCACTACAGCAGGTTTACAAACCCGCCAAAAACTGTTCATCGGCCCGGCTCAACAGCCCGGCCGCGCGCGCTTGCGCGAGCAGATCGGGCCGCTTGCGCGCCGTCGCTTCAAGCATGCGCTGGCGGCGCCACTTGACGATCTCGGCGTGGTTGCCGCCCATCAGCACCGGCGGCACGCTCACGCCGTCGACCGTCTCGGGCCGCGTGTAATGGGGCGAATCGAGCAGGCCGTTGACGAAGCTGTCCTCGAGCGCCGACGCATCGTCGCCGAGCACGCCGGGCAACTGCCGCAACACCGCGTCCATCAGCGCCATCGCCGGCAGTTCGCCGCCCGACAGCACGAAATCGCCGAGGCTGATTTCCTCGTCGACCACCCGGTCCAGCAAGCGCTGGTCGACCGCTTCGTAGCGCCCGCACAGCAGCACCAGGCCCGGCTCGTCCTTCAACTGCATGACCCGTTGGTGGCTCAGCGCGCGGCCCTGCGGCGACATGAACACTACCCGCGGCGGCGCCAGCCCGAGCGCGACCTGGCGCGCCTTGGCGGCGCCGATCGCCGCCTCGAGCGGCTTGGCCAGCATCACCATGCCGGGACCGCCGCCGTAGGGGCGGTCGTCCACGGTGCGGTGACGGTCGGTGGTGAAATCGCGCGGATTCCACAGCGACAGGCCCCAGCGCTGCTGCTCGAGTGCGCGGCGGGTCACCCCCGACTGCGTCAACGCGGCAAACATTTCGGGAAACAAGCTCACGACGTCAAATTGCATCGGGCTCTCGCTTCGGGGACGACGCCTTAATAATCCAGGCCCCAGTCCACAGTAATCTTTTTGGCTGCAAGGTCGATCGACTTGACGTAATGCTCCACATAGGGGATCAAGCGTTCCTCCGCTTTGGCGTCGGCAGCCGGATCGGCCACGGGCGTAATGCGGAAGATCGATTGCACGCCGTTGTCCATCATGTCGGTGACCTGCCCCAAGGCGTCACCCTGCAGATTGACGACATCGAGTCCGATCAGGTCGGACCAGTAAAACTCGTCGGCGGGCAGTTCCGGGAACTGGCTGCGCGGGATCTGTACCGATGCGCCTTTCAGCGCTTCCGAGGCATCCCGCCCCACCACACCAAGCAACTGCGCAATGACGTCGCCGCCGTGCAGTTTCGTCGTGCGCACCGTGACGGCGCGCAGGCTGGGCTTATCCAGCCACCAGGTCTTCACGTTCAGCAGCGCGTCCGCGTCGGCCGAAAACGGGGTGACCCGAATCGAACCGGTGACGCCGTAGGCGCCGGACACATACCCGACTTGCGTCAGGTCGGCGGGGATTTGCACCCCGGATACTGCTGGATCGGTCAAACCTGGAACCGACAAATTACGCTGCGACTGCTGGCTGCGAAGCGACCAGGCGGGCAACGGTTGGCGACAATTGCGCGCCAACGCCTTGCCAGTAGGCCAGGCGATCAGCGGTGATGCGCAGGCCGACTTCGCCACCTGCCGCCATCGGGTTGTAGAAACCGATGCGCTCGATGAAGCGGCCGTCGCGGCGATTGCGCGAGTCCGTTGCAACGATGTTGAAGAACGGGCGCTTCTTGGCGCCTCCACGGGCTAAACGAATAACGACCATAATTTAAATCCAAAAAGTTATGCTGGGCGGAAAAAGCCGACAATTATAGCGCGCAATGCCGCGCAGCAGCAAGAAGTAATGACAACAGGGCGCGCAGTTCGGGCCGGAGTCGAGCATTATCGCCGATTTCGGGCTCGGGCGGCAAAGCGAATTTTAGGCAAAAGGGATGCGATGGGGCGCTTTTTGACCGATACTGCCTGCTTTCCGCCGATTGATTGCCCAATTTCATGTCACCTGCCCGTCCGAGCTACAAGAACAAGACCGCCGCCACCCTGCTTGGCCTACTGACGGGCTGGTGCGGCGCGCACCGCATCTACCTGCGCGGCACGCGCGACAAATGGGCCTGGCTGCACATGGCGGCGGTGTTCGCCACGGTGCTGCTGATGGGGCAATTGGGTAAGCGGGTCGACATCTTCTATCCGCTGCTACCGGTGATCGTGTCGGCCATCGGCGGTTTCATCGAAGCGCTGGTGATCGGCCTGATGGCCGACGACAAGTTCGATGCCCGCTACAACGCCGGCTCGGCGCGCCGGAACGACTCCCACTGGCCGTTGGCGCTGATCCTGGTGGCCACCATGATGGTCGGTGCGACGACGCTGATCGCCGCCATCTCGCGCCTGTTCGACCTGCTCTACACGGGCGGCGCCTACGGCTAATTCCCCGCCGCAACCTCAAAGGCTGGGGTCAGGTCTGACAATCGGACATTTTGCCGGGGTCAGGTCT
>JARXKM010000065.1 GCA_030272785.1 Pseudomonadota bacterium
AACAACCGCATCGATTATTCACTTAGTTAACTCATCTTCATTAGCGTCATTATTGCATTCCAGAAACTTACGATAAAAAATGCGTTTGGATTGATTTAGATCAACTTAAAGGTAGGTTAACTACCCGATATTTGATTCTTGTCACAATTGATGAGTTCCTAGCGAACTGTTTCGACGCGTGATCCACCCAAATCTACCTAAAGAAAGTATCTGGCATGATCTCAGAAACACTATCGGCGCCCGTCGCGGCGCTGGACCTCGACCCGATAAAAGTGAAACTCATGCACCAGGAATCTGGCGAAGGCTGGACGCTGGCGTACGCGGACGCGGACGCGGTTGAATTCGAGTATCGCCGCTTCCTCCATCTGGTCAAATTATTCCCGAACGAGCACGCCGCGCCGCTGTTCGACGTCGACGTGTTTTGGCACTATCACATCCTCGATACGATGAAATATGCTGCCGACTGCGACGAGGTGTTTGGCTATTTCCTGCACCATTTTCCGTATGTCGGTTTGGGCGGCGACGCGGATAAGGAATCGCACCGGCTGGTGGGCGCGCGCATGCAGGAACTGTATGAATATACCTACGGTGAAACTGCCATTCAAGAACGCCAGGCAGAGAGCGTCGTCGCACGCGACAAGACAGCGTTCTCGGTTCCTACCAGCAATGTGGCGTCTTCGATCTCGACCACACGGTTCGCATTTTCGGTCCCGACAGTTACAACCGCATCGCCGCCATCCGCTGGCCGGTTGGGCCGCCTCGATGTGGCGCTAAGGACCGCGCCGGCACATTTTCACCCGGTCCGCCCGACCCTGTCGCGGCCCGCTTAGCGGAGCATTTCAGCAGCGCAGTGGCGTAACCGGTTGGCAGTGGAATCTCGTGTCGCGATCTCCACCGCCGCGGCCAAGACAGGCGCTGCGCGGCACCGGGGTAACGATTCTACCAGCACTGTCTAGCTAGCATATTTAGGCATGGACGATGGCACCGAAGCCATGGTTTGATCGTCGTGTCCTCTGCACCGGGTTCGCCTAGCCGATCCTGCATGCTGGGGGCGCTCGGCGTTGCCGGCGAACCTGTCCGGCCGATGCGTGCCACCATCCTGATCGACAAATTGGGCCAAGAATATGATCCGCGAAAAAATATTGACAGGCGCGATACGACAGCAGGTTTATGGCAGCGTCCTGCTCGGTTTCGCTGTCATGACCCAGCCGCTGATGGCACAGGAATCGGTGCAAGTGGTGCAAGTGACGGGCACCCGGATCACCCGGCCAGGCACCACCTCCAACAGTCCGATTTCTTCGATCAGCGCAGAAGAAATCGCGGCTGCGCAACCGATCTCGGTCGAGGAATTTTTCAAGAACCTGCCGGCGGCGGTGCCGGCGGTCGGCCCGGGTACCAACAGCGGCTCCGGCGGCGCGGCCACTATCGATCTGCGCGGCCTCGGCCCCAACCGCACCTTGGTGCTGGTGAACGGCCGCCGGCTGGTGCCGTTCAACCTGAACGGTACGGTCGACACCAACGCGATCCCGCTTGCGCTGATCAGCCGGGTCGACCTGCTGACCGGCGGCGCATCGGTGGCGTACGGCGCCGATGCGGTGTCGGGCGTGGTCAACTTCAACCTCAAACGCAACTTTACCGGTGTCGAACTAAGTAGCGCATACGGCGCCACCGCCGACCAGCACGACGCCAGGCGCCGCCGTACCGACCTGACCATCGGCACCAACCTGGACGACCACCGCGGCAACCTGGTGCTCAGCATCGGCAAGACCAGCGCCGACGCCTTGACCCAGGGTGCGCGCGCCTACGGCATCACCAGCCTGAACTCGGTGACCGGCGCGGTGACCGGTTCCGCCACCACGGTGCCGTCGGCGTTTTCTACCGCCAAGGGCGCGGGCGGCACCGATGCGTTGGCCGGCACCTGGCAGATCGACCCGGCCAGCGGCGCGCTGGTGCAGCCGGCACAGCTCTACAACGCCAATCCGCCGACCTATTACGTCACGGCGCTCGAGCGCACCCAGGCCACGTCGCTGGGCAACTTCAAGTTCAACGAGCATGCCGAAGCGTACGCCGAGCTGTTCTACACGCGCAGCAAGGTTGGCGCCACCCTGGCCGAGGCCGGCACATTCGGCAGCACTTTCAACGTGCCGATCGGTAACCCGTTCATTCCGGCCGCCGCGCGCCAGCAGTTGTGCGCGCGCCGCGGCATCCCGGCGGCCAGCTGTGTCGAGGGCAATCCCACCCTCGTGCCGCTGCTGATCAATCGCCGCTTCATCGAACTGGGACCGCGCTACTTCGACTTCGATACCACGACCCGGCAAGCCACCGTCGGCATCAAGGGCGCGCTGGTGTACGACTGGAGCTACGACATGGTCTGGAGCCGCGGCGACGCCGACCAGACCGGCACCCGGCGCAACTGGGGCTCGCAATCGAAGGTGGTGCAGGCGCTTAACGCGCTCAACAGCACCAGCTGCGTCAACCCGGCCAACGGTTGCGTGCCGCTGAACGTGTTCGGCGCCGCCGGGTCGATTACTCCCGCCCAGCTTGGCTTCATCAACCTCAGTGCCCAGATGGTGCAAGCGGTGCGTCAGGAGGTCGGCGCGCTGACGCTCTCGGGCGACCTGGGCAGCCGGCTGGCCAGCCCGTTCGCCGCGCAGCCGATCACGCTGGCGCTGTCGATCGAGCAGCGCAAGGTGCGCGCCTACACAGAATCGGCCGCCGCCGCGGGGGAAGTGCTGGGCACCGCCGCGACGACGCCCGATCGCGCCGGCGCCTTCAAGCTCGAGGAAGCCGCGCTCGAATTGCTGGTGCCGTTGGTGAGGGACAAGCCGCTGCTGCAGGCCCTGAGCCTGGAGCTTGGCTACCGGCAAACCGCGTTATCGAACGCCGGCAGGTCGCACGACTATGGCAGCTGGAAATATGGCGGCGAATGGGCGCCGGTGCAATCGCTGCGCCTGCGGGCCATGGCGCAACAGGCGACCCGCGCGCCAAACGTGAACGAATTGTTCGCGCCCGTCGTCACCGGCTTGTCGAACCTGGCGGTCGATCCTTGCCAGGGCAACCGGATCAGCCAGGCGGCGGCGAACACGCCCGGCACTTTGTCGAACCTGTGCCGCCTGACCGGCGTGCCGCAAAGCGAGATCGGCAGCCTGCCGGCGCCGTCATCGGGCCAGATCGCCAGCCAGAGCGGCGGCAATCCCGCGCTGACGCCGGAGCGCGCCAGGACCCGGACCGTCGGCTTCGTGTGGCAGCCGCTGCCGAAGCTGGCGCTGACGGTCGACTACTACCGGATCGACATCGACAACGCCATTTCGAGCCCGACCACCACCGACATACTCGACGGCTGCTACAGCACCAGCTTGAATCCGGGCCTGGTGCAGAACGCCTTGTGCAGCTTAATTGGACGCAACACGGTCAACGGCACCTTCAACGGCGTCGAGGCGAAAGGGGTGCAGACGGCGCTGTCCAACCTGGGCACGCAAAGCACCAGCGGCGTCGATGTGAATGCGGCCTACCTTTGGCACGCCGGCAGGTATGGCGCGGTCGAACTCAGCGGCGGCTACAACCAGGTCAGGCGCTTCCGCTTCCGCCCCACGCCGGCCTCGGTCGAGCGCGATTGCCTGGGCTTTTACAGCGTGGCGTGCGGCGGGCCGACCTACAAACGCAAATTCAACCAGCGCGCCACCTGGACGGTCGCCGACTGGTCGCTGGGCTACAACTGGCGCCATGTCAGCGCCGTCATCGAAGAGCCGGGCGGCACCGACTTCCTGCCGGCGTACGCGCGGATCGCCGCCTACAACTATGTCGACATCAGCGCCGCGTGGAACGTCAGCAAGATGATCCGGCTCACGCTGAGCGTCAACAACGTCGCCAACCGGCAGGCGCCCATCGTCGGCGGCACGATTGGCACCACCACCACCAACAGCGGCAACACCTTCCCGCAGTACTACGATGCGGTCGGCCGCTACGTCACGCTCGGCGCGGCGCTGAAGTTCTGAGCGCCGCCGCTGCCGCTGCGCTTCAGGCGTTCGACGGCACGCCCATGTTCTGCGGATTACCCATCAGCGCCTTCAGTTCGCGGATGCTGAAATCGCTCACTTCGTGCATGCGCAGCAGGATGGTGGCGCCGATCGGCAAGGTACGGTGGCGGATCTTGCTGATCACCGGCGGCGCCACTTCGAGCGCGCGCGAGAGCGCCGCGTCGTTCTTCAGATGCAGCTTGGCGATGAGGGCGTCGAGCAGATTGTCGGGGTTGTAGATAGCCGTCTCCGGGGTAGTCGTGGTGGTCATGTTGAATTCTTTCAAATAGTAACAATTGTAACAATTCGTCGTCAAAATTCGACGCCGAATGTCTTTGCATGCGAAATAAACGGTATCCCAAGCGAAACGCGAACCGTTTATACGGCGTTTCTGATGGGAGAATGATACACGCCTGAGTTGTTTTTTGCTTAAGCGAAGCTTATTTCAGGCTGCGGGAGGGGGAAATGGCGCAAGCGGCGCTGCTCAGCCAGTCGAACAGCCACTGTGCGGTGAGGTTGCTGTAAGTCGATGGCAGCAGATAAAACTGCAGCAGAACGGTGTCGTCGGACGGCGTCAGGCGCCAGCCGAGCTGGCGGCGGATTTCAGCCGGCGGCGGCGGCGGACGGTGCGCCGATTCGCGCTGCGCCATGTAGGCGCGCACCTGTTCCTTGGTCGGATGGCTAATCTGGCGGTCCATGTTGAGCGCTCGCACAGGTCGAAAAATCGGTCGAAAAATCGGTGGAAGACATAACTCACAATAGAACCGGCGCGCCGCGGCGGCTTGACGCGCATCAACCGTGCGTCATGCATTGCGGCACCACGCTTACTTTTTCTGCCGCACCCGTTGCTGCTGTTTCTTTTGGGTCTGCTGCTTGTTCTGCTTGGCGTCGAACAGCGTGACGGCGTCCTTCCTGGCCTGCTCGAGCGTGCACATGTCGGGCTTGTCGTCGTGCTGGACGAAAAACTCGGCATCCTGCGCGTCGACCACCAGCTTGATGGCGGCGGCGTCGTCGAGTTCGTACAGTTCGGTGAGGATGGTGGTCACTTCGTCCAGGTATTCTTCGTAAGTCATGGTGGTTTCCTTGTTCGGGGCGTCATTTTACCAGTGCCATGCGGGCCAGCGCCGCGCCGGCCTCCGGATAGCGCAGCCGCACCCCCAGTTCGCCCTTGATGCGCTCGTTGCGCATGCGGCGCGATTCGGCCATGAACGACAGCTTGATCGGCGACACCTGCGCCGCCAGTTCGGCGCGCCCCACCCGCGGCGGGCGCGCCAGTGCGAACGCATCGGCGACGCAATCGAAATAGTCGCCCATCTTCATGCGCGTGTCGTCGACCGCGTGGTAGATCCGCCCCGGCAGCGCGCGAAACAGCGCCAGCGCGACGATCTGCGCCAGGTCGTCGGCGTGAATGTGGTTGGTGTAGACGTCGTCCTGTTCGCGCAGCGCCGGCGTGCCTTGTGCGAGGCGCGCCAGCGGCAGCCGCTCGCGCGCATAGATGCCGGGCGCGCGCACGATCGCCAGCTGCCCCTGCGCGCGGCGGGCCCAGTCGCGCAGCACGCGCTCGGCGTCGACGCGACGGCGCGCGCGCGCGTTGTGCGGCGCCACGCTGCGCGTTTCGTCGATCAACTGGCCCTGGCAATCGCCGTACACGCCGGTGGTGCTGACATAAACGAGGCGCGCACCGGCTGGTAGAATGGCGGCGAGGCGGCGCGTGCGCCGATCGAGCACGCCGTCCGCTTGCGGCGGCGCCAGGTGGATCAGGTTCGGCGCCAGCCGCGCCAGCCGCTTGAGGCTGGCCGGATCGTCGAGGTCGGCCACGATCGGGATCGCGCCGGCGGCGCGCAGTTGCGCGCAGCGCTCAGGGCTGCTGGTGACGGCAAACACCCGGAAGCGCGCGCGCAGCAGCGGCAGCAGGCGCAGGCCGATGTCGCCGCAGCCGACGATGAGCAGCCGTGGCTGCCCGAATTTTTGTTGCGGAATGTTTTTCATGTTGAGGATTGTATGACTTTTCAGATCACCGTCCAGCCCAGCGGCCACCATTTCGAGTGCGAGCTTGGCGAAACGTTGCTGGCGGCGGCCATCCGCGCCGGCATCGGCCTGCCGTACGGTTGCAAGAACGGCGCCTGCGGCTCGTGCAAGGGCAAGGTCGTGGCCGGCGCGGTGAGCCACAAGGCGTACCAGCAGCGCGCGCTGTCGGACCAGGAAGCGGCCGACGGCTTCGCGCTGTTCTGCTGCGCCACCACCGAGGCCGACCTGGTGGTCGAGGCGCGCGAAGTGGCCGGCAGCAGCGAATACCCAGTGCGCAAGATGCCGGCGCGCGTGGCGAAGCTGGACAAGGTCGCGCCCGACGTCATCGTCATGAGTCTGCAGCTGCCGGCCAACGAAGCGCTGGCCTACCGCGCCGGCCAGTACATCGAATTCATGCTCAAGGACGGCAAGCGGCGCGCCTACAGCCTGGCCAACGCACCGAGCACGCTCGACGCGCCGCTGCAGATCCACATCCGCTACATGGCCGGCGGCCTGTTCACCGAGCAGGTGTTTACCACCATGAAGGAGCGCGACATCGTGCGCTTCGAAGGCCCGCACGGCAGCTTCTTCCTGCGCGAGGACTCCGACAAGCCGATCGTGCTGCTGGCGTCGGGCACCGGCTTCGCGCCGGTCAAGGCGCTGGTCGAACACCTGCTGCACCTGAAGTCGACCCGCCCGGTCAGCCTGTACTGGGGCGGGCGCCGGCCGCACGACCTGTACATGCACGAGCTGTGCGAGCAATGGGCCGCCATCGTGCCGAACTTCCGCTACGTGCCGGTGGTGTCGGACGCGCTGCCGGAAGACCACTGGACCGGGCGCACCGGCTTCGTGCATGCGGCCGTGATGGCCGACCTGCCCGACCTGTCCGGCCACCAGGTCTACGCCTGCGGCGCGCCGATCATGGTCGACTCGGCGCAGCGCGACTTCGGCGCCCGGTGCGCTCTGCCGGCTGACGAATTTTACGCCGACGCGTTCACCTCCGAGGCGGATCTGGCCCAGCCGTAATTTGCACCGTGGCGTGCCGATTTGAGGTATTTTATGGAGCTGCGCGGGCGTCCGCGTTCTCCGTACCTCACCTCAAGGACTCGACATGCAACAACAAAAACGCCTCGCACGTCACTTTTCGCGTGCCCTGCTGGCGCTCGCCGCCGTCGCACTGGCCGGCCCCGCGTTCGCCGCGCCCGACACCGCCGCCACCGCGCAGTACCAGGCCGCCATCGCCAACCCTGCGCGCACCGACGAGGACCGCAAGGGCGACGCCAGGCGCAGGCCGGCCGATTTCCTCGCCTTCGCCAAGGTGCGTGCGGGGATGAAGGTGTTGGATATCTCGGCCGGCGCCGGCGCCACTTCGGCGCTGCTGGCCGCGGCGGTCGGCCCCGGCGGCGCGGTGTGGGCGCAAAATGCCAAGCCATCGCCGAAGCTCGATGCCCGCCTGGCCGCCGCGCCGATGGCCAACCTGCATGCGCTGGTGGCGCCGTTCGATGCGCCGGTGCCGGCCGCTACGCCGCCGCTCGACCTGGTCACCATCAACATGTCCTACCATGACATCGTCAACACGCCGACCGACCGCGCCGCCATGAACAAGCAGTTGTACGCTGCGCTCAAGCCGGGCGGCATGCTGGTGGTGATCGACAACGCCGCGCACGCGGGCGCCGGGCTGTCGGCCACCAAATCGCTGCACCGCATCGAAGACGCGTCGGTGATCGCCGAATTGACGCAGGCCGGCTTCGCGCTCGACACGCGCAGCGATTACCTGCACGTCGCCGACGATCCGCGCGATCAGCCGTTCTTCAAGATGGATGGCCGCCCGGATGATAAGTTCGCGCTGCGGTTTGTGAAGAAGTAGGCGTTCTTTGCTGCTGCTGGGGTCGGTCCTTCCCCTTGGGGGGACATTCGCACATTTCAAAAACGACATGTCCGAATGACCGACCTTACCCCGTGTACCGCATGGCGGGCCTTGCCCCCATTCAACGTTATTCGCGGAGATCGGGCATAATTCTCGGCAGTATCTTGTCGAAAGCGTCCATGTCTGTGCAGTCTACTTCCAGCGGCTTCAGCGTTCTGCGCAACCGTAATTTTTCCTTTTATTTGTTGGCGCGCGTGCTCGGCACGCTGGCGGTCCAGATGCAGAGCGTGGCGATCGGCTGGCAGGTCTATGAGATCACCGGCAACCTGTTCGACCTCGGCCTGATCGGACTGGCCCAGTTCGCTCCCTTCCTGGCATTGATCCTGTTCGCCGGCCACGCCGCCGACCGCTACAACCGCCGCACGATCATCGCGCTGTGCATGAGCGTTCAGCTGCTGTGCTCGCTGCTGCTGCTCGGTTTCACGCTCAGCGGCAGTCACGTGGTGTGGCCGGTGTTCGCCATCCTGGTGCTGTTCGGCAGCGCGCGCGCCTTCATGGCGCCGGCCACCCAGGCGATCCTGAAGAACATGGTGCCGCTCGAGAGCTTCGGCGCGGCCGTCGCGCTCAGTTCGTCGACCTTCCACGTGGCGGTGATCGCCGGCCCGGTGCTCGGCGGCCTGCTGTACCTGGCCGGCCCGCGCAGCGTCTACCTGACCAGCGCGGCCCTGCTGCTGTGCTCGGTCATATTGATGAGCCGCACGAAGAGCGTGCCGCAGGCGCTCAACACCGCGCCGGCCACCTGGCACACGGTGCTCGAAGGCTTGCGCTTCGTGCGTTCGCGCCCGATCGTGCTCGGCGCCATCTCGCTCGACCTGTTCGCGGTGCTGTTCGGCGGCGCCACCGCGCTGCTGCCGGCCTACGCGCGCGACGTGCTGCACGCCGGCCCGACCGGGCTCGGACTGCTGCGCACCGCGCCCGGCGCCGGCGCCGCGCTGTGCACGATCGTGCTGGCGATGATGCCGATCCGGCGCCACGTCGGCGCCTTCATGTTCGGCGGCGTCGCCCTGTTCGGCGTCGCCACGCTGGTGCTCGGCGCCACCGCCAGCTTCGCCGTCGCACTGGCCGCACTGTTCCTGCTCGGCGTGGGCGACATGGTCAGCGTCTACATCCGCCACCTGCTGGTGCAGTTCGAAACGCCCGACGCCATCCGCGGGCGCGTCAGCGCGGTCAACTCGGTCTTCATCGGCGCATCGAACGAACTGGGCGAATTCGAATCGGGCCTCACCGCCGGCTGGTTCGGCCTGGTGCGCGCGATCCTGCTCGGCGGCGCCGCCACGCTGGTGGTGACCGGCGTGTGGGCGCGCGCCTTCCCGGTGCTCTCGCGCATGGACCGCTTCCCCCATCACGGCAAAGCGCCGAGCGCCTAACGCCGTGCGTGGCAGTGTGGGTGCTGTACGAACGAACAGGCGCATTTTCCAGCATTGCGTGCATGGGGTTCACCGTGTATTCACGGCGCATGAAAGCGTTGTTATTTGCGACTAGCGGCGAATTTTTCTTGTGGTCATTCTGGCGGCGCCCGTGGCACTATCGACGAGCAAGTCCGGTCAATCCCATGAGTCAGGCGCCTGCCATCGCCGCCGTCGCCCCCGCTCACCACCGCTTTTGAAAGGATCAGTAATGGACGCATTTATTGGAACGATCATGCCCGTGGCCTTTGGTTTCGAACCGCGCGGCTGGGCGCTGTGCAATGGCCAGATGCTGTCGATCAGCCAGAACAGTGCGCTGTTTTCCCTGCTCGGCACCAGCTACGGCGGCGACGGCCGCAGCACCTTCGGCCTGCCCGATCTGCGCGGACGCGTCGCCGTCGGCCAGGGCCAGGGGCCGGGCCTGAGCCCGGTCCAGATGGGCGAAGTGGGCGGCGCGAGCGGCATTGCCGGCGGCACCGTCGCGGTCGACAACAGCGGTAACGGCCAGCCGACCAGTATCCCGGTCAGCGTCAGCGGGCAAGCGTCGGTGATGCAACCGTTCACCGGCGTGAACTATATAATCTGCCTCGAGGGTATTTTCCCTTCGCGAAATTAGGCGGTCCGCGCCGACCAGAAAGTGCGGATCATCCGCACTTTTTTGTGCTCCTCGCCGCCACCCACTTGCCTTGATGCCGCCACCCCTGCTCGCCATCCTGTCCGCATTGCTGCAACCCGTGCAGGCGCGCGCGGCACACGACGGCGACGCCGATTTCCTCGCGCGCCTGTACGCATCGACCCGCGCCGACCTGCACTCCGTCACCGCCGAGCCGGCCTTCGTCGCCGCGCTCATTGCGATGCAGCAGCGCTTGCAGGGCGCCGGCTACCGGCGCGATTTTCCCGCCGCCACCTACCTGCTGCTCGAACACCAGGGCGCGCGGTGCGGGCGCATCGTCGTCGACGGCGGCCCGCTGGCGATGCGGCTGGTCGATATCGCGCTGCTGCCGGAATGCCGCGGCCAGGGGCTTGGCAGCCACATCCTGCACGCGCTGCAGGGCTGCGCGGCGCGCCATGCGCTGCCGTTGACCTTGGCGGTGCACCACGCCAACGCGCCGGCGCGTCGCCTGTACCTGGCGCGGGGATTTCAATCGTGCGGGGGCAACGCGGTATCCGAGCAAATGATATGGAATAATGCGCAGCAACTTCCCTCCTCACCCAACCTGACAAGCGCATGAAGCAGATCCTGTGGCACCGTATTGTTACCAGCCGGCCGCACCTGGCGCTGGCCATCGTGTTCGGCGTCGTCGTCGCACTGCTGTTGCCGGACAATTTCGTCGCCATCACGCGCGCGCTGATCGCCTGGAATGCCGCCGTCTGGTCCTACCTGATCACGATGATGTGGCTGGTCACCCGCGCCGACCACCGCAAGGTGCGCGCGATTGCCGACAAGCAGGATGAGAACACCGGCCTGGTGCTGGTGATGCTGGTGGTGGCGGCCGTGTTCAGCTTGTCGGCGATTTTTTTCGAGCTCAGCGCACTGGTCGACGCCAAGGGCAGCGAGCGCGTCTGGCGCTATGTGCTGACGGTGCTGACGCTGTTCGGCTCGTGGCTGCTGGTGGGACTGCTGTTCTGCTTCCACTATGCGCACATGTACTACCGCTGCAAGGACAACGGCCTGCCGCTGAAGTTCCCCGACGACGAGCGCGAACCCGACTACTGGGACTTCCTGTACTTCTCGTTTACCATCTCGGTGGCGGTGCAGACCTCCGACGTCACCGTGATGACACGCGGGATGCGCAAGCTGGTACTCGGACACTCGGTGCTGAACTTCTTTTTCAACCTGGTGATCCTCGGTTTGTCGATCAATATTGCCGCCGGACTAATCAAGTAAATCGGCGTTCCAGCAGAGCGTGGTCAAATCGGCGAAAGGTGTAAGATCAAGGAGTGCGCGCACTGCAGTGCCAAGCTAGGCGGCAGCAGATACGCGCGCCGGCAAGCCCAAGGTTGGGGCGCGCACTTGATGAACAACCAGGAGTGACTTATGCAAATCAACATCAATACCGACAAGACGATCGAACGCCACCAGGGATTGGACGACCATGTCGACACCGTTGTCCAGGCCGCAGTTGCCAGGTTCGGCGAGCACATCACCCGCGTTGAAGTCCATCTCAGTGACGACAACAGCCAGAAGTCGTCCGACGGCGGCAACCGCTGCCTGCTCGAGGCGCGCATCACCGGCTACCAGCCGATCGTCGTCAGCGAACATTCCGTCAATTTGCACCAGGCCATCAGCGGCGCGGCTGAAAAGCTCAAGCGCGCGGTCGACAGCGCGCTCGGCCGGCTGCACGACAAGCAACTGCACAAGACCCCCAACGTGGTCGACGAACCGGACGAAGTGAACGAATAATCCGCGCACAGGTCGCGTCGCATACTCGTCCGTCGCGCCACTGCAGGTGCTGCCATGCAACTCAAGCACATCGCCAACGGCGGCCCGCACAGGCCGCCGTTGCTGCGTGCGGCGGCGCTTGCGCCGCCCTGGCGACCCGCGCCGGCGACCTGCCTTGCCACCATCAGCGCAGCAGCTTGCCCTCGGCAATCTGGCGCAGGTAGCGCAGCCCGGCCACGGCGCGGCTGCCGTACCAGGACATCATCTCGCCGTCGATCAGGTGGACCGGCTTGCCGATCTGCCGTTCGAGCGCGTCGGCGTGGACCTCGGTGAACCGGTACGGCTCGCTCGACAGCAGCACGCCGTCGATCTGGCCGACCAGCGCGTCGCTCCACGCGAAACGCGGATAGCGCGCCGGGTCGCTCAGCGGCGGCACGCTCCAGCCGATCTCGGCCATCATGCGGGCGATGTAGGTGTCGGGCGACACGCTCATCCACGGGTCCTGCCAGATGCAGTACAGCATGGTCTGCGGCGGCCCTTTGGCCGTCGCCGCCAGCAGCGCGTATTCGGCCTCGAACTGCGCGCACCAGGCGTGCGCCCTGGCGTCGGCGCAGAACAGCGCGCCAAGCAGGCGCGCCAGGTCGAGGTTGTCGCGCGGCGCCAGCGGATGGGTGACGACGATGTGCGGGACGAATTCGGCCAGCGCGGCGACGGTCGGCCGTTCGTTCTCGTCGATGTTGACCACCAGGTGGGTCGGCGCGAGCCGGCGGATCTTGTCGATGTTGACGTCCTTGGTGCCGCCCACTTTCGGGATCGGCGCCACCAGCGCGGCCGGATGGATGCAAAAACCGGTGCGGCCGACCAGCTGCGCGGCCAGGCCCAGTTCGCACAGCAGTTCGGTAATCGACGGCACCAGCGAGACGATGCGCGCGTGCGGGTCGGGCTGGTGGGCGGTGCCGACGGCGTCGTTCAAGATCATGCTGTCATCCGTAAGGCAAAGACGCTATTGAACCACTGTTGTTTATCGCGCGCCAGCCCCTGTGCGCGACGGCGATGCGCTATGATGTTATTGCTAATTAGCATTATATTTATGTTACGCAAGTAAGGGTACACCTTGGAACACATCGGCACCTTCGGCGCCTCCGCCTACAACGTTCGCGACCTGCAGCTGTTTCGCGACGTCGACGAGGAGCCGCTGGCCGCGGCGCTGGCGCAGTGCGCCCTGTGCCGGCTGGAAAAGGGCAAGCGGCTCGAAGACACCTACCGCGCGCGGCTGTACATCGTGCTGCGCGGCGCGCTGGAGGAGGCCGCCTCGGACGGCACCGTCAGCAAAATCCTGCCGGGCGAAAGCGTGGGCGAACAATCGGTGCTCGACGAGACGACCAACCTGACGCCGATCAGCGCGCTCGAGGACAGCGAACTGCTGCTGATCGAAGCGGACCTGGTGTGGCAGCTGATCGACGAATCGAACGGGGTCGCGCGCAACCTGCTGCGGCTGCTGTCGTTTCGCATCCGCGCCGCCAGTGCGATGCTGCGGCGGCGCCAGAAGCTGGGCGAATTTTACCGCCAGCTGTCGATGAACGACGGCCTCACCGGCCTGTACAATCGTGCCTGGCTGAACGACATGCTGCCGAAGATGGTGGCCACCGCGCAGCGCACCGGCGGTCCGCTGTCGCTGCTGATGATCGACCTCGACCACTTCAAGCGCTTCAACGACAGCCACGGCCACCTGGCCGGCGACGACGCCCTGCGCGCGGCGGCCGGCGTGATCAACGCGGCGTTGCGCCCGTCCGACTTCGCGGTCCGCTACGGCGGCGAGGAAATGCTGGTGATCCTGCCCGAGACGAGCGGAAAGCTGGCGACGATGGTGGCCGAACGGCTCTGCACGCGGCTGCGCCAGGCGGTCATTTTCGTCGACATGCGGCTGCCGCTGCCGCACCTGACCGGCTCGTTCGGCGTGGCCACGCTGGGCGCGGCGATGAGCGAGCTCGAGCTGCTCAACAACGCCGACGCCGCCCTGTACCGCGCCAAGCAAGCCGGTCGCGACCGGATCTCGCTCTAAACCGGGTCTGTCCCGGTTTTCAAGAAATACCGGAAATACCGGGACAGACCCGGTTTTCAGGAAATTGTCGGGCCGGCTGCGCTGCCTCTCCCGCGCGGCCGCTTTTTGTGACACCATACGAGCCGCCGGCGCAACCGCGCCCACTGACCTGGCCACCATGACGACCCACACCTTTCTCTGGCACGATTACGAAACCTTTGGCGCGCTGCCGCGGCGCGATCGCCCGGCCCAGTTCGCCGCGATCCGCACCGACGCCAGCCTCAACGAAATCGGCGAGCCGATCATGCTGTATTGCCAGCCGGCGCCCGATTTCCTGCCCGATCCGCAATCGTGCCTGATCACCGGCATCACGCCGCAACAGTGCCTCGAATGGGGCGTGCCCGAGCACCAGTTCGCCGCCACCATCGAGGCCGCCTTCAGCCAGCCCGGCACCATCGGGGTCGGCTACAACACCATCCGCTTCGACGACGAGATCACCCGCCACCTGTTCTGGCGCAACCTGTTCGACCCGTATGCGCGCGAGTGGCAGAATAACTGCGGCCGCTGGGACTTGCTCGACGTGGTGCGCATGACGTACGCGCTGCGCCCCGAGGGCATCGAATGGCCGCTGCGCGAGGACGGCAAGCCCAGCTTCCGGCTCGAGGACCTGGCGCGCGCCAACGGCCTGCTGCACGCGGCCGCGCACGATGCGCTGTCGGATGTGCGCGCCACCATCGCGCTGGCCCGCCTGATCCGCGCACGCCAGCCGAAGCTGTTCGATTTCTGCCTCGGCCTGCACAAGAAGGACAAAGTGGCCGCCGAGATGGGGCTGCAGCTGGCGCCGGCGACGCGCCAGCCCTTCCTGCACGTGTCGGGCATGTTTCCCGCCGAGCGCGGCTGCCTGGCGCTGGTGTGGCCGCTGGCCACCCATCCGACCAACAAGAACGAGGTGCTGGTGTGGGACTGCAGCCACGACCCGGCCGAGCTGTTCGGGCTCGACGCCGACACCATCCGGCTGCGCATGTTCAGCCGCAGCGCCGACTTGCCGGAAGGGGTGACGCGCCTGCCGATCAAGAGCGTCCACATCAACAAGTCGCCGATGCTGGTGGCCAACCTGAAGACGCTCAGCCCGGCCATGGCCGAGCGCTGGGGCATCGACCTGGCGCAGGGCCGCGCCCACGCCGCCGCCGCCGCGGCCGGACCCGACATGGCCGCGGTGTGGGCCGAGGTGTACCGCCGCCCGGCCGCCGCGCCGGCCGACGTCGACGAAGACCTGTACGGCGGCTTCGTCGGCAACAGCGACCGCCGCAAGCTCGACTCGCTGCGTGCCGACAGCGCCGACAAGCTGGCCAAGGCGCGCCCGTCGTTCGACGACGAACGGCTCGAAGAACTGTTTTTCCGCTACCGCGCGCGCAACTTCCCGCACACCCTCAACGCGGCCGAAGCGACCCACTGGGAACAGCACCGCGCGGCCCGGTTGTTCGACGGCGAAGGCGGCGCGCGCACCATCGAGCAGCTGTTTAGCGAAATCGACGCCCTCTCCGAAGACGCCGACGAGCGCGCCGAAGAAATCCTCGGCGCCCTGTATGACTACGCCGAATCGATCGCCCCGACCCGCCGTTAGAAAATCTGCGCAGCCGCCGGCGTCACCCGGGGTCAGGTCTGTCATTCGTACATTTCGTCGTTTGAAATGTGCGAATGTCCCCCTGTGTCAGACCTGACCCCAGCCCTCAGGCCCCAGCCCCGAACAACAGCCTACCGATACAAATTAATCTCCGCGCGCGTCTCGAACGCCACCCTGCGCGCCGCCGCCGCAAAATCCTCGCCGGCCGCCGGCGTCGCATACAGGATCGCGCGCGACGAGCTGATCATCATGCCGGCGCCGCCGGTGATGCCGGCCCTGACGGTGGCGGCGACATCGCCGCCCTGCGCGCCGATGCCCGGCACCAGCAGCGGCATGTCGCCGACGATCGCCCGTACCTGCGCCAGTTCCGCGGGAAACGTCGCTCCCACCACCAACGCACACTGGCCGTTGCGGTTCCACTTGCCGGCCACCAGCGCGGCCACGTGCTGGTACAGCGGCGTGCCGCCGACGTCGAGCGCCTGCAGGTCGGAGCCGCCGGCGTTGGAAGTGCGGCACAGGATGATCTGGCCGCGGTCGCTCCACTCGAAATACGGCTCGACCGAGTCGAACCCCATGTACGGGCTGAGCGTGACGGCGTCGGCGCCGTAGCGGTCGTACGCCTCGCGCGCATATTGCTGGGCGGTGGCGCCGATGTCGCCGCGCTTGGCGTCGAGAATCAGCGCGATGTGCGGGTAATGCTGGCGCAGGTAGTCGCAGATCTTCTCGAGCTGGGTCTCGGCGCCGAGCGCGGCGAAATACGCGATCTGCGGCTTGAAGGCGCACGCCAGCTCGGCGGTGGCATCGATGATCGCCTTGCAGAACGTGACGATGCCGTCCGGTTGGTGCTGCAGGTGCGAGGGGAAGCGGGCCAGGTCGGGATCGAGCCCGACGCACAACAGCGAGTCGTTGGTGGTCCATGCGGCGGACAGCTTGTTGATGAAATTCACGGCTCGGCCCTCGTCGGTATTGGCAATCGCCGCATTGTACCGCGTCCGCCCCGTGCAGCAGAACAGGCATGCCCCCACCATTTAGGGTATATTTTTATGCATTCGACAACTGCAAGGAACCGACCCATCATGATCACCCAAGGATTTGCCCGCTGGACCCGCTTGTTGCTGACGCTGTCCTTCATGACCGCGCTGCTGTCCGGCTGCGGCTACAACCAGTTCCAGAGCAAGGACGAGGCGACCAAGGCGGCCTGGAGCGAAGTGGTCAACCAGTACCAGCGCCGCGCCGACCTGATTCCGAACCTGGTCAACACCGTCAAGGGCTATGCCACCCACGAGAAGGACACGCTCGAGGCGGTCACCCGCGCGCGCGCCGCCGCCACCAGCATGCAGGTCACGCCGGAGGTGCTCAACGACCCGGCCGCGTTCGCCAAATTCCAGGCGGTGCAAGGCGAGCTGACGAGCGCGCTGTCGCGCCTGATGGTGGTGACCGAAAACTATCCGAACCTGAAAGCGGACGCCGGCTTTCGCGACCTGCAGTCGCAGCTCGAAGGCACCGAGAACCGCATCACGGTGGCGCGCAACCGCTACATCACGTCGGTGCAGGAATACAACGTGCTCACGCGCAGCTTCCCCAACAACCTGACCGCGATGATCTTCGGCTACAAGGTCAAGCCATCATTTACGGTGGAAAATGAAAAGGCGATCTCGACCGCGCCGACCGTCAATTTCGGCAAATAACATGCGCACCCGGCTGCAATTCCTGTGGGCGGCGCTGCTGGCGCTGGCGTTGCTGTGCGCCGGCGCCGCGCAGGCCCAGCTGGCGGCCGTGCCCAAGCTGGCCGGCCACGTCACCGACCAGGCCGGCATGCTCGAGGCCGGCCAGCGCGACAAACTCGAGGCCGTGCTGGCCGACTACGAGGCCAAGACCGGCAGCCAGATTGCCGTGCTGCTGGTCAAGTCGACCGAGCCGGAGCAGATCGAGCAGTACGGCATCCGCGTCGCCGATGCCTGGAAACTGGGCCGCAAGGGCGTCGATGACGGCGTGCTGCTGCTGGTGGCGAAGGACAATCCGCCGGCGCTGCGCCGCCTGCGCATCGAAACCGGGCGCGGCGTGCAGGGCGTGCTGACGGACGCCCAGTCCAAGCGCATCCTGCAGGACGTGATCGCGCCCCATTTCAAGCAGAATCAATATTACGACGGCCTGGTGGCCGGCATCGGCGCCATCGCCACCTTGCTCAACCAGGAGCAGTTTCCGGCCGCGCCGCAAGCGCAGCGCCAGGCCCGCCAGCCAGCGTCGGGCGGCGGCTTCCTGCTGCCGCTGCTGCTGTTCGGCGTGTTTGTGCTCGCTTCGATCTTTCGTCCGCGCGGCGCGCGCCTGTCGCGCGGCGGCTGGGGCGGCGGCGCCACCGGCTTCATCCTCGGCGCCGCGCTGGGCAGCCTGAACCGCGGCGGCGGTGGTTTCGGTGGCGGCGGCGGTGGTTTCGGCGGCGGCGGCGGCGGCGGGTTTTCCGGCGGCGGCGGCGGCTTCGACGGCGGCGGCGCCTCGGGGAACTGGTGATGAGCGCCTTCTCGCAACGCCTGGCACGCGCCATCCGCCACCTCAGGACCAGCCCCGCCGACGGCCGCCGCGCCTTCCCGCAGGAGACGCTGGCCGAGATCGCCCGCGCCATCGGCGCCGGCGAGCAGACCCATCGCGGCGAACTGCGCCTGATCGTCGAGGCCTCGATGCCGATGGCGGCGATCTGGGCCGACGTCAGCAACCGCCAGCGCGCGCTGGCGCTGTTCGCCGAGCACGGCGTGTGGGACACCGAAGACAATTGCGGCGTGCTGATCTACGTGAACCTGGCCGAGCGCGCCGTCGACATCGTCGCCGACCGCAACGTCGGGCGCCGCATCGATGCCGCCACCTGGCAGGCGGTGTGCACAACGATGACGGACGGATTCGCGCGCGGCCAGTTCCACGACAGCACCATCGCCGCGGTGGCCGAGGTCAATGCGCTGCTGCGCCAGCATTTCCCGGCCGCCGGCGCGCGCACCAACGAATTGCCGGACAGTCCGCTCATGCTGTAGGCCTGCCGATCGCGAAAAACCGCACACGGCGCGCGCCGATGGGTAGAATTCGCTGTTTCCGTTCCATTGAAAGCGAACCATGAAACTAGCCGATAAAGTTGCGATTGTCACCGGCGCGACCCAGGGCATCGGCCTGGCCTGCGCCGAACGCCTGGTGCGCGAAGGCGCCCGCGTGATGCTCGTCGATATCAAGCCGGATGGGGCGCAGGCGGCCACCGGACTGGGCGACGCTGCGCGCTTCTTCGCCGCCGACGTCAGCCAGAAGGCCGACGTCGACGCGATGATCGCCGCCACCTTGCTGGCGTTCGGCCGCATCGACATCCTGATCAACAACGCCGGCGTCACCCATGCCGCCGATTTCCTCGACCTGCACGAAGACGACTTCGACCGCGTGCTGCGCATCAACCTGAAATCGATGTTCCTGTGCGGCCAGGCGGCGGCGCGCGAAATGGTCAAGCAGCAAAGCGGCAGCATCATCAACATGTCGAGCGTCAATTCCGAGCTGGCCATTCCGAACCAGGTGCCGTATGTGGTGTCCAAGGGCGGCGTCAACCAGCTGACCAAGGTGATGGCGCTGAACCTGGCGCCGCACGGCATCCGCGTCAACGGCATCGGCCCCGGCACCATCCTGACCGAACTGGCCAAGAAGGCCG
>JARXKM010000432.1 GCA_030272785.1 Pseudomonadota bacterium
ATGTCTTCCTTCGGCTCGCCCACCGACAGCCCGCCGATGGCGATGCCGGGGAAGTCGATGTCCTCGAGCCCGGCGAGCGACTCGTCGCGCAGGTGCTCGAACATGCCGCCCTGGACGATGCCGAACAGCGCGTTCGGATTCTCGCCGCCCTTGAATTCGTTCATCGAGCGCTGTGCCCAGCGCAGCGACATGCGCATCGACTTGGCCGCTTCCTCGGACGTGGCCGGCCGGCCGTCGATCTCGTACGGCGTGCATTCGTCGAACTGCATCACGATGTCCGAGTTCAGCGCACGCTGGATCTGCATCGATATCTCCGGCGACAGGAACAGCTTGCTGCCGTCGATCGGCGAGGCGAACTTGACGCCCTCCTCGGTGATCTTGCGCATCGCGCCAAGCGAAAACACCTGGAAGCCGCCCGAGTCGGTCAGGATCGGCTTGTTCCAGCCCATGAAGCCGTGCAGGCCGCCGAATTTGTTGAGCACCTCGGTGCCGGGGCGCAGCCACAGGTGGAAGGTGTTGCCGAGGATGATCTGCGATCCGACCTCGACCAGCTCCGGCGGCGACATCGCCTTCACCGAGCCGTACGTGCCGACCGGCATGAAGATCGGCGTCTCGATGGTGCCGTGGTTGACCTTGAGGCGGCCGCGTCGCGCGTTCGACAGGCCGCTGGTGTCGGTCTTGAGGAGGGTAAATTCGAGCATGAGGTTTATTTCGACTTTGTAGTGAGCAGCATGGCATCGCCATAGCTGAAGAAGCGGTATTCGCTGGCGATGGCGTGCGCGTAGGCGCGGCGGATCGGTTCGTAGCCGGCGAAGGCCGACACCAGCATCAGCAGGGTCGACTTCGGCAGGTGGAAGTTGGTAATCAGGCGCGTCACCGTCTTGAACGTATAGCCGGGCGTGATGAACAGCGCGGTGTCGGCGCTGCCGGCCACCAGCTCGCCCGACTGCGACGCCGACTCCAGCGCGCGCAGGCTGGTGGTGCCAACCGCCACCACCGCGCGGCCGGCCGCCTTCGCCGCGCGCACCGCGTCGACGGTCGCCTGCGGCACGGTGTACCACTCGGTGTGCATCTTGTGCTCGGCCAGCACTTCGACCCGCACCGGCTGGAACGTGCCGGCGCCGACGTGCAGGGTGACGTAGGCGAAATGGACGCCCTTGGCCGCCAGCCTGGCCAGCAGCGCTTCGTCGAAATGCAGCCCGGCGGTCGGCGCGGCGACCGCGCCCGGCTCCTTCGAGTACACCGTCTGGTAGCGCTGCTCGTCGAATGCGTCGGCGGCGTGGTCGATGTAGGGCGGCAGCGGCAAGCGCCCGTGCGCTTCGATCAGCTCGAACACGTCGCCGTCGAACGTGAGCGTGAAGAACTCGCCCGCGCGCTCGCCCGCGATGACGTCGAACGCATCGGCCAGGCGGATCCGGTTGCCCGGCTTCGGCGACTTGGAGGCGCGCACCTGGGCCAGCACGGTGCGGCTGTCGAGCACGCGCTCGACCAGCACCTCGACGTTGCCGCCGGATTCCTTGACGCCGAAGAAGCGCGCCTTGAGCACGCGCGTGTCGTTCATCACCAACAGGTCGCCCGGCGCGAGCAGGTCGACGATGTCTGAAAAATGGCGGTCGACGATGGCGTCGCCGTCGAGCTGCAGCAGGCGCGAGGCGCTGCGGTCCGGTAGCGGCGTCTGCGCGATGCGTTCTGGGGGCAGTGTAAAATCGAAGTCGGAAAGCGAGTACATTCTGGTAATTCTGCGAAAATAGGGTTCACGGGCCGTACAATACGGCTCACTTGCGCAAGGCAACCCTCTATTTTACGCCACTTGCCCCGCTAATTCGCGACATGCCTCCATCCAAACCGAAACCCGCGCCAAAAACCAACGAAAGCAAGCTCGCCAAGCTGGGCCTGCATACCGACATGGATCTGGTGCTGCACCTGCCCATGCGCTACGAGGACGAAACGCAGGTGATCGCGATCCGCGAGGCCTGCCTGCGCGGCGGCCACGTGTCGCAGGTCGAGGGCATCGTCACCAGGAGCGAGATCGCCTTCAAGCCGCGCCGCCAGCTGCTCGTCACCGTCGCCGACGCCAGCGGCGAGCTGCTGCTGCGCTTCATGAACTTCTACGGCAGCCAGGTCAAGCAGCTGGCCGAGGGCACGCGGGTGCGCGCCCGCGCGGAACTCAAGCACGGCTTTTTCGGCGCCGAGATGGTGCACCCGGCCTACAAGGTGATCAACGAAGGCGCGCCGCTGCCGACCGTGCTCACGCCCGTCTATCCGTCCGGCGAAGGGCTGTCGCAGGCGATCCTGCGGCGCGCCATCGGCGATGCCATGCAGCGGGTCGACTGGCGCGATACGCTGCCGCCTAGCCTGCTCGCCGCAATGAACCTGTCGAACTTCGAGCCGTCGGTGCGCCTGTTGCATTACCCGCCGCAGGAGATCGACGAACACGCGCTGATGGACCGCTCGCATCCGGCCTGGGTGCGCATGAAGTTCGACGAACTGCTGGCCCAGCAGCTCTCGCTCAAGCGCGCGCAGCGGGCCCGCCGCGCCAAGGGGGCGCCGGTGATCAAGACCGTCGGCACCTTGACCGAGGCGTTCACCGGCGTGCTGCCGTTCAAGCTGACCGGCGCCCAGGCGCGCGTGCTCAAGGAAATCCGCGCCGACCTGCGCCAACCGTATCCGATGCAGCGCCTGCTGCAGGGCGACGTCGGCAGCGGCAAGACCGTGGTCGCCGCGCTGGCCGCCGCGCAGGCGATCGACAGCGGCTACCAGGCGGCGCTGATGGCGCCCACCGAGATCCTCGCCGACCAGCACTTCCGCAAGATCGCCGGCTGGATGGAGCCGCTCGGCGTGAAGGTCGCCTGGCTGACCGGCAGCCTGAAGAAAAAGGACAAGATCGCCGCCACCGCGCTGGTCGAGTCGGGCGAGGCGCAGCTGGTGATCGGCACCCACGCGCTGATCCAGGACACGGTGCAGTTCGCCAAACTCGGCCTGGTGATCGTCGACGAGCAGCACCGCTTCGGCGTCGGCCAGCGCCTCACCCTGCGCAACAAGGGCAGCAACGGCAAGACGCCGCACCAGCTGATGATGTCGGCCACGCCGATCCCGCGCACCCTGGCGATGACCTACTACGCCGACCTCGAAGTGTCGGTGATCGACGAGCTGCCGCCCGGCCGCAGCCCGATCGTCACCCGTGCGATCGACCAGAACCGGCGCGACGAAGTGATCGAGCGCGTGCACGCGGCGGCGCTCGAAGGGCGCCAGGTGTACTGGGTCTGCCCGCTGATCGAAGAGTCCGAAGCGCTGCAGCTGCAGACCGCCACCGACACCCACGCCATGCTGGCCGAGGCGCTGCCCGACTTGCAGGTCGGCCTGGTGCACGGGCGCCTGAAGGCGGCCGAGAAGCAGGAGGTGATGGATGCCTTCACCGCCAACGCGGTGCAGGTGCTGGTGGCCACCACCGTCATCGAAGTCGGCGTCGACGTGCCGAACGCCTCGCTGATGGTGATCGAGCACGCCGAGCGCTTCGGCCTGTCGCAGCTGCACCAGC
>JARXKM010000433.1 GCA_030272785.1 Pseudomonadota bacterium
CCTCCGAGCCCGTGCCGGTGCCCCACAAGATGGGCAGCAGGCCGGCCATGATGGCAACCACCGTCATCATCTTCGGCCGTACGCGCTCAACCGCGCCTTCCATCACCGCCTCGTACAGGTCGGTGGCGTTCGGCTCCCTGCCGGATGCGCGGCATGTCACTTTCGCCTCCTCCCAGGCGTGATCGAGGTAGATCAGCATCACCACGCCAGTTTCCGCGGCGACGCCAGCCAACGCGATGAAGCCAACCGCGACCGCCACCGACATGTTATAGCCCAGAATCCACATCAGCCACACCCCGCCCACCAAAGCAAACGGTACCGACAGCATCACGATCAGCGTTTCGGTCAGGCGGCGAAAGTTCAGATACAGCAGCAGGAAAATGATCAGCAGCGTGACCGGAATGACGATTTTCATTTTTTTGATCGCCCGCTCCATGTACTCGAACTGGCCGCTCCAGGTAGCGTAATAGCCGGGCGGGAACTTGACCTGTTGATTCACCGCTTTGCGCGCTTCGGCCACGTAGCTGCCGATATCGCGGTCACGAATGTCGACGTAAATATAGGCCGACAGCAACGCATTTTCGGTACGGATGCCGGGCGCGCCCTTTGCAACCGTAATCCGGGCAAGCTGGCCGAGAGGGACCATGGAGCCGTCCGTGGTCGGCACCAGGACTTCGCGCCCAATCTGCTCCGGGTCGCTGCGTAGTTCGCGCGGATAGCGCACCGTCACGCCGAAGCGCTCGCGCCCCTCTACCGTGGTGGTGACCATTTCGCCGCCCAGCGCCGTTCCGATCACGTCCTGTACTTCTCCCACCGACAGGCCGTAACGTGCCAGTTGCGCGCGGTTCGGCTCGATGTTGAGGTAAAAGCCCCCGGTGATGCGCTCAGCGAAGGCCGAGGTGGTACCTGGGACTTGTTTCACGACGGCTTCGATCTGCTTGGCGAGCTTTTCCATTTCATCGAGATCCTTGCCGAACACTTTGATGCCGATCGGCGTACGAATGCCGGTCGACAACATGTCGATCCGCGCCTTGATCGGCATGGTCCAGGCATTGGAGACGCCGGGGAATTGCAGCGCCTGATCCATTTCGGCGATCAGCTTGTCCGTACTTAACCCGGCCCGCCACTCCGATTCCGGTTTCAGGTTGATGACGGTCTCGAACATCTCGGTCGGAGCCGGATCGGTAGCCGTGTTGGCGCGCCCAGCCTTGCCCCAGACGGACGCCACTTCCGGAAAACTTTTTATGATCTTGTTCTGGGTTTGCATCAGTTCGGCCGCCTTGGTGATCGACATACCTGGAAGGCTGGCAGGCATGTACAGCAGTGTGCCTTCATTCAATGTCGGCATGAACTCACTGCCGAGTTTCGACGCAGGATATACCGAGACAACCAGGACGATCAGCGCGGCGACAATGGTCATCTTCTTCCAGTGCATCACGCCTTTGATGACCGGGCGGTAAATCCAGATCAGAAAGCGATTCACCGGATTCTTCGCTTCCGGCATGATTTTGCCGCGGATGAACAGCATCATCAGCACGGGCACCAGGGTCAGCGACAACAACGCCGCGCTTGCCATTGCGAAGGTCTTGGTAAAGGCCAATGGCTTGAACAAGCGTCCTTCCTGGGACTCCAACGTAAACACCGGCAGAAACGACACGGTGATGATCAGCAGCGAGAAGAACAGTGGCGGCCCCACTTCCTTGCAGGCGGCGATCAGCGCGTCCACCCGTGATTCGCCTTCCGTCAAGCGCTCCAGGTGTTTGTGAGCGTTTTCGATCATCACGATCGCCGCATCGATCATCGCTCCAATCGCAATGGCGATGCCGCCAAGGCTCATCAGATTCGAGCTCATTCCAAGCAGGTGCATCGCGATGAAGGCCATCAGGATACCCACCGGCAGCATCAGGATCGCCACCAGCGCACTTCGCACATGCAACAGGAAAACGAAGCAGACCAGCGCGACGATGATGCTCTCCTCGATCAAGGTACTCTTCAAGGTTGCGATGGCGCGCTGAATCAGCTCCGAACGGTCGTACACTGGTTCGATCGACACCCCCGCGGGCAGGCCAGCACTGATCTCGCCGATTTTGGCCTTCAGGTTGGAAATGACCTCAAGCGCGTTCTGGCCGTAGCGCGACATGGCGATGCCGGACACCACCTCACCGTCGCCGTTGAGTTCGGTCAAGCCGCGCCGTTCGTCGGGCGCCAGTTCCACCCGCGCGATGTCGCGCACCAGGACCGGCGTGCCTTTTTCGCTTTTCACGACCAGGTTTTCGATATCCCCCTTGCCGCGCAAATAGCCTTTGCTGCGCACCATGTACTCGGTCTCGGCCATTTCGATCACGCGCCCGCCGACATCGCGATTCGAGTCGCGGATGACTTGCGTGACCTTGTTGAGCGCAATCCCGTAGGCGCGCAATCTGACCGGATCGACAGTGACTTGATAGGTTTGCACGAAGCCGCCGATCGACGCCACTTCAGCCACCCCGTGCGCCTTCGCCAATTGATAGCGCAGGTACCAGTCCTGCAGCGTACGCAACTCGGCCAAGGTCTTGTTCTTGCCGAGCACGACGTATTGATAGACCCAGCCCACCCCGGTGGCGTCTGGCCCGATTTGCGGCGTCACGCCTTTGGGCATGCGACCGGCAGCGAAATTGAGGTACTCCAGCACCCGCGAGCGCGCCCAGTATATGTCGGTGCCGTCTTCGAAAATAATGTAGACGAAGGACGCGCCGAAGTACGAAAAGCCGCGCACCACCTTCGATTTCGGCACCGACAGCATGGCGGTGGTGAGCGGATAGGTCACCTGGTCTTCAACCACTTGCGGCGCCTGGCCCGGATACTCGGTATAGACGATCACTTGCGCGTCGGACAGGTCGGGCAGGGCGTCGATCGGCGTATTCAGGACGGCGTAGATGCCGCCGATGATAATACCCAGGGTGGCGAGCAGGACCAGGAAAACGTTCCGGCCCGACCAATTGATAATTTTTGAGAGCATGGCGTTTTCCCGTCAATGTCCGGCGTGCGGATCGCTTACCGCGCGAGCGCTCACCGCAGTGCCCGTCCTGGCGCCAGGATTGATGCCGGTGATTACCCATTCGCCCGGGGTGCGCTCGACAAACTCGAACGCGACCGCCATGCCCGGCTTCAGGGCGTTCAGAAGCGTGCCATTTGCAACCTTGAACTCCATGGTCATCGGCGGCCATTTGAGGCTGGCAATCGCACCGTGACTGATGCTGATGGTGCCGGCCTTGGCATCGATGGTGTCGACGGTTCCCTCTGCCTTGTGGCCGGCGGCGCCGGCGCCGCCGTTTGCCAGCGCCGGCTTGTCCGGCTTGGTCGCCGAATGTGCGGCGTGGCCGAAACCGCCAACGGCCGCTTTTAAATTACTTTCGGCATCGATCAGGAAGTTGGCGGCCACCACGACCAGCTCGCCATCCCTGACGCCCTCGAGCACTTCGACGTAGTCGTCGCTGCGCGCGCCGAGCTTGACTTCACGCGGATCGAAGCGTCCTTCTTTTAATTGCACCAGGACGAT
>JARXKM010000066.1 GCA_030272785.1 Pseudomonadota bacterium
CTAGTGCTCACTAGTTCTCACCAGCGCTCCCCAGCGCCCATAAAAAAACCGCGTGCCCTTGACGGGACGCGGTTTTTTTATGCGGGCCGGGTCAGCGCCGGCCGGGTGATCAGTGTTGCTCTTGCCAATCTTCCTGCAAGGCGCGGATCGCCGCTTCGCCGTTGCGGATTGCCTTGACCCGGTCGACGATCTCGTTGCGCCACGCCTCGTCGGCGTCAGGGTCCGCCGCGCCGTCGATTTCCAACAGTAGCAGGCGCAGCAGGTCGTTCTTTTCGGCACTGCTCAACAGCTGGATTTTTCCGGCTATTTCGGCAACGAGTGTGGACATCGGTGTTTCCCCCCTTGATTTACTTTATATTTATTTACTTTATATTTTTTAGACTATTTTCAAGTCTAACGCATTTCTACGTCAATCAGGTTATCCAATGGTTTGCGATCGATTAATTTATTGTCGGGATCGATGCCGGCCTTGGCGGGACGGGCCGCCACCACCATCGTCACCGTCACCTCTTTCTGCTCGACCAGCCGGCGTTCGCGCAGCAGCGGCTTGCCATCCTTGTCGTCGACGCCGAACTCGATCATGTCCTTGAGCGCGACGTCGTGCTCGTCGCCCAGTTCGCCGGCCCGCACCTTGTTGGCGCTGGCCGTCAAGGTCACCTCGTAGCGGCCGTCGGCGCGCCGCACGGCGCTGGCCCGGGTGGCGCGGTTCTCGTAGAGCACGATGGCGTCGAACAGGTCGTCGACCAGATAGGCCAGTTCGGGCGGGGTGACCCGGCGCAGCGCGTCGGTCAGCATCGTCACGTTGGGATACGGCGCGGCGCGGCCAGCATAACGCAGCAGCAGATCGTGCAGCGCGCCGTTGACCTTATCCTCGCCGACCAGGTCCTGCAGCAGATACATTGCCAGGCTGCCCTTGTGGTACTGAATGTAGTGCTGGTCTTCGTTCTGCGCCAGCGGCAGCTCGCGGCGGCTCTCGTGAGCCCGCTCGGTCAGGTAGTGCTCAAGGTCATAGCGCAGGAAACGGCGCATCTTGCCCGGCCCGAACGACTTCTTCATCACCATCAGGGCCGTGTATTCGGACAGCGTCTCGCTCAGCACCGTGCTGCCGCGGCTGGCCGCGCCGACCAGCTGGTGGCCCCACCACTGGTGCGCCACCTCGTGGGCGGTGACGTAGGCGGGGTAGTCGATGTCTTTCGGATTCTTGTCGTCGACCTTGGCGATGAAGCCGACGCTCTCGGAAAACGGGATCGTGTTCGGGTACGACTGGGCGAACTGGGCGTAGCGGGGGAACTCGACGATGCGCAGCACCTTGTGCTGGTAGGGGCCGAAATTGGCCGAGCAGTAGTCGAGCGAGGCGCGCGCGCCCTGGATGATGCGTTCGAGGTTGAAGTCGTGGCCGGGATGGTAGTACAGGTCGATGGTGACGTCCTGCCAGCGCTCGTGGCGCACTTCGTAGCGCGCCGATTGGAACGCGTACAAGTTGAGGATCGGCCGGTCCAGTTTGTAGTGGAAGTAGCGCCGGCCCTGGGCCATCCATTCGCGCTCGAGCGTGCCGGGGGCGATGGCGATCTGGTCGGCGCTGGTGCTGACGACGGCGTCGAAGGTGATCCAGTCGGCGTCGCTGGCGACATAGCTGTTGGCGGCAGCGGCCGGATCGGCCGGTGCCGGCATTGGCGCGCGCGGCGCCAGGCCGTGGCGCTTGCGGTCGCGCGGATCCTGCAGTTCGACGCCGGCCTGGTAGCCGATGCGCGGCAGCTCGTCATTGTTGAAGAAGGTGCCGTTGGCCACCACCGGCGTGTCCATGCCCAGCCCGAGCACGCCGTGCGGCGCATCGGTGAAGTCGAAGGCGAGCGCCATCTTGGCGCCGGGCGGCAGCGCGGTGGCCAGCCGGTAGGCGAAAAAACCGCGCAGCTGGTCGGCCAACAGCAGGCGCGCGCCGGCCGGCGGCTGCAGCTGCAGCGCTCGGTTGCGGCGCTGCTGCACGTAGATGTCGCTGATCGGCGCGGCGCTGCGATTTTCCAGCTGGTAGGTGCCGCGCACGCGCAGGCGGCGCTGCTCGGGCACGATGTCGACCTGCAGGCTGACGTCGGTGACGCGCGGCTGCGCCAGCTTGGCGTAGCGCCGGTAGCGCTGTTCGTACTCGGCGCGCGTCTGGTCCTGCTGCCAGGCGGTCTGGAAATGGTTGGCGACGTGCAGGTTGTAGTACAGCAGCGCGCCGCTGCCGACGAAGATCGCCAGGCCGAGCGCGAAGGCGGCCAGCACCGGCACGCTCAGGTTGCGCCGCGCCAGCTGCAGCCGGCTGCCGAGGTCGGCGTTGTAGCCGCGCGGCCAGAACACCGTCGCCAGCACCAGCAGCATCAGCGCCGCGCCCGACCAGTACAGGTCGAACCAGCGCTCGCGCGCCAGGTAGTGGCCGTAGCCGTTCATGGCCGAGTACATGAAATCGGGCGAGGTGGCGTACAGCAGCATCGGATGGTCGAGGCCGAGCGTAGGGAAGCTGAGCGTGGCCGCGTAGTACAGGATCATGGCGAAGTAGGCCAGGTACTTCTGGTTGATCAGCACCTGCAGGGCGATCGCCAGCACCGCCAGCAGCGCGTAGTGCGGCAGCTTGATGAGAAACAGCGTCTGCAGCCAGAGCCCCGGCTCGAGCGCGAAGTAACCCTTGAACAGCTGAATCAGCATGCCGCACAGCATCGCCAGCAGCAGCATCACTACCTGCAGCCCGATCAGGCTGAGCGTCTTGGCCAGCAGCGGCAGCCAGCTCGGCACCGGCAGCGCGTCGAGCATCTGGGCGACGCGCGCCTCGCGTTCGCGCCAGATCAGTTCGCCCGCGTACAGGGTGGTGATGATCAGCATGAACAGCGGGTACGTCTCGCCGATCAGCTCGAGCACCTGGTAGGTGACCGGGTAGGTATTGGTGCCGTACAGCGAGCCCAGGCCGAGCGAGCTGGCCAGCAGCAGCAGCACGCAGGCGAGCGCGATGACGACGAAATAGACGTTCTTGAGCGACTCGCGCAGGTTCAGCCAGACCGACCTGGCCAGCAGCAGCGCCAGGCTGCGGCCGGCGAAGTCGGGCGTCTCGCGCGTGTCGACCGCGCTGTGCGAGAGCGGCGCCGCCGCTTCGCCCTCGGGCCGGTTGACGGCGCGCTGGCCGGCGCTGCTGAAGAAGTGGAAGCGCCAGTAGCCGAGCAGCAGCACCGCCAGCGCGAAGCCGGACCAGGTCAGGCGGTTGATCAGGTAGACCCCTTCGAAGCCGACCGCGCGGCTGTTTTTCTCGGCGATGGTCCAGTACTCGGTCAAGCGGATCAGCGCGGTGGTGCCGAACGGGTCCATCAGCGCGGCCAGGGTCTTGTAGTCGAGGTCGCGCGCCAGGCCGGGCGCGACGATGTAGCCGATCATCATCACCATGCTGGCGATGTAGACCGGCAGCATGCGTCGCGTCAGCGCCGCCAGCACGAAGAACAGCGCGCCGAAGATGAACAGGTTCGGCAGCAGGGTGAACACGTACGGGCGCAGGTACATCGACAGCGCCACCGGGCCGACCCGCTCCGGCTCGATGCCGGGAATGTAGATGCCCAGCCAGGCGCCCAGCACGATGCTCGAAAACACCACCGCCAGGGTCAGGTAGGCGCCGAGAAAGCGGCCAAACACGTACTGGTGCTTGCCGATCGGCGCGCTGAAGAAGAAATGGTGCATCTCGTATTCGAAATCCTGCTGCACCGAGCGGCCCATCACGGCCGCCACCACGATCACGCCCATGCAGCCGAGCAGGGCGACGGTCAGTTCGATCGAGCGCGGCGCGTTGATGAACACCTTGCCGCCGAACGTGACGTTGGCTTCCTTGAAGACGCCGCCGGCGGCGGCCATCCACAGCATCGCCAGCGCCAGGAACATGACGAAGTAGACCCAGGTCGAGAGCAGCTTGAGGCGCTGCCGCGCTTCGAAGAAGGCGATGGCCAGCATGAGCGGTTCCTAGCGGTTGACCGCGGCTGTGTGGCGCCCGGCGATGGTGGCGAAATAGACGTCGTCGAGGTCGGCGATGGCCGGCTCGAAGCCGGCGCCGGGGTCGCGCTCGGCGTACACGTGGATCAGGGTGCGCCCGGTCAGCAGGCGCGTCGAGATCACCGCGTGCTGCTGCTGGAACGCGGCCAGCTCGTGCTTGGCGACGAAACGGGCCCAGATCTTGCCGTCGATCGCGTCGATCAGCTTTTGCGGTTCGCCGCACAGCAGCACGTTGCCCTTGTTGATGATGGCCATGTTGGCGCACAGGTCGGCCACGTCGGACACGATGTGGGTCGACAGCAGCACCGTCTTGTCGTCGCCGATGTCGGACAGCAGGTTGTGAAAGCGCACCCGTTCCTGCGGGTCGAGGCCGGCGGTCGGTTCGTCGACGATGATCAGCTTCGGGTCGCCCAGCAGCGCCTGGGCGATGCCGAAGCGCTGGCGCATGCCGCCCGAAAAGCCGCCCAGGCGCTGGTGGCGCACCTCGAACAGGTTGGTTTGCTGGAGCAGGCCGTCGACCACCTCGCGCCGGCGCGCGCGGTGCGACAGGCCCTTGAGCACGGCAAAATGGTCGAGCAGTTCGTAGGCCGTCACTTTCGGATAGACGCCGAAGTCCTGCGGCAGGTAGCCGAGCAGGCGGCGGATCTCGTCCTTCTCGTCGAGCACGTCGAGGTCGCCGAAGAACACCGAACCGGCGTCGCATTCCTGCAAGGTGGCCAGGGTCCGCATCAGGGTCGACTTGCCGGCGCCGTTCGGGCCGAGCAGGCCGAACATCCCCGCAGGGATGGTGAGGCTGACCTTGTCCAGCGCCACCACGCCGTTGGCGTAGGTCTTGGACAAATTGCGGATGCGTAATTCCATGCGGACTCCTGAGACTTCCTGAATCGTAAGTGCGTGCGCAGGCGCGCCGGGCTGGCGTGCCTCCTCGATAATTGCATTGTATTAAATTTATGGCGTGCCCGGGGCCGCCGTGCGACAGGCGGCGCATTGCCTGCCCCAGAGTGCGCAATCGTGGGCGCGGGGCGCCGCCCGGCCGGCGTGGCCGGGCGGGGGGAGGGGAATCAGGTATTGGCCACGTTCGGCGCTTCGCCGATGATCAGCCGGTTGCCGGCAAAGCTGTACGGCGGCACCTCGAGGTTGCGCGGCGCCGGCACGTTGCGAAACACCCGCCCGGCCAGGTCGAAGCGCGAGCCGTGGCACGGACAGAAGAAGCCGCCCGGCCAGTTCGGGCCGAGGTCGGGCGGCGCCAGTTCGGGCCGGAAAGTGGGGATGCAGCCGAGGTGGGTGCAGACGGCGGTGGCGACCAGGAACTCGGGCCGCACCGAGCGGGTCGGGTTGTGCGCGTAGAACGGTTGCTGGTCCTCGTTCGAGGCCGGGTCGGCCAGTTCGGCGTCGTGGTTGGCCAGCGTCGCCAGCATCTGCGGGGTGCGGTGCAGCACCCATACCGGGCGGCCGCGCCATTCGACGGTGGTGAGGGTACCGGGCGCGACGCTGGCCAGGTCGACGTCGACCGGCCCGCCGGCGGCGCGCGCGCGCTCGCTCGGGGTCATGCTCTTGACGAAGGGAATCGCCACGGCGACCAGGCCGAGGCTGGCCATGGCGCTGGTGGCGACGGCGAGGAACTGGCGGCGCGGGTTGAGAGGCAGGGTCGGGTCCATGATGGCGTCCTCGGTCGGTGAGTGGGGAGACAGAGGGTTTGACCACGAAATGGCCGCCGCAGTTTTGCGCAGCCCCAGATTGGTCGCCGCGCGGGCGAAAATTGGGCATAATGGGCGGATGAATAGTGTCATCCAAGAAAATGTGCTGGCGGTGGCGCGTGCCGCGCGCGGGCGCGCCGAGTCGCTCGCCTGGTTTCGCGTCACGCTCGGGCTGTATTACCTGGCCGGCCTGATGACGCCCGACACGATCGATTTCAAGGTGGTCGACCGCGCCTACAACCGCTTCATCTATCAGGCCATCGGGCGCGGCCACAGCATTGCCAGCGTGCTGCAGTTCATGAGCGGGGCAAAAGTGGTGGCGGTGGTCGATTCGGCCCGCTTCACGGCGGTGTTCGCCGCCCACTGCCCGGAAGTGCCGGTCGACACCATCGGATTCTTGCTCTCGCTGAACCTGGGGGTGGCCAAGACGATCTCGAAGATCGACATCGGCGGCCCGGTGCTCGATTGGATCGAGCGCCAGCAGGCGCGCACGCAGGACGGCGGTACGGCGCCGTCCGCCGCGGCCGCCGTTCTATAATGGTCGCTTCCCCGCTTCCGAACCCGACACCATGGCCGCCACGCTCCCCCAGCATCCCCTCGACAACTTGATCGCCGGCTTCGACAAGGCGCTGCGCGTGATCGCCGGCGTGGCCACCGCGACGCGGCCGAACCCGGGCAAGCACGCCGCCGACGGCAGCCTCGACGCGGCCGAGCAGCGCCGCAGCGCCGGCCTGATGCGGGTCAACCATGTCGGCGAAGTGTGCGCCCAGGCGCTGTACGACGCGCAGTCGCGCTTCGCCAAGAGCGAGCCGATGCGCGTGCAGTTCGCCCAGGCCGGCCGCGAGGAAGAAGATCACCTGGCCTGGACGGCCGAGCGGCTGGCCGAGCTGGGCTCGCAGCCGAGCCTGTTCAATCCGCTGTGGTACGCCGGCGCCTACGCGCTCGGCAGCATCGCCGCCCAGCTGGGCGACGCGCGCAGCCTCGGCTTCGTCGTCGAGACCGAGCGCCAGGTCGAGGCGCACCTGAACAGCCACCTGGTCGCCTTGCCGGCCGCCGACGCCAAGTCGCGCGCCATCGTCGAGCAGATGCGCGCCGACGAGGCGGCGCACGGCGCGGCCGCCAGCGCGCTCGGCGCCATCGAGGTGGCCGCGCCGGTCAGGCTGGCGATGACGGCGATGGCCAAGGTGATGACCGGCACCGCGTATTACCTGTAACGCGCCAGGGCGAAGACCTAGGCCTCGACGATCTCGAACGAGTGGGTGATGGCGGCGGTCTTGGCCAGCATCAGCGAGGCCGAGCAGTACTTGTCGTGCGACAGGCTGACGGCGCGCTCGACGCTGGCCGGCTTGAGGGCGCTGCCGGTGACGGTGAAGTGAAAATGAATCTTGGTAAACACTTTCGGATCGGTATCGGCGCGCTCGGCCTTGAGCGTGACGGCGCAGCCGCGCACGTCTTCGCGGCTGCGCTTGAGGATCAGCACGACATCGTAGGCGGTGCAGCCGCCGGTGCCGAGCAACACCATTTCCATCGGCCGCGGCGCCAGGTTATGGCCGCCGCCTTCGGGCGCGCCGTCCATGCTGACCAGGTGGCCGGAGCCGGTTTCGGCCCGAAAACTCATGCCCGACGGGCCGTTCCAGCTGACTTTCACTTCCATAGCATTCCTTCGAATAAAGTGTGGGGCACATAAACTGCATAAACCGGGTCAGACCCGGTTTAAATTCGGCTAGTCCCAGCATAAACCGGGTCAGACCCGGTTTAAGTCCGGTTTAAGTCGTGCATAAACCGGGTCAGACCCGGTTTAAATTCGGCTAGTCCCAGCGCTGACCCCGGTGTATCTATATTGTAAGGCTTACACGGCCAGCACGTAGCGCTCGCTCTTCATGCGCCAGCTGGCAAACGCGGCCGCGCCGAGCGCCGGCAGCATGGCGCTGGCGAAGGTCAGCAGGTAGGGCAGCGCGCCGAGGTCCTCGCCCTTGGCGATCTCGCGCAGCAAGGTCTGGTTCGACAGCATCGGCACCGCGTACATCCACAGCGCCGTCTTCAGTTCGAGCATCGAGACGGCGATGCCGGGCACCATCGGCAGCATCACGACGAAGCTGAGCGTGCTCTGCGCTTCCTTGAACGAGCGGGCGTTCATCGCCACCGCGATCTGCAACGCGGCGGCGAACAGCGACAGCGGGATCGAGGCGACGCACACCATCAGCAGCGCGCCGGTGGTGACACGCCACGACATGCCGATCTCCTCGAGCGGCAGCCAGGTCAGGATGGCGTGGGCGAGGAACAGCTCGAGCGTGATGCCGATCACGGCCAGGCTGGCGGCGGCGAGCCACTTGCCCAGCACCAGTTGCCAGCTGCGCGCCGGCTGCGCCATCAGCACTTCGAGCGAGCGCCGTTCGCGCTCGCCGGCGGTGCTGTCGACCGCCGCCGACAGGCCGCAGATGAAGGCGGGGAAGAACAGGAAACCGAGCACGCTGCCGATCAGGCCGGCCGAGCGCGCCGCCGTGGTGCCGGTGTCGTAGCGCTGCAGCTGGATCGGCGCCACCATCGCCGGCGAGACGCCGTGCGCCAGCAGGCGCGCGCTGGTGACGCTCGAACTGTAGGTGTGCAGCACCTCCTCGATGTCGCGCTGGCGCGCGCTGTTGTCGGCCGCCGAGTCGAACCACAGCTCGACCCGCGCCGGGCGCATCGCCTGGTAGTTTTCGGCGTACTTGTCGGTGATGCGCAGCAGCGCCACCGCCTTGCGCGCGCGCAGCAGCTCGCTGATGGCGTCCTCCTCCATCGGCCCCATCGGCTGCACGGTGATGTTCTTTTGCTTGAGCTGCGCCATCAGGTTGGGCGCCTGCGCGGCGCCGATCACGGCCAGTTCGATGCCTTCGCGCTCCGGCTTGGTGGCGCGCTTGATCTGCTGGTGCAGGATCACCCCCAGCATCACCGGGTACATCAAGGTGAACAGGGCGAGCAGGCCGAGCGAGCGCTTGTCGCGCACCGTCTCGCGCAACTCCTTGAGGAACACGATCCGCCATGGCGCCTTCATGCGACGATCCCCTCGTCGGTGCCGACCAGGCTGACGAAGGCATCCTCCAGGCTGGCGATGCCGGTGCGCTCGCACAGCTGGCGCGGCGAGCCCTGCGCCACCGTGTGGCCCTTGGCGATGACGATCACGTCGTCGCACAGATGGGTCACTTCCTGCATCACGTGGGTGGCCATGATCACGCAGCAGCCATCCTGGCGCAGCGCGGTCAGGGCGGCGCGCAGCGCGCGCGTGCTCATCACGTCGAGGCCGCGGCTCGGTTCGTCGAGCAGCAGGTGGCGCGGCCGGTGCAGCAGGGTGCGCGCCAGCGCCACCTTGATGCGCTGGCCCTGCGAGAAGCCCTTGGCGCGCCGTTCGACGATGTCGGTCATCGCCAGCAGCTCGGCCACCTCGTCGATGCGTGCCTGCAGCGACGGCCCGCCCATGCCGTTCAGTTCGCCGAAATAGACCAGGTATTCACGCGTGCTGAGACGGTCGTACAGGCCGAACTGGTCGGTCAGGAAGCCGATGTTGCGGCGCACCGCCAGCGGGTCGACCTGCGGATCGACGCCGTCGATGCGGATGCTGCCGCGATCGCGCCTGAGCAGACCCACCAGCAGGCGCAGCAAGGTGGTCTTGCCGGCCCCGTTCGGCCCCAGCAGCGCGGTGATCTGGCCGTCCTGCGCCTTGAAGCTGACCCCGCCCAGCGCCTGCACGGCGCCGAACTGTTTGTGTACATCGTTCGTCTCTATCATGGGCGGTCCTGGCGGTTACGGTTGCGGTCCGGCGCTGCCGAGCTGGAAGCCGGGCACCGGGATCTCTTTCAGGCAGGCCGCCTGGACCGGCAGGTCCGGGCGGTCGAGAAATTCGCGCAGCAGGCGCGGCGCGCAGCCCAGCGACGAGATGCCGTGGCCGGCGTTGGCCACCACCAGGTGCTGGGCGTGCGCCATGCTGCGGCCGGCGGCGACGGCGCGGCGCGGCGGCGTGACCGGGTCGAGCGCGCCCGACAGCATCAGCACCGGCGCGCTGATCAAGGTCGCCGGCGCCAGCGGCACCGCCGCCACGTGCATCGCCTGGCACAGGCCGGGCAGGCGTTCGAGCATCGGCGCCGTCAGCGCGGCGGCGTCGTCGGCGCGCAGCGCTGGCGTCAGGCGCGGCAGGTCCTCGGCGCAGATCACCGCCAGGTGTAGCACCAGCGCGTTGGCGCCGTCGGCCGAAAAGTCGGCGGCGACGTTGCGGCGCGCCACGAACGGCTCCCAGCGCCCGCGCGCGGCGCTGTGGATCAGGAACGGCAGGCGCCGGCTGTCGGCCGGCGAATACAGGATGCTGTGCACGGTGCCGAGAAAGCGTGCGCTCGTCATCGTCAGGGTGATCGGCTCGGCGGTGCGCGGATCGGCGATCGCCAGCTTGACCTTGCCGGCGGCGACGCTGGCCACCAGCGCGGCGAATTCGGCGCGCACGGCGGGGAAGGCGCGCTGGCAGGACGGGTCGAGGGCGCACTGGCGAAACAGCGCCTCGAGCGCGGCCTGGCTGTCGCGCCCGCCGGCCGGGATCACCTGGTCGGGCGCGGCGACGCCGTCGAGCACCAGCGCGCGCAGCTGCGCGGGAAAGGCGCGCGCGTAGGCCTGGCCGAGCCGGGTGCCGTAGGAGCCGCCCCACACGTTGATCTGGCCGTAGCCGAGCGCCAGGCGGACCTGCTCGATGTCGCGCGCGGCGCTGGCGGTGCCGTAGGCGGCGAAATTGGTGCGCATGCGGCCGATGCAGGCGCGCAGCTCGGCCTCGAGCTGCTGTTCCGTCATCGCCTGCTGGGCCGGCGTGGTTTCGCAATCGAGCTTGCCCGACAGGCCGGTGCCGCGCTGGTCGATGAAGACGATGTCGCGGGTGGCGCGGATGCGCCGCAAGGTGTTCGACAGCAAGGGCAGCACGTCCGAGCCCGCCTCGCCGGGGCCGCCGGCGAGCACGAACAGCGGGTCGGGCCGGGCCGATTCGCGAAACGCCGGCGCCACCGTCACGTGCAGCAAGAGCCTGGCGGCGGCCGGGCTGGCGTAGTCGAGCGCCACCGGCACGCTGACGCAGCGCAGCGATTCCTCCGAGCCGGGCAGGTGGCAGGGGCGGGTCGGCACGGCCGGCGCCGCCGCGCGCGCAAGCGCCGGCAGCACCGCCAGCACCATCGCGCTGACCAGGGCGGCGCCCAGGCGAAGGCCAAGCCAGATGCGAAATTTCACGACGTCTCCCCACGGTGGATGCCAAGCCATACTAAGTGGGGGCTTTTTGCTGGTCAACCGTTAGTTGCACCTAAGTTACAGATTCCAATAAGTGACCTGAGGCAACTTTGATCGGGCACGGTGGCGTGGCCGGGAAAGCGACAGCAGGTCGACAGCCGGGTTGACGCGGCGCGCCGAAGTGCGCTATGATTGCCGGCTTTCCGTTTGCTCAGGAAAGACAATAAGGAAGAGTCCGCAAGCGGTCAGAGCGGAACCACCATTTGAGCGATTTACATATTAGGAAGTCAACATGAAAACTTTTTCCGCTAAAGGACATGAAGTCCAGCGCGATTGGTTAGTGATTGACGCGACGGACTTGATCCTCGGACGTGTTGCCAGCGAAGTGGCACTCCGACTGCGCGGCAAACACAAACCAGAATTTACTCCGCACGTCGACACCGGCGATTTCATCGTCGTGATCAATGCAGGCAAACTGCGCGTGACCGGTACCAAGGCCACCGAGAAGACGTACTACCGTCACTCCGGTTACCCGGGTGGTATCTACGAGACCAATTTCCTGAAAATGCAACAGCGTTTTCCGGGTCGCGCGCTCGAAAAAGCGGTCAAGGGCATGCTGCCTAAGGGCCCGCTCGGCTACGCGATGATCAAGAAGCTCAAAGTGTACGCGGAAGGTTCCCATCCGCACGCTGCGCAGCAACCTAAAGCACTCGTTCTCTAAGGAGCTGACATGATCGGTAACTACAATTACGGCACCGGCCGTCGCAAGAGTGCAGTCGCTCGCGTCTTCATCAAAGTTGGCACTGGCCAAATCATCGTCAACGGCAAGCCAGCGTCCGAGTACTTCTCGCGCGAAACGGGCCTGATGGTGATTCGCCAGCCACTGGAACTGACCGGCAATGTCGAGCGTTTCGACATCAAGATCAACGTCCATGGCGGCGGCGAGTCCGGCCAAGCTGGTGCAGTTCGCCACGGCATCACCCGCGCCCTGATCGACTACGACGCTTCGCTCAAGCCAGACCTGGCCAAGGCCGGTTTCGTGACCCGCGATGCGCGTGAAGTCGAGCGTAAAAAAGTTGGTCTGCGCAAAGCACGTCGCGCAAAACAATTCTCGAAGCGTTAATTCGTTTCCCGGCGCCTTACGGGCGCTGCGACAAGAAACCGCCGGCTGCACAGCCTGGCGGTTTTTTTTTGCCCGCAAAAACCGGGACAGACCCGGTTTTTTGCGAACAAACCGGGTCTGTCCCGGTTTTTGCGCGGCATGCGAATTGCCTGCGCGGCGCGCCGATTTTTGCGGGCTGGTAAAATTGCAGCTTGCTCCAGGCACTCCCCCTACACTCACGAAGGAATACACATGATCAAAGTTGGCATCGTCGGCGGCACCGGATACACAGGCGTGGAGTTGCTGCGATTGTTGGCCGCCCACCCCGAGGCGCAGCTGACCGCCATCACCTCGCGCAAGGAAGACGGCCTGCCGGTCGCCGACATGTTTCCGTCGCTGCGCGGCCACGTCGCGCTGGCGTTCTCGGCACCCGACAAAGTCGATCTGAGCCAGTGCGACGTGGTGTTTTTCGCCACCCCGCACGGCGTCGCCATGGCGCAGGCGCCGGCACTGCTGGCCGCCGGCGTGAAGGTGATCGACCTGGCGGCCGACTTCCGCCTCAAGGACCAGGCCACGTTCGAGCAGTGGTACAAGATGCCCCACGGCGCGCCGCAACTGCTCGAGCAGGCCGTCTACGGCTTGCCGGAACTGAACCGCGCGGCGATCGCGTCGGCTAGCCTGGTCGCCAACCCGGGCTGCTATCCGACCACCATGCAGATCGGCTTCTATCCGCTGCTCAAGGCCGGCCTGGTCGATGCCGGCAGCCTGATCGCCGACGCCAAGTCGGGCGTCTCGGGCGCCGGCCGCAAGGCCGAGATCAGCACGCTGTTTTCCGAGTCGAGCGACAACTTCAAGGCCTACGGCGTGTCCGGCCACCGCCATACGCCCGAAACGACGGCCCAGCTGCAGCGCCACACCAACCAGAAAGTGGGCCTGGTGTTCACGCCGCACCTGGTGCCGATGATCCGCGGCATGCACGCGACCCTGTACGCGCGCCTGACCAGCCCGATCGACGACGCCGCCCTGCAGGCGCTGTACGAAGCCCAGTACCGGGACGATGCCTTCGTCGATGTGATGCCGTTCGGTTCGCATCCGGAAACGCGCTCGACGCGCGGCTCGAACATGCTGCGCCTGGCGCTGCACCGTCCGCCAGGCTCGGACATGGTGGTCATCCTGGTGGTCCAGGACAACCTGGTCAAGGGCGCTTCCGGCCAGGCGGTCCAGTGCATGAACCTGATGTTCGGGCTGCCGGAAACCACCGGCCTGCAGCAGATCGCGCTGCTGCCGTAAGCGTTGCGCGCGGGGTATCTCGGCAGGTCGGATGTTGTGCGCGATTTGCCGAATTACATGAAATACGCTATCGGCAACGATCTAGATCAAAGCGGCGCGAGTTGAGAACGGTAAATTGATCGATGTCTGGTCGATTTTGCAATCGAGCATCCCGTTCCTCATTCCCGTAGTCCGTCACTGCGAAGGCGCCCATCATGTTCGGTCGTAACGCCAAAAGCGAAATTGATAGCCTCATCGGTATCTCGGCCCGCATCGAGGGCGACTTGTGTTTCTCCGGCGGCCTGCGCATCGATGGCGAGGTGCATGGCAACGTCATCGCCGCCGAGGGTCCCGACCACCTGCTGATCGTCTCCGAGCATGCGCGCATCGAAGGCGAGGTGCGCTGCGCCAACCTGGTGGTCAACGGCTACATCGCCGGCACCGTGTACGCATCGGAACTGCTTGAATTACAGCCGAAAGGCCGCATTGTAGGGAATGTCCATTACAAACTGCTGGAAATGCACGGCGGCGGGTCGGTCACCGGCACCCTGACCCACCAGGAGGGCGGCGAACCGGTGTTCCACCTGGCGGTTGCCGAAGCATCCGGAGCGTGAGTTGCGTCAACAGTCTATAATGGCTTTAAATTGTATCCAAGTAGGAGTGACCCCATGAATGCCGTAGCCGAAACGCAAGACGTAATCGCGTCGCCGATCATCTTCACCGACAGCGCCGCGCAAAAAGTGGCGCAACTGATCGAGGAAGAGGGCAATCCAGACCTGAAACTGCGCGTGTTCGTGCAGGGCGGCGGCTGCTCGGGCTTCCAGTACGGTTTCACGTTCGATGAAATCGTCAACGAAGACGACACCACGATGGTCAAGAACGGCGTGCAGCTGCTGATCGATTCGATGAGCTACCAGTACCTGGTGGGCGCCGAAATCGACTACAAGGACGACCTCGAAGGCGCCCAGTTCGTCATCAAGAATCCGACCGCCACCTCGACCTGCGGTTGCGGCTCGTCGTTCTCGGCATAAATCCTGCGCCGGCCCAGGCCGGCATACGTTTTTCCGCCCCAGTGACGGATCACGCCGGGTAGAGGGCGCCCAGGATGCGGGCGCCGGCAGCACCGGTCACGGCGGGCAGATTGCCCGCTTTGCGTTGGTGGAAGCGGTACCCCAGCCAGGCGAACGCCAGCGCTTCGACCCGGTTCGGCGCCACCCCGAGCTGCGCCGTCGACGCCACCTTCGTCGCCCCTCCCAGCGCCCCGCTCAGGGCCGTCATCAGCGCGCCGTTGTAGGCGCCGCCTCCGCACACATACACCGCCTCGACCTGGCGCGCCTCGCCCGCGATGGCGCCGGCGATGCTGGCCGCCGTCAGTTGCGTCAGGGTCGCCTGCACGTCGGCCGCCGCCAGCGCGCCGCGGCGCGCCAGCACGGCGTCGAGCCAGTCCATGTGGAACAGGTCGCGCCCGGTGCTCTTGGGCGCCGCCAGCGCAAAGTAGGGCTCGTCCTGCAGCAGCGCCAGCAGCGCCGGATCGGCCCGGCCGCTGGCCGCCCAGGCGCCGTCGGCGTCGTACTGGCGGCCCTGGTGGCGCGCGATCCAGCCGTCCATCAGCACGTTGCCGGGACCGGTATCGAAACCGCTCACCCGGCCGTCCGCGTGCAGCACGCTGATGTTGGCGATGCCGCCGATGTTGACCACCACCCGCGTCTGGCCGGGCTGGCCGAACTGCGCCGCGTGATAGGCCGGCACCAGCGGCGCGCCCTGGCCGCCGGCGGCGACGTCGCGGCTGCGGAAGTCGGCCACCACGTCGATGCCGGTCAGTTCCGCCAGCAGCGCGGCATTGATGGTCTGGCGCGTGAAGCCGAGCTCGGGGCGGTGGCGCACCGTCTGGCCGTGCGCGGCGATCGCCCGCACCGGCGCGCCGGCCGCCGGCAGCAGCTGCGCCACGCAGGCGGCATAGCAGGCGGCGATGCGGTTGGCGGCCAGAGCCTCGCGTTCGATTTCGTTGCTGCCGGCCGCCTGCAGCGCCATCAGGTCGGCGCGCAGGGCCGCGTCGAACGGCACGAAGGCGGCCGCCAGCGTGCCGATCGCGCCGGCGTCGGCGAAGTCGGCCAGCACGCCGTCGACGCCGTCCAGGCTGGTGCCGGACATCAGGCCGATGTAGAGCGAAGAAGTGGTCATGGTGTGCTCAAATAAAAATGGGCGGGAAAGCGTTCTGCTTTCCCGCCCATGGTGTGGACTAACTGTGTGGAGCAACTGTACCGATTAGCGCGCCGCCATCGCCGTGCCGCCCGGGCGCAGCAGCGCGAAGCGGTGGGTCATGTCGGCCGCCGAACTCTTGAAGCGCGCCAGTTCGGCCGGCGTCAATGGCGCCTGCGCGATCACGGCCAGGCCGTTCGGGTCGCGCGCTTCGTTGTTGACGCGGAATTCGTAGTGCAGGTGGGCGCCGGTCGACCAGCCGGTCGAGCCGACGTAGCCGATGATGTCGCCCTGGCTGACCTTGCTGCCCTTGCGGAAGCCCGGCGCGAACCGGCTCATGTGCGCGTAGGCGGTGCTGTAGTTGGCCCAGTGCTTGATGACGACCATGTTGCCGTAGCCGCCGGACACGCCTTCGAAGTCGATCACGCCATCGCCCGAGGCGCGGATCGGCGTGCCCAGCGCGGCGGCGAAGTCGATGCCTTTGTGGGCTTTCCAGTTGCCCGAAATCGGGTGCACGCGCATCGAGAAACCCGACGAAATACGCGAGAATTCGAGCGGCGACTTGAGGAACGATTTTTTCAGCGCCTTGCCGTCGAAGGTGTAGTAACCGCCGCCGGCCTTGCTCGACGGATCTTCGAACCATACCGACTGGTAGGTGGTGCCGCGGTTGACGAATTCGCCGGCCAGGATGCGGCCGGTGCGCACCATTTCGCCGTCCTGCCAGAACGTTTCGTAGACCACGTTGAAATGGTCGCCGCGTTTCAGGTCGGAACGGAAATCGATGCTGGTCGAAAACATCTCGATGATCTGGGCGACGATGGTGTCGGGCAGCTTGCCGCCGTCGGTGTTCGCGTCGGTCGCCGAGTAGAGCGAATTGGTGATCGTGCGGGCGCGCATTTCCACCCGCCGTTCAAGTTTCGGTACCGATTCCTGCGCGATGAATTTGTTGTTGCGGCGGGTGATGGAAATGGTCTTGACCGGATTGTCCTGGGCGTCGACGACGGTGGCGCGCAGCCAGCGCAGCTGGCCGTCGTCGCCGGTCTCGGCCTGTACGCGCTTGCCGGTGCGCAGCTGCATCACACCCTTGGCGACCTTGTCCTTCTTGATGAAGGTGGCCGCATCCTGGTCGTCCACGCCGAGGCGCGCCAGCAGCGAGGCGAGCGAGTCGCCGGGGCGCACTTTTTCTTCGTGGATGAATTGCTGCGGCTCTTGCTGGAGCGCAGTGATCTGGTCCGCCAGGTTCGGCAGTTCGAGGTCTTGCGCGATCGACTTGACGGGCAGGTCGGACGCATCCGGTGCCAACGGCGCGACGCCGGCGGCGCCGAATGCGCACACTGCAAGAAAGATGGCGCCGGCGCTGATGATGCGGCCTTTGCGGGTCGTTCCTAGCAGACCGGTCAAGCGCTTGCTGGTGATTTTGTGTGTAGGGTTCATGCAATCAGTTAAAATTTGCCGCTTGAACATCCAATGGACGATTACTTGTTCTTGTTATTATTGTGATTAGTTTTCATTGGGCAACGTTAATAGGATCGGGCATTATAACAAAGTCCTGAGACCGCCCCACATTTTTGACTTTCATCAAATTAAGTATCTATGACCACTCCCGTCCCCTCCAAGACCACTGCGCCCGCGCAAGCTAGCGCGCTGCTGCCGCTCACCGACGCCGTGCGCGAAGCGCTGGCGATCACCAAACGCGGTGTCGACGAACTGCTGATCGAAGCCGAATTCGCGCAAAAGCTGGCGCGCTCGGAACAGAGCGGCAAGCCGCTGCGCATCAAGCTCGGCCTCGACCCGACCGCGCCCGACCTGCACCTGGGCCACACGGTGGTGCTCAACAAGATGCGCCAGCTGCAAGACCTCGGCCATCAGGTGATTTTTTTGATCGGCGACTTCACGTCGATGATCGGCGACCCGTCCGGACGCAACATCACGCGCCCGCCGCTGACGCGCGAACAGATCGAACAAAACGCGATGACCTATTTCAAGCAGGCTTCGCTGGTGCTCGACGCCGCGCGCACGGAGATCCGCTACAACTCCGAGTGGTCCGACCCGCTCGGCGCGCGCGGCATGATCGAACTGTCGTCGCGTTACACCGTGGCACGGATGATGGAACGCGACGATTTTACCAAGCGCTACAAGAGTGGGACACCGATCTCGGTCCATGAGTTCCTCTATCCTTTGATGCAAGGCTACGATTCGGTCGCTTTGAAGGCCGACCTTGAGCTAGGTGGAACGGACCAGAAATTTAATTTGCTGGTCGGCCGCGAATTGCAGAAGGATTACGGCCAGGAACAGCAGTGCATCCTCACCATGCCGCTGCTCGAAGGCCTCGATGGCGTCGAGAAAATGTCGAAGTCGAAAAACAACTACATCGGCATCACCGAGCCGGGCAACATCATGTTCGCCAAGCTGATGAGTATTTCCGACGTCATGATGTGGCGCTACTTCGAGCTGCTGTCGTTCCGCTCGATCGCCGAGCTGGCCGCGCTGAAGGCGGCCGTCGAAGGCGGCATGAACCCGCGCGACGCCAAGGTCGCGCTGGCGCAGGAAATCGTCACCCGCTTCCATTCGGCGCAGGCGGCCGAACAGGCGCTGGCCGACTTCGTCAACCGCTCGAAAGGCGGCATCCCGGACGACGTGCCGGAGGTGTCGCTGGCCGGCGCGCCGCTCGGCATCGCGCAGCTGCTCAAGCAGTCCGGCCTGTGCGTGTCGGTGTCGGATGCGACCCGCATGGTCGACCAGGGCGGCGTGCGCATCGACGGCGCGGTCATCAGCGACAAGGCGCTCAAGCTCGACGCCGGCAGCTTCGTGCTGCAAGTGGGCAAGCGCAAGTTTGCCCGCGTGACCCTGGCCGCATGATCGCCTTGCTGCAGCGGGTCAGCCACGCCAGCGTGGCGGTCGACGGCGCGCTGGTCGGTGCCATCGAGGCCGGCCTGCTGGTGCTGCTGTGCGCCGAAAAGGGCGACACCGACAAGGAAGCCGATGCGCTGCTGGCCAAGTTGCTGGCCTACCGCGTGTTCGGCGACGCCGCCGGCAAGATGAACCGCAGCGTGGCCGACATCGACGGCGGCCTGCTGCTGGTGCCGCAGTTCACGCTGGCGGCCGACACCAACAGCGGCACGCGGCCGTCGTTCTCGCCGGCGGCCAGCCCGGCCGACGCGCTGCGCCTGTTCGAGCATGTCGTGCGCCAGGCGCGCGCGCGCCATGCTACCGTGGCCACAGGCCAGTTCGGGGCGGACATGCAGGTATCGCTGACTAACGACGGGCCGGTCACGTTCTGGCTGCAAATCGCCCCGGTCGTGCGCGCCGCCTGAAACCTTCGCGGCCGTTCGACTGTCATACATGGCAGGAGGGCGCCATGAGACTGTGGAGTGATTCGTTTACCGAAGGCGGCCAGATTCCGCCCGCGTGCGCGTTCGCGCAGATCGATCCGCAACGCCACGTGCGTTATGCGCGCAACCGCAACCCGCACCTGGCGTGGGACGACGTGCCGCCCGGCAGCGAGTCGCTGGCGCTGTTCTGCTGCGACCTCGACGCGCCGGCGGTCGGCGGC
>JARXKM010000434.1 GCA_030272785.1 Pseudomonadota bacterium
CTGGCCATCTTCGGCGGCCTGATCGTCAGCCAGCTGCTGACCCTGTTTACCACGCCGGTGATCTACCTCGGCTTCGACCGCCTGGCGCGCCGCTTCGCGCCGCGCGCTGACGGCGCGGCCAAGCCGGCCGGCGCCGCCGGAGCGCTCAAGGCATGAACCTGTCGCAGCCCTTCGTACGGCGCCCGATCGCCACCGTGCTGCTCACGCTGGGCATCGCGCTGGCCGGTATCGGCGCCTTCTTCGTGCTGCCGGTGTCGCCGCTGCCGCAGGTCGATTTCCCCACCATCTCGGTGTCGGCCTCGCTGCCCGGCGCCAGTCCCGACACCATGGCCAGCAGCGTCGCCACGCCGCTCGAGCGGCGCCTCGGCGTCATCTCCGGCGTCAACGAGATGACCTCCAACAGCGGCAGCGGCTCGAGCCGCATCAGCCTGCAGTTCGACCTGAACCGCAAGATCGACTCGGCCGCGCGCGAAGTGCAGGCGGCCATCAACGCCGCGCGCGCCGACCTGCCGGCTACCTTGCGCAGCAACCCGACCTACCGCAAGGCCAATCCGTCCGACGCGCCGGTGGTGATCCTGGCGCTGACCTCGAACACCCGCTCGCCCGGCCAGATCTACGACGCGGTGTCGAACCTTGTGCAGCAGAAGCTGGCGCAGGTGGCCGGCGTCGGCGACGTCGAGATCGGCGGCGGCTCGCTGCCGGCGGTGCGGGTCGACCTGCTGCCGTACGCGCTCAACCAGTACGGCGTCTCCACCGAGGATGTGCGCGCGGCGATCCAGGCGACCAACGCGAACCGCCCGAAAGGGGCGATCGAGGGCAACGGCAAGCGGCTGCAGATCTATTCGCAGGCCGCTACCACCAACGGCGGGCGCAGCGCGGCCGACTACCGCGACCTGGTGGTGTCGTGGCGCGACGGCGCCGCGATCCGCCTGCAGGACGTCGCCACCGTCAGCGACGGCGTCGAGAACGTCAACACGCTCGGCCTGTTCAACGGCGCGCCGGCGGTGATCGTGCTCGTCACGCGCCAGCCGGGCGCGAACGTGATCGAAACGGTGGACGGCGTGCGCGCCCTGCTGCCGACCTTGCAGGCGCAGTTGCCGGCCGACGTCAGGCTCGAAGTGGCGTCCGACTCGACCAACTCGATCCGCGCTTCGCTGCACGAGATCGAACTGACCTTGATGATCTCGATCGCGCTGGTGGTGCTGGTGGTGAGCGCCTTCCTGCGCTCGGTGCGCGCCACCATCGTGCCGGCGGTGGCCACCATCGTCTCGCTGCTGGGAACCTTCGGCGTGATGTATCTGCTCGGCTTCTCGCTCAACAACCTGTCGCTGATGGCGCTCACGGTGGCCACCGGCTTCGTCGTCGACGACGCCATCGTGGTGCTGGAAAACACCAGCCGCCACATCGAGCAGGGCATGGACCGCATGCAGGCGGCGCTGCTGGGCGCGCGCGAGGTCGGCTTCACGGTGCTGTCGATCAGCCTGTCGCTGGTGGCGGTGTTCATCCCGCTGCTGTTCATGGGCGGCCAGGTTGGCCGGCTGTTCCGCGAGTTCGCCGTCACCTTGTCGGCGGCGGTGCTCATTTCGCTCGTCATCTCGCTCACCACCACGCCGATGATGTGCGCCTGGCTGCTCAAGCCGGGCGGCCTCGAACGCCCGCCCGGCAAGCTGGCCCAGTGGGCCGAGCGCGGCTTCGACAAGCTGTTGCGCGCTTACGAGCACTCGCTCGACTGGGCGCTCGGCAGCAAGCTGCTGGTGATGCTGATCCTGCTGTTCGTCGTCGGCCTGAACGTCTACCTGTTCGCCGCCGCGCCGAAGGGCTTCTTCCCGCAGCAGGACACCGGCCAGATCAACGGCGGCATCCGCGCCGATCAGTCGATCTCGTTTCAGGCCATGCAGGGCAAGCTGCGCCAGCTGGTGGCCATCATCAAGCGCGACCCGGCGGTGGCCACGGTGGTCGGCTTCACCGGCGGCGCGCGCGCCGGCGGCGGCTTCATGTTCATCAACCTCAAGCCGGTCGCCGAGCGCGCCAACGGCGACAAGGGCCAGTCGGTGATCGCACGCCTGCGTCCGCAGCTGGCCAGGGTGACCGGCGTGTCGCTGTTCCTGAACCCGGTGCAGGACCTGCGCATGGGCGGGCGCTCGGCCAATTCGACTTACCAGTACACCCTCAAGAGCGACAACCGGGCCGACCTGAAACGCTGGGCCACCAAACTGGCCGACGCCATGAAGGCGCAGCCGGCGCTGGTCGACGTCGACACCGACCAAGCCGAAAACGGCGTCGAGACCTTCGTCAAGATCGACACCGACAGCGCCACCCGGCTCGGCATTTCCACGCGCGACGTCGACAACGCCCTGTACAACGGCTTCGGCCAGCGCCAGGTCGCCACTATCTACGACGAACTCAATCAGTACCACGTGATCATGGGCGTGGCGCAGCAGTACGCGCAGACCCCCGAGGCGCTGCGCGACGTCTACGTGCCGTCCAAGGCGACCGCCGCCTCGACCGGCGCCGCGGTCGCCACCGCCGCGGTCGGCGTCAGCGCCAGCGACAGCGGCACCCCGGCCACGCCGGCCAACCTGACGGCGGCGCGCGACCCGGCCAGCGGCCAGGCGATCTCCGGCGCGCCGACCCACATGGTGCCGCTGTCGGCGATCGCCAGCTTCGCCGAGAGTTCGACCGCCACCTCGGTCAACCACCAGGACGGCGAACTGGCCACCACGGTGTCGTACAACCTGGCCGAAGGCAGCAAGCTGGCCGACGGCGAAGCGGCGGTGCACCAGGCCGAAGCCGACATCGGCATGCCCAACAATGTGCGCGGCAGCTTCCAGGGCACCGCCAAGGCGGCGCAGGATTCGAACCAGCAGCAGCCCTTGCTGATCCTGGCCGCCGTCGTCGTCATCTACATCGTGCTCGGCATCCTGTATGAGTCGCTGGTGCATCCGATCACGGTGCTGTCGACCTTGCCCTCGGCCGGCGTCGGCGCCGTGCTGGCGCTGCTGATGTTCGGCATGGAGTTCTCGATCATCGCCCTGATCGGCGTGTTCCTGCTGATCGGCATCGTCAAGAAGAACGCCATCCTGATCATCGACTTCGCGCTCGAGGCGGAGCGTTCGCGCGGGCTCTCGCCCACCGAGGCGGTGCGCGAGGCGTGCATGCTGCGCTTCCGGCCGATCCTGATGACGACCTTGGCCGCCGCGCTGGGCGCCTTGCCGCTGGCGATCGGCTTCGGCGAAGGCTCCGAGTTGCGTCAGCCGCTCGGCATCGCCATCATCGGCGGCCTGATCGCCAGCCAGCTGCTGACCTTGCTCACCACCCCGGTGGTCTACATCCTGCTCGACAAGCTGCGCACCCGTAACCCCGCCGAGCGCGCCCTGAGCCGCGTGCCGGGCGACGCCGCGCCGCAAACTTGACCATGATGACTATGAAAAATACGCCTATGCCTACCAGCCCGACATCGCCCCGCTCCGCCATCGCCACCCGCCTGTTCGCCACCCGCCTGTTCGCCACC
>JARXKM010000067.1 GCA_030272785.1 Pseudomonadota bacterium
TTCATCGCCAGGCATTCCATCTCGAAGGACTCGGCAAAGTCCAGGTGTGTCCTAGAACATTGCGTCAGAGTACGTTGCGGCCCTGCGCCGCTGACGTAACGAGGTTGCTCTTGCCCAACGGCTCGCCGGCCTGCAGTGCAGCGGTCCAGGTGTCGGTGTCGGCGACGGCGGCCCAGTTCGAATGAAGCAGGACCATGAGGGTTTCATGGACCTGTCGGGCGGACGCACGACCTGCCTCATTGGCAAGGTCGATTGCGCCGGTCGCGTCCGAAAGGACCTCGACGGTGAAGCCGCGAGGCTCGGCGTCGACTGCGGAGGAGAGTACGCAGTTGTTGGTCATGTACCCGACGAGGGTGATCGTGTCGATGCCTTGGTCACGTAGCCATGCGTCAAGGTCAGTGCCGGCGAAGACGCTGCCGAACTGCTTACTGATGCGCTTGGCTGCCTTGCCCTCATGTGCGGCAACGTCGGGATGGTTCCGAAAGTTGGCTGATCCGGAGGCGAAGACTGGGGCCCCGGCCGGCAGTTCGTGCTGAACGAGCACGATCGGAGCAGCTGCATGCGCGGCGGCGTCGATCGCCTCACGAATGCGCCCGACGGACTCCTCGCGGGCTGGATACTGGATCGGAAGTAGTCCCTCGAAATACTCCTGCTGGACATCGATGACGATTAGGGCTCGGCGTGGTGCGGTCATGTCGTTCTCCGTATTAAAGGTTGGGTTAGAGCGGGTAGGATTTCATGCGTGCGGGATGTTGTAGTGGTCGGCGATGAGCGTAATCCCGCACTCATCGAAGGCAGATGAGTGTCCGCCGACAACGAGCATGATTTCGTCGGCGCCGGTGCGTTCGTGCAGGGCCTCGAGACGGTCGGCGACCGTAGCGGGGGTGCCGTGTAAACTGTGACTGGTGTAGGCGTCGACGATCTGGCGTTCCTGCGTTGTCGCCGGATAGGCCTCGACTTCGTCCGGCGGCAGGAGCAAGTAGCCTTCGCTTTTGAACATGCGCAGCATGGCCATCGCGGACGTCGCCGCCTGTCGCTTTGCCGCAGCCTTGTCATCGCTGATCGCCACAGGAACGCTGACGAGAGTACGGGGTTCGGCAAGCACGTCCGAAGGCTGGAAGGTATCCCGGTAGATGCGTAAGGCCGTGTCGATATCGGCGTCGCCGAACTGCAGCGCGAACGCGTACGGTCGACCGAGCTGCGCTGCCAAATGCGCCGAGTATGGTGAGGAGCCTAGCACCCAGATCTCAGGGCCGGAAGATTCTGCGGGCACGCGGTTCTGAGCGGCCTGCCAGGGCCCGGGCACTGCGTGGACGTTCTGGTACGGGTGGCCAGGCGGAAAATCATCAGCCAGGAATCCGAGCAGCTCAAGCACCTGCTGCGGGAATCCGTCGTTGGCGTTAGCACCGCGGCGCAGCGCTGCAGCGGTCGCGCCGTCGGTGCCTGGGGCGCGCCCGAGTCCGAGGTCGATCCTATTTGGGGCTAGCGCTTCGAGCATCCCGAACTGCTCGGCAATCAGCAGCGGTGCGTGGTTTGGAAGCATCACTCCACCCGCGCCTAGGCGGATGCGTGCCGTCTCGGCGATGAGCCGCGCCACCATCAGCGGCGGCGAGGACACCGACGTGGCGCCCATCCCGTGGTGCTCAGACATCCAAAATCGGTGGTACCCGCGCTCGTCCGCCGTTCGGGCCAGTGAGATGGTGCTCGCTAGGCCCTGCCCTGCGGACGTCCCGACGCCGGTCCCTCCGTTGGCCAGGACAGACAGAGTGAAAGGCGCTGTACCAGAGGGGGGAACGAATTGCATGCAGGACCTCTCTTCTCGTGAAAACATGGTGACGCTATTGTCGGTCGGCGCGGTCGGCCCGAATAGTGGCCCGAAGGCAGAATTTCGATATAATCGGGCCATATCTACCTCAGCCCGTATGTATCATCCTCGAAAAGTCGCCGTAATCGCCTTCGAAGGCATCACCCCCTTTCACCTGGCCGTACCTTCCCTTGTTTTCGGGAGAACCACCCTCGACGCCCACGCGGCGCCTTTATCTACAAGTGCATCGACAAGGCATTGGCAGCAGGCGTGCAGATGGGTTTGAAGGATAAGTATCACCGTCCACACGCGCCTGAAATTAGCGATGAAGCTAAAGCCTGGGTGACCAGCCTTGCATGTACCAAGCCCAAGGAGCATGGGTTGGCGGCCGAACTGTGGTCGATCTCGGCGCTGGCCAAGTTCGTGTGCGAACACGCCAAGGCAGCGGGCTTCGATCGCTTGGCGAAAGCAGGCAAGAGTACCGTCTGGCGCATCCTCGATGGCAACGATATCAAGCCACACAAGATTCGCTATTATCTAGAAAAACGGGATCCTGATTTTGATCGCAAGATGCAGGAAGTTCTGATGGTCTATCGTGACGTATCGCTATATACCGCAGGCGCCGTTCACGATGCGCGTCCCAATCCGATCTATACGGTTAGCGTCGATGAGAAGCCGGGCGTTCAGGCCATCGCGCTGACGGCGCCGGACCTGCCGCCGGTTCCAGGCAAAGAATCGACCATCGCGCGCGACTATGAGTACGTGCGCCACGGCACGGTGTCGATCATGGCGGGGATCGACCTGCATTCGGGGCACATTTTTGCCAACGCCGAAGATCGTCATCGCAGCGTGGAGTTCTTTGGGCTGCTCAAGAAAATCGATGAGCACTACGCGCCGGATGCCATCATTCGCGTGGTGCTGGACAACCACTCAGCGCATATTTCCAGGGAAACCATGGTCTATCTCGCCTCACGGCCCGACCGCTTCGAATACGTTCACACGCCACAGCATGGTTCATGGCTCAACTTGATTGAGTGTGCCTTCGCTAAGATGGCCAGAACGTTCTTGCGCCATATTCGCGTCAAGTCCAAAGATGAGCTGAAGACTCGCATCCTCAAGGGCATTGCCGAGATCAATGAATCGCCCGCCGTGTTCCAATGGAATAAATTCGATCTCGGCGTAACTCTCTGGATATCATTCGCGCTATTTACAGTTTTGCCAGTAACACATAACTCTCCTCCAACGGCAGGCCCGGAAAATCCGGTAACAAGCGCTAGGCACCACGGGTAAAGGGAATCCACAGGTTTGTTTACAGATTCGCTTCAAGTAGCCCTAAGTCGAGCGCCTGGAAGATGAGGCCCTTGGGCGCGCCAGCGCCGCCGGCCCGGCATGGAAGGAAAGTGAACTCATGGGCGAATTATCGCAGGATGGCTGTCGTTGTGGCAGGTCAACAGGAACTGGCGGCGCCTGCGTACCATGAAGCGGACGTGCCGACCCCGGCCCCACTTTGCCACCCGCCATGACCCGACCTTGCCGAACCGCCCTGCTGCTGTGTTGCCTGCTTGCCGGCCGGGCCGGCGCCGCCGATACCGGCACCGATCCGTCGCTGGTGATCGAGAAATACATCCAGCACTTCCTCGTCAACACCGATGGCAGCTTCACGCTCACGGTCGACAACGTCAAGTCGATCGCCGAGCAGCGCGCGGTGCAGGCGCACGGCCAGTACTACATCAGCTACAACAAGACGCTCGACGAGGTCACCATGGTGGAGGGCTACACCGAAAAGCCGGACGGGCGCCGGGTGGCGGTGCAGCCGGAGCAGATCAAGGACCAGCAGGAGGCGGCTTCGAGCGACGCGCCGATGTTCCAGGACACGCGCGTGAAGATCGTCGTGTTTCCCGAAGTGGCGGTGGGCGACAAGCTGGCCGTGCACTACGTCATCAAGCGCAGCACGGCGCTGTTTCCCGGCCACTTCGAGGACCTGTCGTCATCGCAGTTCTATCTGAACCGCCAGTTCCGCCTGATCTACGACATGCCCGCGGCGATGCCCCTGTACGCCGACGCGGCCGGCTTCGCGCCGATCGCCGCGGCCAGCAGCCCGGGCCGCAAGGTCTACCAGTGGCAATACGTGGGCGGCGACAACGCGCGCATCGAGGCCGACTCGGTCAGCTATCTCGACTACGGCAAGCGGCTGGCGGTGTCGACCTTCGCCGACTACCCCGCCTTCGCGCGCGCCTACGATGCGCGGGCGCGCGACAAGGGCCAGGTCAATCCGGCCATCGCCGCGCTGGCGCAGGAGATCACGCGCGGCGTGCCGCACGGGCGCGCGCAGGCGCTCGCGCTGGCCGACTGGGTGCGCCAGAACGTGCGCTACGTCGGTGTCTACATCGGCGCCGGCGGCGTCGTGCCGCATGCGGCCGCGACGGTGCTGGAAAACCGCTACGGCGACTGCAAGGACCACGCCAGCCTGCTCGAAGCGCTGCTGGCGGCGGCCGGCATCGACAGCAGCGCCGCGCTGATCAACAGCGGCAACGCCTACCGCCTGCCGACCATTCCGACCCTGGGCGTGTTCAACCACGTGATCACCTACGTGCCGAGCCTGGACCTGTACCTCGATTCGACCGCCGACTCGATCGCCGCCGGCTACCTGCCGGCCGCCGACCTCGGCAAGCCGGTGCTGCTGACCGGCAGCGGCAAGCTGGCGGCGACACCGTCCGCCCAGGCCGACAAGAGCCGCACCGTCAGCTGGTTCGGCGTCAGGAAGGACGGGCGCAGCAGTTTCAGCGTCTCCAAGCTGAGCGCCGGTGCGATCGCCGAACCGTACCGCCAGGCGGTGCGCGACACCAAGCCGGCCGACCGCGAACAGTTCGTCCAGCGCATGCTGCAGGGAATGGGCCAGAAAGGGGTCGGCGTGTTCGACGCCGGCAAGCTCAACGGCAGGGGCGACGAATACAGCATGAGTTTCACCGGCACCAGCGACAACTTCCTCGAGCTGCCGGGGCCGGCCGGCCTGGCGACCAGCTACAACTTCTGGGGCGGCCTGAGCGAGACGGCGGCCGCGCTCGCCCAGGAGCGCGAACGCAGCCAGGATTTCGTCTGCCCGGCGATCGACGCCGAGGACGTGACCGGCTTCGATTTTCCGAAGAGCGTGCGCATCCTGGCGCTGCCGAAGCCGCTGACGCTGCGCGACGCCAACTTGTCGTACGTGGCCAGCTATGTGCGCAAGGGCACGACCGTGGTGGTCAAGCGCCAGTTGCGCTTCAGCCACGACGGCGCGGTGTGCACGCCGGGCGAATACCGCCGCATGCTGCCGCTGATCGACCGCGTGCTGCGCGACCTGCGCAGTCAGCTGATCGTGCAGGCGCGCTAGTGGGGTATGGCTGCGATTGCGCTCAGGCGGTATGCAGCTGCATGGTGGCGGCATCGAACTTGCCGTCGATCGCCAGCGGCAGCACCCGCAGGCTTTTCTCGATCGACTCCTCGATCAGCGACTGCTCTTCCTTGCGCGGCCGGTGCAGCACGTAGTCGGCCACCTGCTGCTGCGAATTGGCGCTGCGCGGATGGCCGATGCCGATCCGCAAGCGCCAGTAGTCCTGGGTGCCGAGCGCGGCGGTGATGTCCTTCAGGCCGTTGTGCCCGCCCGACGAGCCGCCCTTCTTCAGCTTGGCGATGCCGGGCGCCAGGTCGAGCTCGTCGTGCACCACCAGCACCTCGGCCGGGTCGATCTTGTAGAAGCGCGCCAGTTGCCCGACCGACAGGCCGGAGCGGTTCATGAACGTGAGCGGCTCGAGCAGCCACAGTTCGTTGGCGCCGACCGCGGTCTTGGCGACCAGGCCGTTGAAGCGCGCTTCGCGCTGCAGGCGGCAGCCTGGCAGGCTGTGGGCCAGGTTGTCGACCAGCCAGAAGCCCGCGTTGTGGCGGGTTTGTTCGTATTCGGGGCCGGGATTGCCGAGGCCGACGATCAGGCGTATGGACATAATGATGGGGTCGAGAGAAAACGTGATTATCCGGGAAAACGGGCGAGAAAAAACCCGCCGGGCGCGAGCCGGGCGGGTTTTTTTGCAGCGGCAGCGAAAGAATTACTTCTTCGGCTTGGCAGCAGCCTTGGCGCTAGCGTCGGCTTCGGAGGCAGCGGCGGCAGCGGCGGTCTCTTCTGCGTCAGCGGCAACGTGGCCGGCTGGCACAGCAGCGGTAGCGACGGTCTGGTTCGAACCGTGGGTGATCGCGGTGACGCCTTTAGGCAACACCAGGTCAGCAACGTGGATCGAGTGACCGACGTCGATGGTGGCCAGGTCGACTTCGATGAACTCAGGCAGGTCGCCTGGCAGGCAGGAAATTTCCAGCTCGGCCATCACGTGCGAGATGATCGCGCCGTGCAGCTTGACTGCCGGCGACACGTCGGCGTTGACAAAGTGCAGCGTCACTTTCGTGTGGATCGCGGCCTTGGCATCGACGCGCTGGAAGTCAGCGTGCATGACCAGTTGCTTGTAGGCGTGCATCTGGAAGTCGCGCAGCATGACCGCCTGGGTCTTGCCGTCGATTTCCAGGTCGAGGATCGAACCGTGGAAGGCTTCTTTTTTCAGCGCGTGGTACAGCGCGTTGCCGTCCAGAGCGATCATGACCGGGGCTTCGGTGCCACCGTAGATGATGCCAGGCGTCTGGCCGGAAATACGCAGGCGGCGGCTCGCTCCGGACCCCTGCAACGTGCGATTGAATGCGATAACTTTCATGTGTTACTCCAAAAATTGCAGGGCTGGATTGCCCCGCGTTTGAAGACTCCCGCGACCAGGAGTCCTCCGAAATGGGTGCAGCATCGCACCCAATAAAAACCTAAAAAATCAAAACATTCACAAACGCCAACGGCGCACCGGCAATGTTGCCAGTGCGCCGCGGGCTGCGCAGCGAAACTGCACTGCGGTTTAATCGATAAACAGCGACATCACCGAGTCGCCCTTGCTGATGCGTTTGAACGTCTCGGCCAGCAGCGGCGCGCACGTCAGCTGGCGGATCTTGCTGCAGGCGGCGGCGGCGGCCGACAGGGGGATCGTGTCGGTGACGACCAGTTCGTCGAGCGGCGAAGCGGCGATGCGCTCGATCGCCGGGCCCGACAGGACCGGGTGGGTACAGTAGGCAACGACCTTCTTGGCGCCGCGTTCCTTGAGCACTTCGGCCGCCTTGGTCAGGGTGCCGGCGGTGTCGACCATGTCATCCATGATGACGCAGTTGCGCCCTTCGACTTCGCCGATGATGTTCATCACTTCCGACACGTTCGCCTTCGGACGGCGCTTGTCGATGATGGCCAGGTCGCAGCCGAGCCGCTTGGCCAGCGCGCGCGCGCGCACCACGCCGCCGACGTCGGGCGACACCACCAGCAGGTCGTCGTAGTTCTTTTTCTGCAGGTCGCCCAGCAGGATCGGCGAGGCGTAAATGTTGTCGACCGGGATATCGAAGAAGCCCTGGATCTGGTCGGCGTGCAGGTCCATGATCAGGACGCGCTCGACGCCGGCTTTTTCCAGCATGTTGGCCACCACCTTGGCCGAAATGGCCACGCGGGCGGAGCGCGGACGGCGGTCCTGGCGGGCATAGCCGAAGTACGGGATGGCGGCGGTGATGCGGCCGGCCGACGCGCGCTTGAGGGCATCGACCATCAGGATGATTTCCATCAGGTTGTCGTTGGTCGGCGAGCAGGTCGACTGCAGCACGAACACGTCCTTGCCGCGCACGTTCTCGTTGATCTCGACCATCACTTCGCCGTCCGAGAACTTGGAGACGTTTGCTTTACCGAGAGGAATGCCGAGGTTCTTTGCGACTCCTTCTGCCAGCGCCGGATTAGCGTTACCGGTAAAAACCATCAGGTTTTCATAAGCCATGGGAGTCCCAAGAGAGTAGAGTGCGTTGATTTTCTTGAAAGACGCCAGTCTTACCAGCCGACTGGCGCTATGCTAAATGATGACCCGCGAGAGCGGATCCATCGAGTTCGCCGGCTGGACGCAGACATCGCATCGACAGTCCCGCAAAACGAATGGCAGGGGAACAAGGATTCGAACCTTGGTATGCTGGAATCAAAATCCAGTGCCTTAACCAGCTTGGCGATTCCCCTACGCAACTGACTGCTTGCCGCTTCTTCCGACGCATTTTATCGTCAAAGTTCACGACTAGCCAAATTCTATTCTATAACTCCACCAACTTGCAACAGCCCATGCATTGGGTGGCGCTGCAACGACCGCGCCGTCCAGGCGCCCCATTTGCTGGGTACGCCGGCCAGTACCGCCCGGGCCTGCCGCTCACTGGAAAACGCGCAAAACACGCACGCTCCGGAGCCAGTCATCCTGGCGTCGCCGTAACTGCCGAGCCATTCTACCGCTTCCGCCACCGGTGGGAACAGGCGCGTCGCAACCGGCTGCAAGTCATTCTTGCCAAACCCCTTGCGATCTGTTTCGACCATCAGGTGCCTGGAAAAGTCCGCTATTCTGACCGGTTTCGTGTCCCTTGTCAAATCATCGGCGGAAAATATTGCCGCAGTGGGCACGGCAACGCCAGGCTCGATCACCAGGTACCAGCAATCGGGCGTCGCCAGCGCGTGCATTTGCTCGCCCACGCCCTCCGCGAAGGCATTCTGGCCGAACAGGAAAAACGGGATGTCGGCACCCAGCGGCAAGCCCAACGCCATCAGTTCGGCGCGGTCCAGCCCGGCCTGCCACAGGTGATTGACGGCGATCAGCGCGGTGGCCGCGTCGGACGAGCCGCCGCCGAGCCCGCCGCCCATCGGCAGGCGCTTGTCGATCGCCACGTCGACGCCGGGCGGCTGGCGGCCGTGGCGGCGCACGAAGGCCGCCTGCAGCAGGCGCAGCGCGCGCACGATCAGGTCGTGCTCTTCGGGCACGCCGGGCACGTCGGTGACGCGCCGGATCAGCCCGTCGTCGCGCAGGTCGACATGCAGCGTGTCGCCATGGTCGACCAGCTGGAACACCGTCTGCAGCAGGTGGTAGCCGTCGGCGCGGCGGCCGTTGACGTGCAGGAAAAGGTTCAGCTTGGCCGGGGCCGGGCAATCGTGCAGGAAACGTGGCGCCATCGGTCAGCCTTGCGGGTCGATGACGATGCGGATCGCCAGCTCGTCGGCGCCGGCGCCGGCGCTGCGCTCGGCATCGATGCGCTTCGGCCGCGTCGCGCCGTCTTGCTGCCACGACACGAAGCGCAGGCGCCAGCCGTCGGCCGTGAGCACGCTGTTGTTGGCCGGCGAGGCGGCAAAGCGCTTGCCGTCGGCGCCGGTGGCGTAGCCCTGCAGCCAGTCGCGCATGCCCGACACCGGCAAGGTCCAGCCGAGCGACTGCGCGGTCAGGGTGTCGATGTCCTTGGCCACACGCGGCGTCTTGTCGGCCTGCACCAGGGTGGCCGACTGCGGCGTGATGTGGATGGTGGCGATGGTCGCCATCGGCGAGGACAGCGTGACGTCGATGCGGCCCGGCACCTGCGACCAGCTGAACTTGCCGGTGAGCGACTCGGGACTGCCGTCGCGACGGTAATTGACCGACAGCCGGCCGGCCGCCTCGAAGCTGTCGCGGTAGGCGCCGGCCGGTTGCTGCGCGGGCACGGCGGAGGGGGTGGTGGCGCAGCCGGCCAGCAGCGCGGCGCACAGGCCGGCTGCACAAATGTTGATTGCTTGCATGGGGTTCCGTTACAGACTTTGGTGAAGGCGGGCGAGGGTATTTTTGAGCGTGTCGTTCTTGGGATCCTTGGCGAGCGCCTCGCGCCAGAGCTTTTGGGCATCCGCGGTCTGGCCTTTTTGCCACAGCACTTCGCCCAGGTGGACCGCGATCTCGGCGTCGTTGCGCAGCGCGTAGGCCTGGCGCAGCTGGGTCTCGGCCGCGTTCAGGTTGCCGAGCCTGAACTGCACCCAGCCCATGCTGTCCATGATGAACGGATCGCCCGGCGCCATCTTCAGCGCCTTGTCGATCAGGGCGAGCGCTTCGCCCAGCCGCACGTTGCGCTCGGCCAGCGAATAGCCGAGCGCATTATAGGCGTGGTGATTGTCGGGCGCCTGTTGCATCACCGCGCGCAGCGACGTTTCCATCACGTCGAGGTGACCGGTCTTTTCGGCCAGCAAGGCGAAATCGTACAGCAGGTCGGGGTTGGCCGGGAACTTCGCCACGCCGGCCTGCAGCCAGGCGTAGGCCTGCTCCGGCTGGCCGGCGTCGCGCAGGATCTGGCCTTCGATCAGCACCACCTGCGCCTGCTCGGCCGGCTCGCTGGCCGGCAGCGCCGCCAGCAGCTTGCGCGCGCCGGCCAGGTCGCCCTGTTTGCCGACCAGCTGCGCGCGCTTGAGCTGGGCATTGAACCAGGCCCCGCCCTCGCCTTCCTCGATGCGCTCGAGCCAGCCAAGCGCGCCCGTCAGGTCGGCGCGCTCCTCGGCCAGCTGGGACAGGATCAGGTAGACCTTGGCGGCGTCGCTGTCGGTGTCGGGATGGGCCGCGTGGACGTCGGCGAAGCGGCGGAAATAAGCTTCGGCGCCGCTCGGATCGTTCAGCTGCAGCGACATGATGCCGAGCGCGTACAGCGTGCCCAGGTTGTCCGGCTGCCCCTTGAGCAAGGCGAGAAACTCCGTGCGCGCCGGCTCGAACTGCTTGCGCCCGACCAGCACGCGGGCGTGCGCCAGGCGCACCTCGCGCGCCTGCGGATGGGTCGCCAGGAACTGCGTCAGCACCGCCGCCACGCCGGCCTCGTCCGGCGTGACCTGGGCCAGGGTGAGCACCGCGATTTCGGCGTCCGGCTTGATCGCCAGCGCCGCGCGCGCGTGCTTGAGCGCCAGCTCGCCGGCGCCGCGCGCGAACGCCGCCTGCGCCAGCACCACGTGCGCTTCGAGCGTGTCGTCGTAGGGTGCCATCAGGCGCTCGATCATCGTCGCCGCGCCGGCCTTGTCCTTGGCGCGCGCCAGGTATTGCTGCACGTGCAGCATGGCCAGCCCGCGTTCGGCCGGAACGGCGTCGGCCAGCCGCTTGCGGAAGATCGGCTCGGCCTCGGCGAGGTTGTCCGACAGCACCACGAAGCCCAGGTAGTACTGGGTCGCCTCCTCGGAAGCGGGGGCCAGCTCGCGCCACAGGCGGATCGCCGCCAGGGTCGGCTCGCCCTGCTTGGCCGACAAGGCCATCTCGGTGGCGCGCTGGGCCAGGCGCGGGTCGCGCGTCTGCTGCGCGGCCGCCATCATGGCCAGGTAGGGCGCCTGCCACTGGCCGTTGCGAAACTCGATCTCGGCTTTCATCAGCCGGTACAGCAGGTCGCTGGTCAACGCCACGTGCGGCAGGTTCGGGTCGAGCGGCGCCACCGCCGGCAGTTCGGCGCCGTCGTCGTCCCGTTCCGCGTCCGCGGCCGCCACCGCCACCGGCACGGCGGACTCAGCGGACTCAGTGGACTCAGCGGACGCGACGGGCGCGGCGGGCGCCACCACCGGCGTCCCCGGGCGCAGCGCCGTGCACGCCGACAGCAGGCCGGTGAGGGTTACAATGGCGAAAGCGTTTTTCAAGGCAATTCCAACATGACACGAATGATTCCAGATTCTACGCCCAACCTTTCCCCCGCGTGCACGTGCGCCGCGGGAATGTTGATGAAAATGCGAAACTGAGATGCCGGAACTGCCCGAAGTGGAAGTCACCCGGCTCGGCGTCGCCCCGCACCTCGAAGGGCGCCTGGTCGACAGCGTGCTGCTGCGCCGCGACGGTCTGCGCTGGCCGTTCCCGCCCGCCCTGCCCGGCCTGCTGGCCGGACAACGCATCTCGCACACGGGGCGGCGCGGCAAGTACCTGCTGATCCACTTCGGCCATGGCACCTTGATCATCCACCTCGGCATGTCCGGCCACCTGCGCGTGCTGCCGCTGGGCACGGAACCGAAAAAGCATGACCATTTCGACCTCGTCGTGGAAGGCCAAGGCGACGCCGGCCGCCAGGTGCTGCGCCTGCACGATCCGCGCCGCTTCGGCGCGGTGCTGTGGCATGCCAACGACGACGGTGACCTCGACCAGCACGCACTGCTGCGCGGGCTCGGCGTCGAGCCGCTCGAAGCACACTTTTCGGGTGAACTGCTGTTTCGCGCCAGCCGCGGGCGCAAGGCGCCGGTCAAGCAGTTCCTGCTGGCCGGCGACGTGGTGGTGGGGGTGGGCAACATCTACGCCTGCGAAAGCCTGTTTCGCGCCGGGATCAATCCGAAGACGGCGGCCGGGCGCATCTCGCGTGGTCGCTATGACAAGCTGGCGCTCGCCATCCGCGCCATCCTGGCCGAAGCCATTGTGCAAGGGGGCAGCACCCTGCGCGATTTTATTGCGGTGAACGGACAATCGGGCTATTTCCAACAGTCATATTTCGTCTATGATCGTGAAGGAGTGCCGTGCCGCAACTGTAGCGCCCCGGTGCGCCGCATCGTGCAGGGGCAACGCTCGACGTTCTACTGCGTGCACTGCCAGAAATAGCGCGGCACAACCACAACGCAAGGTGAGCAAGATGGTGCAGGATTTTCAACAATACAGCGCGTGGCGCCAGGCCGTGGTGGCCGCGCTCGCGAGCTACCAGATGTGGGTCAACGCCGCCGAACTGACCGACGGCGCCACCGAGCAGCGCATCGCGCGCGCGCTGGCCCGGCTGGCCGACGACAAACTGTCGGTGGCCTTCGTGGCCGAATTTTCGCGCGGTAAATCCGAGCTGATCAACGCCATCTTCTTCGCCGACTACGGCCAGCGCATCCTGCCGTCGGCGGCCGGGCGCACCACCATGTGCCCGACCGAACTGATGTACGACCCGGCCTGGCCGCCCTGCATCCGCCTGCTGCCGATCGAGACGCGCGCGGCGCACCTGTCGACCTCCGACTATCGCGACGACGCCGCCGCCTGGACCGTGCTGCCGCTCGCGCTCGACGCCGGCGACAGCATGCACGAAACGTTCAAGCAGGTCAGCATGACCAAGCAGGTGACGGTGGCCGAGGCGCAGCGCTACGGCCTGTACGACGAGAACGATCCGGACATCGGCGCCACGCTCGATGCCGACGGCCTGATCGAAATCTCGCTGTGGCGCCATGCGATCATCAACTTCCCCCATCCGCTGCTCAAGCAAGGCCTGGTGATCCTCGATACGCCGGGGCTGAACGCGATCGGCACCGAACCGGAACTGACGCTCAACCTGATCCCCAACGCGCACGCGGTGCTGTTCATCCTGGCCGCCGAAACGGGCGTCACCAAGAGCGACATCGAAGTGTGGCGCACGCACATCGGCGCCGGCGCCGGCCGCATCGTCGTGCTCAACAAGATCGACGCGATGTGGGACGAGCTCAAGTCGCAGGCCGACAACGACGCCGAGATCGAGCGCCAGCAGGCCAGCGTGGCGCACCTGCTCGCGCTCGATGCGCGCCAGGTGTATCCGGTGTCGGCGCAAAAGGCGCTGGTGGCCAAGATCAACGGCGACATGGCGCTGCTCGAAAAGAGCCGCCTCGGCGCGCTCGAGGCGGCGCTGTTCAACGAGCTCATTCCGGCCAAGAAGGAGATCATCCGCAAGCAGCTGGCCGACGACATGGCGCAGCTGGTCGGCGCGCAGCAGGCTATGCTCGGCGCGCGCATCCGCGACCTGGTCGAGCAATTGCAGGAACTGAAAAGCCTGCGCGGCAAGAACCAGAGCGTGATCGCCCACATGATGCGCCGCATCGACATCGAAAAAAAGGAATTCGACGCCAGCCTGTTCAAGCTGGCCGGCACCCGCTCGGTGTTCGCGCGCCTGTCCACCGAGCTGTTTACCACGCTCGGCATGGACACCGTGCAGGAGGAAATCGACGCCGTGCGCGACGCCATGCAGGCGAGCCGTTTCGCCACCGGCATGCGGGTGCCGGTCAGGGTCTTTTTCGACCAGGCCCGCGGCAACCTCGACGAGTCGGCCCGCAAGATCGCCGAAATCGGCGCGATGATGGAGTCGATGTACCGCAAGTTCTCCGCCGAGCATGGGCTGTCGCTGTCGCTGCCGATGGCCTTCTCGCTCGACAAATACCGTGCCGAGATCGACGCCATCGAAGCGGTCTACCTCAAGCAGTTCGGCACCACCACCCTGATCATGACCAGCCGCGGCACCCTGATGGAACGCTTCTTCGACTCGATCGCCTCGCGCGTGCGGCGCACCTGGCGCGCCGCCAACGCCGACGTCGACGCGTGGCTGAAAGTGATCATGGCGCCGCTCGAAGCGCAGATCCGCCAGCACAAGGAGCAGCTCAAGCACCGGCTGGCGTCGATCCAGCGCATCCACGATGCGACCGACAGCCTGGAACAGAAGATCGACGCTTTCGAAGCGAGCCACATCGACCTCGAAAAGGTGCGCGGCCAGCTCAATCACCTGGCCGGCGGAGTGGCGCTGGCGCTGCAGTCCGAACGCACCATGCTGGCGGCGGCGTGAAGCGCCTGACCGAATTCGACCAGCTGGCCGACCCGACGTTTTCCGGCGCCGTGATCGACTGGCAGCGCCAGCACGGCCGCCACGCGCTGCCGTGGCAAAACACCACCGACGCTTACCGCATCTGGCTCTCCGAGATCATGCTGCAGCAGACCCAGGTCGCCGCGGTGCTCGAGTATTATGCGCGCTTCCTGGCGCGCTTCCCCACCCTGCAGGCGCTGGCGGAGGCGCAGTCGGAAGACGTGATGGCGCTCTGGAGCGGGCTGGGCTACTACACCCGGGCGCGCAACCTGCACGCCTGCGCCAAGCGCGTGGTGGCCGAATACGGCGGCACGTTCCCCAGCGAACCGGCGCTGCTGGCCGGACTGCCGGGCATCGGCCGCTCGACCGCCGCGGCCATCTCGGCGTTTTCCAGCGGCACCCGCGCGGCCATCCTGGACGGCAACGTCAAGCGCGTGTTCGCACGCGTGTTCGGCATCGAGCAGTACCCGGGCATCAAGCCGGTCGAGGATGCCTTGTGGCGGCGCGCCGAGGCGCTGCTGCCGGCGACCGGCATCGAGCGCTACACGCAGGGGCTGATGGACCTGGGCGCCACGCTGTGCACGCGTGCGCGGCCCGACTGCGCGCGCTGCCCGCTGCGCGAGCGCTGCATCGCGTTCGCCACCGGCCGCACCGCCGAACTGCCGGTGCGCAAACCGAAGAAAACCACTCCGGAAAAACGCGCGGCGATGCTGGTGATCGTCGACGGCGGCCAGGTGCTGCTCGAGCAGCGCGCCGACAGCGGCATCTGGGGCGGTCTGCTGTCGCTGCCGGAAGTGGACGGCCATGCCGCGCACGACGCCCCGGCGCCCGATGCGCTGGCCGCGGCCGGACGCTTCGGCATGGTGGAAGAGATGCAGGCGCTGCTGCCGCTGGTGCACGTGTTCACGCACTACAAGCTGCACATCGCGCCGCACAAGGTCGCGCTGGAGCGGCGCGGCGCGGCGGTCGCCGGCCACGTGTGGTGGGAGCTGGCGCAGATCGACAAGGCGCCGCTGCCGGCGCCGGTGAAAAAGCTGCTGCTTCAGCTGGCAGCACCGAACTTGTTCGGCTGAAGCCGCAGGGGCCGCAGGGGTCTGACCCGATTTCGGGGACTCGGCGTCCCCGTCAGATCCCCGGAGTTGCTGGCGTCAGCGACACCGTGGCCTGACCCCTCGGTCAGCGCCGCCCCTCGCTCAGCGCTTCTTCTGCCAGTATGCGAACTCGGTCTCATAGCAGTTGGTCTCGACCTCGGCGATCTTTTCCTGCATGACCGCCTGCGCATCCTGCACCGCCTGGTTATAGATCGACGGTCCGATCTCGCGCAAACAGAAATCGAGCAGCAAGCGCGCCTTCAGCTGGCCGATATCCTCGTCAAAATTCTGCGCGCAATAGCGTTGCAAGGACGTCAGCAAGCGCTCTTCGGTATCGCCGTTTAACTTGATGGCCATTACAGTTCGTCGATCGAGAAAATGCGGCGGTGCTCGCGGATCGCGTAGCGGTCGGTCATGCCGGCGATGTAGTCGGAAATCTTGCGCGCCTGTTTGGTCAGTTCGCCCGAATTGTCCTGGTAGTCCGGCGGCAGCAGCACCGGATCCTTCATGAACGCGTCGAACAGGTCGCCCACGATGCGGCTCGCCTTCACGCGCATCCGGTTGACCTGGTAGTGCCGGTACAGGTTGGCATGCAGGAAGCGCTTGAGCGCGCTGGTATCGACGCGCATGGCGTCGGAAAAGCGGATCAGCGGCGCGCTGGCGCGCACGTCGTCGATGCTGCGCGGGGCCGCTTCGGCGATCCGCTCGGCCGAGGTGGCGACGACGTCGGCGGTCATCACCGTGATCATCCTGCGCGACGTCTCGTACAGCGCGCGCCGCCCCGGCAAGCCGGGGTACGCCAGCTCGACGGCGCGGCGGTGGCGGGCGAACAGGTCGACCTCCTCCATCTGCGCCATCGTGATCAGCCCCGAGCGCAGGCCGTCGTCGATGTCGTGGTTGTTGTAGGCGATTTCGTCGGCCAGGTTGGTCAGCTGCGCTTCCAGGCTGGGCTGGCTGCGCTCGAGAAAGCGCTTGCCCAGTTCGCCGAGCCCGCGCGCATTCGCCGCCGAACAGTGCTTGAGGATGCCTTCGCGCGTCTCGAACATCAGGTTCAGGCCATCGAAGGCGCCGTAGTGCTCCTCGAGCGAATCGACCACGCGCAGGCTTTGCAGGTTGTGCTCGAAGCCGCCGTGCTGGCGCATGCAGTCGTTGAGCACGTCCTGGCCGACGTGGCCGAACGGCGTGTGGCCAAGGTCGTGCGCCAGCGCGATCGCTTCGACCAGGTCCTCGTTCAGCTGCAGGCTGCGCGCCAAGGTGCGGCCGATCTGCGCCACCTCGATCGAATGGGTCAGGCGGGTGCGAAACAGGTCGCCCTCGTGATTGAGGAACACCTGGGTCTTGTATTCGAGGCGGCGGAACGCGGTCGAGTGGATGATGCGGTCGCGGTCGCGCTGGAATTCGCTGCGCGAACCGGCCGGCGCCTCGGCGAACTGGCGCCCGCGACCCTGCGCGGAGTGCGCGGCGTAGGGCGCGAGGCGGTCGTCAAAGTCCATGTCAGGCGCTGCAGGCGGCCAGGGTGGCGAGCAGCGCCTCGCGCGGGGCGCCACCGATGCTCGGGCTGCCCAGCGGCTTGAGCAGGATGAACTTGATGGCGCCGCCTTCGTTTTTCTTGTCCACTTCCATCAGCTCGAGCCAGCGCTCGGCGCCCAGGTCGGGCGCCACCGTCGGCAGGCCGGCGGCGGCCACCAGCGCGCGCACGCGCGCCACCGTGGCCGCGTCGACCAGCCCGAGGCGGTGCGACAGGTCGGCCGCCATCACCATGCCGCAGCCGACCGCTTCGCCGTGCAGCCAGGCGCCGTAACCGAGGCCGTTTTCGATGGCGTGGCCGAAGGTGTGGCCGAAGTTGAGGATGGCGCGCAGGCCGCCCTCGCGCTCGTCCTGGCGCACCACTTCGGCCTTGATCTCGCACGAGCGCGCGATCGCATGCGCCAGCGCGGCCTGGTCGCGCGCCATCAGCGCCTCGATGTTCGCCTCGATCCAGTCGAAGAACACGGCGTCGATGATGGCGCCGTGCTTGATCACTTCGGCCAGCCCGGCCGACAGCTCGCGCGCCGGCAGGCTGGCCAGGGTGGCGGTATCGGCCAGCACCGCGCGCGGCTGGTAGAACGCGCCGATCATGTTCTTGCCGAGCGGGTGGTTGATGCCGGTCTTGCCGCCGACCGACGAGTCGACCTGCGCCAGCAAGGTGGTCGGCAGCTGCACGAACGGCACGCCGCGCATGTAGCTGGCGGCGGCGTAGCCGGTCAGGTCGCCGATCACGCCGCCGCCCAGCGCCACCAGGGTGGTCTTGCGGTCGCACTTGTTGGCCAGCAGCGCGTCGAAGATCTGCATCAGCGAGTGCTGGTCCTTGTACTGTTCGCCGTCCGGCAGGACGATCGCGATCACCTCGCGGCCGGCCGCGCGCAGCGGCGCGGCGACGCGCTCGAGGTACAGGGGGGCGACGGTGGTGTTGCTGACGATGGCGACCTGGCGGCCCTGGATGTGGCGCGCCAGCAGGTCCGGGTCGGACAGCAGGCCGGGGCCGATCGCGATCGGGTAGCTGCGCTCGCCGAGATCGACGGTGAGGGAAATAGTGGGCTGCAAGTTCATCGGTAGGTCGGCCGCGGGCGCGCGCGCGAGGCGGGAAGCTTCGAGCGTGTCCAACTGGTCCAGAATGGTCTGAACCATCGATTGTACGTTAGGTCGGCCGGTATCGATGACCAGCTGGGCGATCTCGCGATACAGCGGCTCGCGCTGGGCCATCAGTTCTTCGAGCCGGCGGCGCGGATCGGCCGTCTGCAGCAGCGGGCGGTTCTTGTCGTGCGCCACGCGCAGCATGATGCTGTGGACGGTGGCGCGCAGGTAGACGACGGTGCCGCGCGACTTCAGGTGGGCGCGCGTGGCCGCGTTGAGCACGGCGCCGCCGCCGGTGGCGAGCACCACGCCATCCTCGGCGCACAGGTCGCGGATCACCTCCGCTTCACGGCGCCGAAAGCTGTCCTCGCCCTCGATCTCGAAGATCCACGGGATCGAGGCGCCGGTGCGGGCCTCGATCTCGTGGTCCGAGTCGATGAAGCGCATGCCCAGTTTGCGGGCGAGGATGCGGCCGATTGTCGTCTTGCCCGCACCCATCAGTCCTACGAGATATATGTTTTTTCCAGATTTCACTAGTTCGATTTGAACGGGAACAGCGTCGTGATTCCTTTCGGGGTCGTAATCTTGACCGAGAAGTAGCCACTGGCGCAGAGCGCGTCCGGTTTAATGTTCACGGTATGAATGGTACCGCCAATCGCCGTTGTCGATGGAACTTTGTCTGGCGAAAACGTCAATGGCGCCAATTTTTCGGCATCGGCGGCGCCGACAGTGGTGTCGAGCGGCAGCGGATTGTTGTTCACGTCGTACAGGCGGAACATCAGCGGCTGCACCGAGCAGGTGGCGCCGGCGGTGCCGGCGATGATGCTTGGGTCGCCGTTTGCCGCGGTCCAGTCTTGGCAGGCGCCGGCGCTGCAGAACTGGCGCACCAGGCGCGGGGCCGCCGCGGTGTTGCTGAAAACAATCTCCGCCGAACGCCGGATGTAGGTGATACCGAACGACGCCGGCGGCGTGGCGCTGTAGCCAGTATGGTTGTACGGG
>JARXKM010000435.1 GCA_030272785.1 Pseudomonadota bacterium
CTAAGCCAGCAGTAAAAAAGCCCGTTAAGGCTGCGGCGGCTCCTGTAGCCAAGCCAGCAGTCAAGGCGGCAGCGAAGCCGGCAGCAGCGAAGCCGGCAGCAGCGAAGCCGGCAGCGTCAGTAGCGGCAGCCAAGCCAGCAGCACCGGCAGCGGCGCCGGCGGCGGCAGCGCCAGCCAAGCCAGCGGTGAAAAAAGCAGCTGCGCCTAAAAAGCCAGCCGCACCGAAGGCTGCAGCGACGCCGGCAGCGGCACCAGCGGCGCCAGCGCCAGCGCCAGCAGCAGCGGCGCCAGCACCGGCAGCAGCGAAAACCGTACTGGCTCCTGCATCGGCATGGCCTTTCCCGACCAGCAGCCGTCCGTAATAGCCAGCTGTGCCTGTATCAGGCAAAATGCCGCTGTGTGACATGTTTCACACAGCGGTTTTTTTTTAAGGAGTCGTCGTGCTCAGTATTCTCCAGTTGATCGTGGATGCCATTGCCACCGTGCTCGGTGGCGTCTTGTTGCTGCGTTTCTGGATGCAGGCGATTCGTGTCCGGCCACCGGCATCGGTGGCGCAATTTACCTTTACCTTATCGGACTGGCTGGTGCGCCCGCTGCGCCGCATCGTGCCCGGCGTGGGCGGTTACGACTGGGCCAGCCTGATCGGCGCGTTCCTGGTGGTGATGCTGGCGACCTCGGTGCTGTTCTTGTCCGGCATGCCGGCAGCGACCGTGTTCCTGATGGCGCTGTACCGCTTCCTCAACTGGATCCTGTACGGCTTCATGGCCCTGCTGGTGATCGAGGCGATCTTCAGCTGGGTCAACCCGCACGCGCCGCTGGCGCCGCTGGTACGGGCCCTCAACGACCCGCTGCTGCGTCCCCTGCGCCGCGTGGTGCCGCTGCTTGGCGGGCTCGACCTGTCGCTGCTGGTGGCGCTGATCCTGCTGCAGATCGCGCAACTGCTGTTGGGCATGGCATTCGGCTTCCGATGAGCCGTGCCTGGTGTTCCGCACTGCCCGGCGGCGTGCGGATCGCCGTGCAGATTACCCCCAACGCGAAAAAAACCGACGTGATCGGCGTGCTCGACGACGCCCTCAAGCTCAAACTGCAGGCGCAGCCGATCGACGGCAAGGCCAACGAGGCGCTGGTGAAGTTCCTGGCGGCGGCGTTGTCGGTGCCGAAGAGCGCCGTGACCATCACGCATGGGCTGACCAGCAAGCGCAAGCTGATCGAGGTGCGCGCGGCGGCGCTGACGGTCGAGGCGGTGGCAGCGGCGCTGCTGGCGCCGCGCGATTAGCCGCCGGCGCACAAAACAGCATGGGGCCGCCGCGTGCGCGAGGACCCCATCTGTCGCTCGAGCTGTGGACCGTTAGAACCGGTAGCCGAATTCCAGCTCGAAGCGCGCGGCGATATCGGCGGCGGTAAACACGTGGTTCTGCGCGCCCTGGTGGGCGATCTTGATCGCACCGAGCAGGCTGGCCAGGCGACCGGTGGTCGGCCAGTCAAGGTCGTTGGCGATACCGAACAGCAGGCCGGCGCGGTAGGCGTCGCCGCAGCCGGTCGGATCGGCCACCGTCGTCGCCGTCACGCACGGAATGTCGAAGCGCTGTCCGCCCGCATGAATTTCCGAGCCCTTTTCGCCGCGCGTGACGATCAGCGCGTCGAGCCGCGCGGCGATATCGGCCAGCGTCAGGCCGGTACGGTCCATCAGCATCTCGAATTCGTAGTCGTTGGCGGCGACGTAGCTGGCCTTGTCGATGAAGTCGATCAGCTCGTCGCCGCTGAACATCGGCAGCTGCTGGCCCGGATCGAACATGAACGGCAGGTTCTGGCTGGCGCAGTCGGTGGCGTGCTTGAGCATCCCTTCGCGGCCGTCCGGCGCGATGATCGCCACCCGCAGCGCGCCGTGGTCGGCGACGTTGTTCTCGTGCGCGAACTGCATCGCGCCGGGGTGGAAGGCGTTGATCTGGTTGTTGTCGAGGTCGGCCGTGACGAAGCACTGGGCGGTGTAGGCGTGGGCGATCTTGCGGATCGCGCGCGTCGGGATGCCGAGCTGCTCGAAGCGCTCGAGGTATTCGCCGCCGTCCTGGCCGATGGTGGCCATGATCAGCGGGTCGCCGCCCAGCATCTTCAGGTTGTAGGCGATGTTCGCCGAGCAGCCGCCGAATTCGGTGCGCAGGGTCGGCACCAGGAACGATACGTTGACCTTGTGCAGCTGGTCGGCCAGCAGCGTTTCGGCGAAGCGGCCGTGGTACTGCATGATCTTGTCGAAGGCGAGCGATCCGCAGATCAGGGTGGTCTTGTTCATGGTGTGCTGCCTTTAAGGGTAGAAGATGGCGATGTGATAGCCGGAAGGCTTGACCTGGTCCAGTTCGAAAAACAGTTTGACCGGCTGCTCGGAGCGCGCCGCGAAGCCCTTGCCGGCGGCGGTCCCCGGCGGCAGGTAGTCGGGCGGCGTGAACACGCGCCGCACCAGCGTCTTGTCGTTGGCGTCGGTCAGCGCCAGCTCGATGTAGGGCCAGGCCTGCGCCAGGCTGCCCGGGTTGCGCAGCAAGGTGGTAAACGACAGGGTGGCGGCGCCCAGCGGCTGCAGTTCGCCCGCCTCGACGCTGAGGGTATCGATTTGCGCCGGCAGGTCGATCTTGCAGCCGACCAGCGCGCAGGCCGCCGCCAAGGTCGGCCGCGTCTGCGGATAGCGCGCCGCCAGCACATTGCGGAAGGTCGTCACGCCCTGCGCGGCCAGCGCCAGCGCCAGCAGGGCGCAGCCGGCGCCGAGCGCGATGCGGCGCCGGCGGCCGGTTTCTTCCAGCAGGCGGCCGCGCTTGACGAATTCGGGTTCGTCGTCGACCGGTGCGGCTTCCAGTTGCGTCGCGGCGACGTCGGCCAGCGGCGCCGGCGCCGGCGTGTCCACCAGCTTGCGCCTGGCGTTGCGGCGCGCCGCCTTGGACAGCGCCACCGGCGCCAGCGGCGCTGCGGCCGGCGCATCGTCCGCATCGTCCGCGGCGGCCGAGGCGCGCATCAGCAGCGGCGGCTGGAAGTCGGCCACCGGCTCGCGTGCCGTCGATGCGGCCGGCTGCGGTGCGCGGTCGAACAGGTCGGCCTCGTCGGCCTGCTCATCCTGGTCGTCCAGCACGGGCAGGGCGAGCAGTTCTTCATCGACCTCCAGTTCGGGCGCCGCTGGCGGCGGCACGCTCTGCGGCAGGATGCCAAACGGATCGAAGGTCGTGTCGAAATCGAGCGTGTAGATCGGCTCCGTCTGCGCGTCGGCCTGGCTGGCGTCGATCGCCGCCACCGCCGCGTCGAAGGCGGCGCTGGCCGATGGCGGCGCGGCGGCCGGCTGCGGCGCCACCGATTCTGGCGATGCGGAGGGCTCGGCAGGTTCGGCCGGTTCTGCCGGTTCTGCAGGTTCGGCCGGTTCCACCGCCGGCGCCGGCAGCGACGGCTCGGCGGCGACGACTGCGGTCCGGTCGATCAGCGCGGCGTTGCCGTCGAAGACTTCATTGCAGGCGCCGCAGCGCAC
>JARXKM010000436.1 GCA_030272785.1 Pseudomonadota bacterium
GCAATATGCCGATGGTGTCCGAGATCACGCCGCTGTTCATCATCACCAAGCTCGAACAATACGACTACGCCGGCGCCACCGCGATCGCCGTGGTGATGCTGCTGGCGTCGTTCCTGATGCTGCTGGCGATTAACCTGCTGCAGGCCTGGAGCCGCAACCGCGGAGGCAAGCGATGAGCGCCGTCCTCACCACGCCGGTGGCGCTGCCGGCGGCGCGGCGCGGCGAACTGCCGGCCGCCTCCAACGTGTTCGAGCCGCCGTGGGTGCGGGTGGCGCTGATCGTCGTCGCGCTGGCCTTCCTCACGCTGTTCCTGTTCGTGCCGCTGGTGGCGGTGTTCGCCGAAGCGTTCAAGAAGGGCGGCCAGGCCTACCTCGCCGCCATCACCGATCCGGACGCGGTGTCGGCCATCAAGCTGACCCTGATCGCCGCCGTCATCTCGGTGCCATTGAACCTGGTGTTCGGGGTCGCCGCCGCCTGGGCCATCGCCAAGTTCGAGTTTCGCGGCAAGAGCATCCTGCTGACCCTGATCGACCTGCCGTTCTCGGTCTCGCCGGTGATCTCCGGCCTGATCTACGTGCTCATGTTCGGCGCCCAGGGCTGGTTCGGGCCGTGGCTGCAGTCGCACGACATCAAGATCCTGTTCGCCGTGCCGGGCATCGTGCTCGCCACCGTGTTCATCACCTTCCCGTTCGTCGCCCGCGAGCTGATTCCGCTGATGCAGTCGCAGGGCACCGAAGAAGAGGAGGCCGCGCTGGTGCTGGGCGCGTCCGGCTGGAACACCTTCCGCCGGGTGACGCTGCCGAACATCAAATGGGGCCTGCTGTACGGCGTGATCCTGTGTAACGCGCGCGCCATGGGCGAGTTCGGCGCCGTCTCGGTGGTGTCGGGCCACATCCGCGGCGAGACCAACACCATGCCGCTGCAGGTCGAGATCCTCTACAACGAATACAACTTCGCCGCCGCCTTCGCGATCGCCTCGCTGCTCGCCTTGCTGGCGCTGGTGACCCTGGCCATCAAGTCGTTCATCGAATGGCGGCTGCAGCAATCCCATTCCGTCGAACTCGACGCGCGCATCCTGGAGCACTGACATGACGATCGAAGTCAACAACATCCGCAAGCAGTTCGGCCAGTTCACCGCGCTCGACAACGTTTCATTGCAGTTCCCGGCCGGCGAACTGACCGCGCTGCTGGGCCCCTCCGGCTGCGGCAAGACCACGCTGCTGCGCATCATCGCCGGCCTCGAACATCCCGATTCGGGCCAGGTGCTGCTCGACGGCGAGGACGCCTCGCGGCGCCACGTGCGCGAACGCCAGGTCGGCTTCGTGTTCCAGCATTACGCGCTGTTCAAGCACATGACCGTGTTCGAGAACGTCGCCTTCGGCCTGCGCGTGAAGGCGCGCAAGGAGCGCCCGAGCGAGCAGCAGATCCGCCACAAGGTGCAGCAGCTGCTCGAACTGGTGCAGCTCGACTGGCTGGCCGACCGCTATCCGCCGCAGCTGTCGGGCGGCCAGCGCCAGCGCATCGCCCTGGCGCGCGCGCTGGCGGTGGAGCCGCGCGTGCTGCTGCTCGACGAGCCGTTCGGCGCGCTCGACGCCAAGGTGCGCAAGGAACTGCGGCGCTGGCTGCGCCGCCTGCACGACGACCTGCACGTGACCAGCATCTTCGTCACCCACGACCAGGAAGAGGCGCTCGAAGTGGCCGACCAGGTGGTGCTGATGAACAAAGGGCGGGTCGAGCAGCTTGGCACGCCGGACCAGGTCTACAACCATCCGGCCTCGCCGTTCGTCTACGGCTTCCTCGGCAACGTCAACCTGTTCCACGGCCGCGTGCACGAAGGCGTGCTGGCCAGCGGCGACGCCAGCTTCGAGGTGCCCGACCATGCGCAGGTGCAGAACGGCACCGGCATCGCCTACGTGCGTCCGCACGACCTCGAGATCGACCGCTACGCCGCCGGCGCCGAGGGCATCGTCGTCAAGCTGCGCCGCGCCCATGCGATCGGGCCGCTGGCCCAGCTCGACCTCGAGCGCGCCGACAATGCGGAACTGATCGAAGCGGTGATCCCCAACGAGCGCTTTCGCCAGCTGCAGCTCAAGGACGGCGAGACGCTGGTGGTGCGGCCGCGCCGCATGCAGGTGTTTGTCGACCAGGGAGCGGCGATATGAACTTCCAGCAGCTGCGGTCGATCCGCGAGGCGGCGCGCCGCAATTTCAACCTGACTGACGTCGCCACCGCGCTGTTTACGTCGCAGCCCGGCGTGAGCCGGCAGATCCGCGAGCTCGAGGACGAACTCGGGGTCGTCATTTTCGAGCGCAACGGCAAGCGCCTGACCGGCCTGACCGATCCCGGCAAGGGCATCCTGAAGATCGTCGACCGGCTGCTGGTGGAGGCGGAAAACCTGCAGCAGGCCAGCCTCGAATACGCCGGCCAGAAGAGCGGCACCCTGACCATCGCGGCGACCCACACGCAGGCGCGCTACGCGCTGCCGAAGGTGGTGCAGTCGTTTCGCGCCGACTATCCGGAAGTGCGCATCGCCCTGCAGCAGAGCGCGCCCGACCACATCGCCGAATGGGTCCTGTCGGGCAAGGCCGACATCGGCATCGCCACCGAAGGGCTGTCGCAGTTTCCCGACCTGGTGTCGTTCCCGTGCTACCGCTGGAGCCACCTGATCGTGGTGCCGGACGGGCACCCGCTGCTGGCGCATGCGACCATCCGGCTCGAGGACCTGGCGGCGTTCCCGCTGATCACCTACGACGTCGGCTTCACCGGCCGCGGCCACATCGACGCCGCGTTCGCGCAGGCCGGCGTGAAGACCGACATCGTGCTCACGGCGATGGACTCGGACGTCATCAAGCAGTACGTGTCGCTGGGGCTGGGAGTGGGGCTGGTGGCATCGATGGCGTTCGACCACGGCCGCGACAAGGGCCTGCGCGCGGTCGAAGCGTCGCACCTGTTCGCGCAGAACGTCACGCGCCTGGCGGTGCGGCGCGGCGCCTACCTGCGCTCGTACGCCTACCACTTCATCGAGCAGTTCGCGCCGACGCTGACGCGCGCCGAGATCGACCTGGCGCTCAATACCGAGGCCGTGCACGCCGACTAGCCGGGGGTAAGTCGGCGAGCCGGGGCAAAGTCGGCAGCTGGGGTCAGGTCTGTTATTCGTACATTTGGTTCTTCAAATGTGCGAATGTCCCCCCAAGGGGAGGGACCGACCCCGGCCTTCGTTGGCGCTGGGGTCAGGTCTGACATTCGCACATTTCAAAAAGCCGAAATATCCGAATATCAGACCTGACCCCAAGGTAACTGGCCCGAATATCAGACCATCAGACCTGACCCCAGGGTGACGCTACTGGCCGGGATTCGGCAGCCGCGCGTGGATGGCGTCGATCGCGGCAATGACGTGCTCGGGCAGCGTGGTATCGGCGGCGTCGATGTTTTCCTTCAGTTGCGCCAGGCTGGTCGCGCCGATGATGGTCGAGGCGACGAACCAGCGCGAATAGC
>JARXKM010000068.1:0-1112 GCA_030272785.1 Pseudomonadota bacterium
CGGCGAACTCCCTTGGGCCTCAGGGGAGCTGCCACGGCTTATTGAGGTGTTACCGAATTGCGATGAGAACCTACACTAGCGATCCTTGTTGGGACCGCCCGACGATGGTCATCGCCGCGCGCAGCACCCCGGCAAGGATGTGTACATTGGCGGCGATGCTCGCCTCGTGCACCTGGGAATAGCCCAGCAACAGACCGTTCCAGCCGTGCGGCCGCAAGGCGGTCGCGTGCGCCGACAGCGCGCGCACGACGACGCCCGCGTCGAGCGCCGCGGCAGCAATCACGGTGTCGACCAGCTGCGCCTCGCGCAATTGCAGCGACAGGTGGATGCCCGCCGAACTGCCGTGAACGGTGACGAACTCGCCGATTTCCTGTTGCAGCGCTTCGAGCAGCACGTCGCGGCGGCTATGGTAAAGCCTGCGCATGCGCCGCAGGTGCAGGCCGAATTGCCCGCAACGTAAAAAATCCGCCAGGGCGAGCTGGTCCGCCACGCGGCCATGCGGCGCCATGCGTGCCAGCACCGAGCGTAACGGTTCAACCAGGTTCAACGGCACGACCATATACCCGGTGCGCAAGGCCGGGAACATGGTCTTGCTAAACGTCCCCAGGTAGATGACCGGGGCGTCGCGCGACAGGCCCTGCATCGCCGGCAGCGGCGGCCCCTCGTAGCGGAACTCGCTATCGTAGTCGTCCTCGACAATCAGGGCGCCCGCCGCCTTCGCATTGGCGATCATCGCCAGGCGCCGCGTCATGTCGAGCACGGTCCCGGTAGGATACTGGTGCGACGGCGTAATGTAGATCAGCTTCGGTTTGTTTCTGTGCCAGTCGACAGCACTTGGATTGATGCCTGACGCATCGACCGGGATGCCGACCGTGCGCAACTGGGCCGCACGAAACGCGGTCAGCGCGCCCAGATAGCCGGGGTTTTCGATCCAGGCAGTGTCGCCGGCATCGGCGAAGGTGCGCGCGCACAGCTCCAGGCTCGACTGCGTGCCGCTGGTGACGAATACCTGGCTGGCGTCGCAACGCACGCCGCGCGAGGCGCCCAGATGCGCGCTGATCGCTTCGCGCAGCGCCGGCATGCCGGCGACGTCCGCGTAATTCAAGTCCGCC
>JARXKM010000068.1:1212-18902 GCA_030272785.1 Pseudomonadota bacterium
GATCGCTTCGCGCAGCGCCGGCATGCCGGCGACGTCCGCGTAATTCAAGTCCGCCGGCCCCAGCGATCGCCAGGCGCGGTCGACGGTCCGGCGCCATACCTCAACGGGGAAGGCGTCAAGCGCCGGCAAGCCGGGCACAAACGCGCCCGCTTCCGGCCCAACCGTCGGCAATGTCCGAACGCTGCGCATGCGCCGTGCGATGACATCGTTCGCCGGCGCGCTCGTTCTTGCGGGCGATACAGGCAGGTTCAATGATGCGACGATGGTGCCGCGCGGCGTCGGCAGGATCAGGCCCTCGGTGGCCAACTGGTCGTACGCGTAGAGCACCGTATTGCGGGCGATGCCAAGCTCGGACGCCAACGCGCGGCTGGCGAGCAAACGCGTTCCCGCGGCCAGGCTGCCGCCGAGGATGGCCGCCCGCAAGCACGCATGGATCACCCGCTGGCGGGGCCAGGCGCCCGTGTCCTGCGTCTGTTCAAAGCTGCTCAGAAGCACGTTGTAGTCCATCGGCCGATCCGTTAAATAGAAGTTACGGCTCAGTGTAGAGGTGTATGAGTACCTTGAGTGGTTCTAGAAAAATTCGTTGAATGGCACTATGCATAGGATAGCCGAATTGTTATTCTCATCGTTTAGGCATGACTTCGAAAGGTCGACAATGCGTTTAATCGGAATGCTGGACTCTCCTTACGTCCGGCGCGTTGCTATTGCGCTGGACGCGCTGGAGATAGATTTCAAGCACGAGTCCCTGTCGGTATTCACCACGTTTCCGGAATTTAGCGCGATCAACCCTGTCGTCAAGGCGCCAACCCTGGTATGCGACGATGGCGGGATCCTGATGGACTCCTCGTTGATCCTGCAATTTGTGGAAGCGAGCTGCGGCCGCTCGCTGTGGCCAATTGACGTCTCCCTGCAAAGCGCGTTTGGCGCGGTAAGCCTTGCACAGGCCGCGTGCGAGAAAAGCGCGCAAATCGTCTACGAACGCAAGCTGCGGCCAAAGGCGATGCAGTACGAGCCTTGGGTCGAGCGCGTGACGGCGCAACTGCGCGCAGCGTACGGCGCGCTCGAGCAGGAGGTGGCGTCGCGGCCGGAAGTGTTTGCCGATGCCGGTCAGCATCCGGCGATCGCCGCCGCGGTGGCATGGGGTTTCACGCAAGCGGTGTTGGCGCCGCTGGTCCCGGCTGACGACCATCCCGCATTGGCCAAACTGGCGAGCCGGGCGGAGCAATCCATCCCGTTCCTGAAATATCCGGCGGCCGGTCCTGGCGTGCCCACGCAAGCGGCGTAGCGGACCGCGCTGCACCAACCCGCGCTGCACCGACTACTGATCCATCCATCAGGAGCAAGCCCATGAACTTGGGATCGACCTGCCTGACTGCCCTGCTGGCGGCGCAGCTTGGCGCCGCCGTGCCGGCGCAGGCCGAGGAGTGCTGCGCCGTCGTCGAACTGCGCCAGTACATCACCTATCCGGGCAAGCGCGACGACCTGGCCACCTTGTTTGAGCGCGAGTTCATCGAGTCACAGGAGGAGGTCGGCATCAGGGTCCTCGGCCAGTTCCGCGATTTCAACGATCCGCATCGCTTCACGTGGCTGCGCGGCTTTTCGGCCATGCCGGCACGCAAGCAGGCGCTGACCGAGTTCTATACCGGGCCGCTGTGGAAGCGCTGGAAAAGCGCGGCCAACGCCACGCTGTACGACAACGACGACGTCTTGTTGCTCAAGCCGGCATCGGCGGGCTCAGGCTTCGCGCTTGATGCCGTCAAACGGCCGGGCAAAAACGTGACGGCGCCGCAGGCTGGCCTGATAGTGGCCACGCTGTACTTCTTCAAGCAGCCGGTGAGCGCAGAATTCATCAGCGGCTTCAACGCCGATCTCGCACCGATCTTTCAGCGCAGCGGCGCCCGGATCATTGGCCGCTTCGTGAGCGAAAAAAGCGTCAACACGTTCGCCCAGCTACCGGTGCGTGAAGACGTCAACGTGTTTGTGTGGCTCGCCCGGTTCGCCGACCGCGCCGACTATGACAGCTACAGCGCGCGGCTGGCGCAGGATACGCGTTGGCGCGACCACTTGTTCGCCGCCCTGTACAACAGCCTGGCCGAGGCGCCAAGAACGCTGATGCTGGAGCCGACCGCGCGGTCGCTGATCCGCTAGGGCGCGCAGCTCATTCGCGCTGGGTGTCCTCCGATGGCGCCGGCAACCGTTGTTCAATCCACGCTTGCCACGCCGGCGTTTCGCGGGCGACGGTGTCGGACGCCTGATCACCGTAGTGGTAGAAGTTGAGCGCCACCATGCTCTGACCGCCGAAGCCGAAGGCGCCGAGGGCGGCGATGCCCGGCCCCGGTTGGTCGACCCGCAGCAAAAGATCATACGGACACTCGCTGGCGTACTCCACCACGCCGCTGAGCGCCGGGACATCCGCGGGCGCCGTCCAGTGCTGCCCGACGCTCACGCCTGCCAGCCCGATCGCCGCGGTCAGGGCCTCCCAGGCCTGCGTTTCGGTGCCCGGGACCGGCGTGACGAACTGCAGTATCGCCGAGCGTTGGCCGCGAAAGTGCGTGAGGTAGAGCCGCAGGGTGCGGAAAAAGCCGGGCCAGCCGAGGGCGGTTGCTTCCAGGTGGCTGTCCCAGTCGTCGCTGCTGGAAACGAGGCTGTTCGCCACCCGCACGCGGCACCCGCCACCGGCGCGCGCCTCGACGTTCCACTCGGTGGCGATGGGCGGCGAGCCACCCCAGCCCTCGCCTTGCGCGGCGAACATGCGCGGCGGGTCCCAGGCCGTCACCGGCGAACGAGGCTCCATGCCCTGGCCGAAATTGCACCGCACCGCGACGGGCTTGCCGTCGATCTCTTCGAACTGCGTCGGCACGAACCAGGACGAGATGCCGGGCCCGGTGGCAATCGCCTGCCACACTTCCTCCGACGTGCCGGGAACCTCGACTTCGACCTCGATGGAACGGCGCCCGGAGGCTTCTTTCTTCACACTCATGATGGCTCCTTTGGATCGGGTTTGTCGGTCAGGGTGGGCGTCACGACCGTCAGGCGTATCCGGCCAACGTCCTCGGCACAGCAAGCACGGCATCGAGTTGGGGCATCGCTGCGCGCAGCCCTTCTTCCATGCCCGGTATCGTTTGCTCCATGGCTTCAACGCTGGAAAAATGCGTGACGATGGTCGCGCGCGATCCCGCCGGCGTGGTCTCGAAGGCAAACGTCATCGACGCCGGCATGTTCTCGTCCTCGGCGTTATCGTCGCCGTCGCACGCTGCGAACGAACTGATGGGATTGACCGCCGTGAACTTCCAGCAGCCGCGCCACTTTTGTCCCTCCGGCAAAGCGAGGAAGTACTCGGCGCGTCCGCCCACTGTGAAATCGTGCCGCGTGAAGGTCGCGGGATAAGCGGGCGGGCCCCAAAAGCGCTCGAGCTGGCGCGGGTCGGCAAACGCGTCCCACAGGCGTTGCTGCGGCACCGGATAGTCGCCCACCACGGTAAGCGTGAGCGTGGCGGCGTCTTTGGTGACAGAGGTCAAGGGCATGATCACTTTCCTTTCGGTAGCAGCACATCGTCGAGCTGCGCCATGCGCTGGCGCCAGATTGATTCGAAGTCGTCGAGCAGTTCGCCGGCGCGCCGGATCCGCGCGTGGTCGGTAGAGACCAGTTGCTCGCGGCCGTTTGCGCGCTTCTGAATGAGCCCCGCGCGCTCGAGCACGGCGACGTGCTTTTGCACGGCGGCAAAGCTCATGTCGTAGCGCGCAGCGAGCTCGGACACCGACGGCGTTTCCATCAGCGAGCGCGCGAGGATGTCCCGGCGCGTGCCATCGGCCAAAGCACGGAAGAGTTGGTTGAGCGACTCTTCGCTCTCATTTTTTAATACAACCATATGGTTGTATATTAGGTCGGCCGAATCGCTTTTGCAAGCGGTATTCGCCAGCATCGGGACAATCGCTGCGCCAGCGCAACGGACCGCGGCGGGCGCGGCAGCCGGGCCTTGCGGCCCCTGGCGCCGCGCACCGCCTCACGCGGGCGGCAGCTCCGGCCGCAGCACCAGCACCGGCACCTTCGAGTACGCCAGTACCTTCTGCGTCTGGCTGCCGGCCAGCAGGCGGCTCAGGCCGCGCCGGCCATGCGAGGCCATGAAGATGACATCGCACCCATACTCATCGGCGGCGCGGATGATTTCCTCGTACGGCAGGAACGACATCGATGTATGGGTTTCGCAGGCCACGCCGGCCGCCGTGGCGGCGCGCGCGACGGCGTCCACCGCATGCTGTGCCAGTTGCTGCAGCTCGGTGCTGTCGATGCCGGGATCGATCATCATGGCGCCGTCGACCGCCGGCAGCATCGGATACGGCTGCGCCACCGAGAACGCGACGATGGCGCCGCCGGCCGCCTTGGCGTAGTCGATCGCCGCGGCGACCGCCTGCGCGGCCAGGTCCGACCCATCGGTGGGCAGCAGGATTTTCTTGTACATGAACAGCTCCTAGTGGGACATCAGGACCGGAATGGTCATGCTCTTGAGGATGGTCTGGGTGACGCCGCCGAGCAGCACCTCGCGCACCCGCGCGTGGCCATAGCCGCCCATCACCAGCAGGTCGGCGTCGAGGTCGGCCGCCAGCGACAGCAGCGCCGGGCCGATCTCGAGCGCACTGTCCTCGCGCCGCACCTCGACGTTGATGCCGTGGCGCGCCAGGTACAGCGCGATGTCGGCGCCGGCCACGCGCGGCTGCTCGGCGGCGTTGAACACCACCAGCGTGACCTTGCCGGCGCGCTGCAGCAGCGGCACCGCGTTGGCGATCGCGCGGCTGGCCTGCACGCTTTCATCCCACGCCACCAGCGCGTGCGCGCCGAAGCGCGCCGGCGCGCCGATGTAGGGCACCATCAGCACCGGCGCGGCGCTGTTGAGCATGACATAGGCCGGCAGGTCCGGGTCGATGCGGGCGACCGGGTCGTTCGGATCGAACTGGCTCAGCACCACCAGGTCGGCGTAGCGCGCCTGCACCGCCAGGCCGCCGCCGGCATCGTCGTCGACCAGGCGGCGCTCGAACGACAGGCCGCCAAACGTGGCGGCGATGGCGTCGAAGTGCGCCAGTGCATCGTTGGCCTTGCTCACCAGCAGTTCGAGCTGGACGGCCAGCACGCTGCGCGCCAGGTCGACGTTGGCGCCGTGATAGAGGTAACGCGAGATGCCGGTCATGGCGGTGCCGACCAGGTGGGCGCCTTGCTCGGCGGCGATGCGCGCGGCCAGCGCAATGCGCGCCGCGGCGAGCGGCGATTGGTCGACGTGGACGAGAACGGTCTTGTATGCCATGGGGCTGCCTTTCGGAAAACGGGCGGCAGACCCGCCCTTCCCTTGCAGTTTGTCGGTTCGGTATCGATATATCTTTGATGCACATCAAGCCGCCGCCGGCACCGGCAAGTCCGGGCGGTAGCAATTCGGGCGATTTTCGAGACCATAAATTTGTACAAGCGTTGCACAAGCGTTGTACAAGCGGCGGGTTCGCGACTATGATATTCCTGAGATGCAACATGGGCGGCTTTGCCGCCGCTTTTACGCCACCCTTTGGAGTCATATGCTACCGGAAACCCTCTTGTTCGCCGCGCCAGGTTCGCTGGCGGCGACCCTCGCGGCCGGCCTGTTCGGCCTGCTGATCGGCAGCTTCCTGAACGTCGTCATCTACCGCGTGCCGAAGATGATGCAGCGCGACTCGGACAATTACGTGGCGCACGAGAGCGGCAAGGAATTGCCGCACCAGGACAATTTCAACCTGATGGTGCCGCGCTCGGCGTGCCCGCACTGCGGCCACCAGATCACCGCGCTGGAGAACATCCCGGTGATCAGCTACGTGGCGCTGGGCGGCAAGTGCAGCGCCTGCAAGACGCCGATCTCGATTCGTTATCCGGCCATCGAACTGGTGACGGCGCTGTTGTCGGCGCTGCTGGTGTGGCAGTTCGGCAGCGGCTGGACCGGGCTGGCCACGCTCGGCTTCGGCTACGCGCTGCTGGCGATGACGGCGATCGACTACGATACCCAGCTGCTGCCCGACGACCTGACCTTGCCGCTGCTGTGGGCCGGCCTGCTGGTGAACCTGAACGGCACTTTCGTGCCACTGGGCGAAGCGGTGATCGGCGCCGCCGCCGGCTACCTGGTGCTGTGGGCGATCTACTGGCTGTTCAAGCTGGCGACCGGCAAGGAAGGAATGGGCTATGGTGACTTCAAGCTGCTGGCGGCACTGGGCGCCTGGCTGGGCTGGACCATGCTGCCGACCATCATCTTGCTGTCGTCGGTGGTCGGCGCAGTGGTCGGCATCGGCCTGATCGTGTTCGCCAAGCGCGGCCGCGAGAAGCCGATCCCGTTCGGCCCCTACCTGGCCGCCGCCGGCCTGATCGCGCTGCTGTACGGCACGCCGATCGCCGGCTACACCCACCGCATCTTCGGCTAAGGCGATGCCGATGGCGGCCGACGAGGAGTACATGGATGCACATCAGAACGCGCGTCAGGACCCACGCCCGGACGCCGGTCACGGCACGCTGCTGCAGATCGGCCTGACCGGCGGCATCGGCTGCGGCAAGAGCACCGTCGCCGACTTGTTCGCCGCGCACGGCGCCAGCATCATCGACACCGACCTGATCGCCCACGCGATGACGGTCGCCGGCGGCCCGGCGATGGCGGCGATCGGCGCCGAATTCGGCCCCGCCTATGTCGACGCGGACGGCGCGCTGGCACGCGCGGCGATGCGCGCGCTGGTGTTCTCCGACGCCGGCGCCAAGCGACGCCTCGAGGCGATCCTGCATCCATTGATACGCGCCGCCGCCGATGCCGAAGCGGCCGCTGCGCGCGGCCCCTACCTGATCTTCGTGGTGCCGCTGCTGATCGAATCGGGCAACTGGCGCGGCCGGGTCGACCGGGTGCTGGCGATCGACTGCCACGAAGCGGTGCAGATTGCCCGCGTGATGGCCCGCAGCGGCCTGGAAGAGGCGCAAGTGCACGCCATCATGGCGGCGCAGGTGACGCGCCAGCAGCGGCTGGCGGCGGCCGACGATGTCATTACAAACGACGACGGCATCGCCGCGCTGGCACCGCAAGTGGCGGTGCTGCACGCACTTTATCTGGCAATATCGGCCAGAATGGCAGGAATACCAAGGGAGCGTTTGTAATTTTGCGGCGCTTGGTTCAGAATCACGAGATTCTTCCGCTGCCAATATAAAGGGATGTCATTTTGATCGTCTACGAATACCCTTTCAACGAGCGCATACGCACGTTGTTGCGGCTGGAAGACCTGTACGAGAAGTTCAAGTTCTTTGTGCATCAGGAACACGCGATGCAGCATCACGTCGCGCTGTCGACCATCTTCGACATGCTCGAAGTGGCCGGCCGCGCCGACCTCAAGTCGGACCTGCTGCAGGAACTGGAGCGGCAAAAGCAAAGCCTGCTGAGCTACCGGTCGAATCCGAACGTCGCCGCCGAGATGCTCGACGCGGTGCTGGGCGAACTCGAGACGGTCAGCGCCAGCCTGGTCGGCGCGCAAGGCAAGACGGGCCAGAACGTGCGCGACAACGAATGGCTGATGAGCATCCGCGGGCGCACCATCATCCCCGGCGGCGCCTGCGAGTTCGACCTGCCGTCCTACTACGCCTGGCAGAAGCGCCCGGCCCAGCAGCGCTACAACGACATCATCGCCTGGTTCGCGCCGCTCGCGCCGCTGTTCGACGCCCTCGCGCTGGTGCTGCGCCTGCTGCGCGATTCGGGCGGCCCGGTCAAGATGATCGCCATCTCCGGCAGCTACCAGCAGATGTTGCAGGGCAAGGTGTACCAGATGCTGCGTCTGACGCTCGACGAGACGCAAGGGGCGATCCCCGAAATATCCGCCAACAAATACATGCTGTGGGTGCGCTTTACGAGCCAAGGCGGCGACCTGAAGCCGAAGCCGCTGGAAGACGACGTCCCGTTCGAACTCACGCTGTGCAACTTTTAAGATGTGAGTGATTTAGCCATGACCGTTGTGAACTGCCCCACCTGCGCCAAGAAGGTCGAATGGACCGAGGCCAACAAATTCCGTCCATTCTGCTCGGAGCGCTGCAAACAGATCGATCTGGGCGCCTGGGCCGAGGAGAAGTTCGTCATTCCCGGCGCGGCGCCGACCGATCCGCTGGATGATCCGCTGGCCGACGAGTAAGACGCGCCGGCGCCCAAAAACCGGGACAGACCCGGTTTTCGGGCAACAACCATAAACCGGGTCTGTCCCGGTTTTCAGCAGCTTATGCGGGCGCGCCTTGTGGCACGAAGATCGGCTTGTTGGCGCGGCCGTAGCGGTCCATGAACAGCCCTTCGAGGCCGATCTCCGGCCGGCGTCCGGATACCAGGTCGGCCAGCACGCGGCCCGAGCCGCAGGCCATGGTCCAGCCCAAGGTGCCGTGGCCGGTGTTGAGGAACAGGTTGCGAAACGGCGTCGGCCCCATCACCGGCGTGCCGTCCGGCGTCATCGGCCGCAGCCCGCACCAGAATTCCGCCTTCGTGGTGTCGCCGCCGCGCGGGAACAGGTCGCTCACCGAATGCTCGAGCGTGTCGCGGCGCGCCTGGCGCAGGGTCAGGTCGTAGCCGGCGATTTCGGCGGTGCCGCCGACCCGGATGCGGTCACCCAGTCGCGTGATGGCCACCTTGAACGTCTCGTCCATCACGGTCGATTCGGGCGCGCCGGCGGCGTCGACGATCGGCACCGTGATCGAATAGCCCTTGACCGGATAGACCGGGATGCGGATGCCGACCTGGCGCAGCAGCAGCGGCGAATAGCTGCCCAGCGCCAGCACGAAGGCGTCGGCGCGCAGTTCGCCGGCCGCGGTGATCACGCCGGTGATTTTGTCGCCATCGACCACCAGGCGTTCGATGTCGACGCCCTGGCGGAACGTGACGCCCAGACCTTCGGCCAGCTTCGCCAGCCGCTGGGTGAACTTGAAGCAGTCGCCGGTCTCGTCGCCGGGCAGCTGCAGGCCGCCGACGAATTTGCCGCGCACGTTCGCCAGCGCCGGCTCGGCCGCCTCGCAGCCTTGCGGGTCGAGCACCGCGTACGGCACGCCGTAGCGGTCCAGCACCGCGATGTCGGCGGCCGATCCGTCGAGCTGCTTCTGGGTGCGGAACAGCTGCAAGGTGCCCTGGCTGCGCTCGTCGTAGGCGATGCCGGTGTCGGCGCGCAGCTGCACCAGGCAATCGCGGCTGTACTCGGCCAGGCGCACCATGCGGCCCTTGTTGGTCTCGTAGCTTTTCTGGTTGCAGTTGGCCAGCATCTGGAACATCCAGCGCCACATGTCCGGGTCGAACGCGGGGCGCACCACCAGCGGGCTATGCTGCATCAGCAGCCACTTGACCGCCTTCATCGGCACGCCGGGGCCGGCCCACGGCGCCGCGTAGCCGGGCGAGACCTCGCCGGCGTTGGCGAAGCTCGTTTCCAGGCCGGCCTGCGGCTGGCGGTCGACAACGGTCACTTCATGGCCGGCCTTGGCCAGGTAATACGCGGAGGTGGTGCCGATGACGCCACTGCCCAGGACGATGATTTTCACAGGATTCCTTGGTCGGATTTAGAGAACGGCCGAGGCGCGATCCGGCGGGTTCGCCGGTGCGTCGGTCGACACGCCGGCCGACGGATAAGTCGGATAGCGCAGTTGGTCGAGCCATGCGAGCAGCGGGATGGTGGCCGGCAGCAGCGGCGCGACGCCGACCGCGCCCTGCCACGCAAACGCCTGCCCTTCCAGGCTTTGCGGCTCGCCGCGCCAGGCGCGGCTGATGAAAAAATGCAGGCGCACGTGGGCGTGTTCGTAGACGTGCTCGACGCCGCACCATTCATCGGCGCTGTCGATCTGCAGCCCCAGCTCCTCGACGAATTCGCGCCGCAGCGCGGCGATCAGCGGCTCGCCCGGCTCCACTTTCCCGCCCGGGAATTCCCAGTAGCCGGCGTAGGGTTTACCGGCCGGCCGCTGGCCGAGCAGCACGTCGCCGTTCGGCCTGACCAGGATGCCGACGACGACGTCGATCGGGCCGGCCTTCGTCTCATGCATCGGGCAGCTTCCCGGCGTGGTCCTTGGCGAACTGCCAGGCCACGCGGCCCGAGCGCGACCCGCGCTGCAAGGCCCAGCGCAAGGCATCCCCGCGCGCGGCGGCGATCTGCGCGGCGTCGCAGCCAAACGTGCCTAGCCAGTGCGCGACGATGTCGAGGTAATCGTCCTGTTTGAACGGATAGAACGACAGCCACAGGCCGAAGCGCTCCGACAGCGAGATCTTCTCCTCCACCGTTTCGCCCGGATGCAGGTCACCGTTGTCGTCCGAGCTGTAGCCGGCGTTATCGGACATCCGCTCCGGCATCAGGTGGCGCCGGTTCGAGGTGGCGTAAATGAGCACGTTGTCCGACTGCGCCGAGATGCTGCCGTCGAGCGCGACCTTGAGCGCCTTGTAACCGCTCTCGCCTTCCTCGAACGACAGGTCGTCGCAAAAGATGATGAAGCGTTCGGGCCGGCCGGCGACCAGGTCGACGATGTCGGCCAGATCGGCCAGGTCGGCCTTGTCGACTTCGATCAGGCGCAGGCCGCCGGCGGCGAACTGGTTCAGGCAAGCCTTGATCAGCGACGACTTGCCGGTGCCGCGCGCGCCCGTCAGCAGCACGTTGTTGGCCGGGCGCCTGTCGACGAACTGGCGGGTGTTCTGCTCGATCTGCAGCTTTTGCGTGCCGATGTTGTGCAGGTCGTCGAGCGTGATGGTCGAGGCGTGCGCGACCGGCTGCAGGTAGCCGGCGGCGCCGCGTTTGCGCCAGCGGAAGGCGAAGCCACGCTTCCAGTCAGGCTCGCGCGCGATCGCCGGCGGCAGCATGCCTTCGACGCGCAGCAACAGCGCTTCGGCGCGCAGCAGGAACTGTTCGAGCGTCGTCATGGCGTTACGAACGGTAGTCGGCGTTGATGGTGACGTACTCGTGCGACAGGTCGCAGGTCCAGACGGTGGCGGCGGCGTCGCCGCGGCCGAGCGTGACGCGCACGGTGATTTCGCTCTGCTTCATCACACGCTGGCCGTCCGCTTCCTGGTAGTCCGGATTGCGGCCGCCGTCCTTGGCCACCCAGACGTCGTCGAGATACATGTCGAGCTTGCTGACGTCGAGGTCGTCGACGCCGGCGTAGCCGATCGCCGCCAGGATGCGGCCCAGGTTCGGGTCGGAGGCGAAGAAGGCGGTTTTCACCAGCGGCGAATGGGCGATCGAATAGGCGATCTTGCGGCACTCGGCGACGTCGGCGCCCTGCTCGACCGTGATGGTGATGAACTTGGTGGCGCCTTCGCCGTCGCGGATGATCTGCTGCGCCAGGTTGCGCGACAGGTCGGTGACGGCGTCGCGCAGCGCGGCGTAGTCGGGCGAGGCGGCATCGGCGACGTCGAGCGTGCCGGCGCCGGTGGCGATCAGCATGAACGAGTCGTTGGTCGAGGTGTCGCCGTCGATGGTGATGCAGTTGAACGACTGGTCGGCGGCGTGGCGCACCAACTGGTCGAGCAGCGGCTGCGCCACCTTGGCGTCGAACGCCAGGTAGCCGAGCATGGTCGCCATGTTCGGCTTGATCATGCCGGCGCCCTTGCTGATGCCGGTCATGGTGACGGCATGGCCGCCGATGCTGACCGTGCGCGAGGCCGCCTTCGGCTGGGTATCGGTGGTCATGATGGCCTCTGCCGCGTTGAACCAGTTGTCCGCCTTCAGGTTGGCGATGGCGGCCGGCAGGCCGGCGACGATCTTCTCGACCGGCAGCGGCTCGAGGATCACGCCGGTCGAAAACGGCAGGATCTGCTGCGCCGCGCAGCCGAGCAGCTCGGCGAGCGCGGCGCAGGTGGCATGCGCCTTGGCCAGGCCCGGCTCACCGGTGCCGGCGTTGGCGTTGCCGGTATTGACCACCAGCGCGCGGATCGGCGCACCGCCGGCGGCGACCGCGGCCAGGTTCGCCTTGCTGACCTGGACCGGCGCGGCGCAGAAGCGATTGGTGGTAAACACGCCGGCCACGGTGGCGGTCGGCGCCAGCGTCATCACCAGCACATCCTTGCGGTTCGGTTTCTTGATGCCGGCTTCGGCATAGCCGATATCGATGCCGTTGACGGCTTTCAGGTCGGCGGCGACGGGCAGAGGGGAATTGACGGCCATGGCGGGTATCCAGCGGTTAAATTCGAAGCCGCTATTGTACCGCCTGAGGCCAGCCAGCAGCGCCGCGCAAGTTGCCCAGGCCAACACTTTTTGATGGCGCGAAGTCACCCCAACGAATGGTCTGATGACTTTTCAGAACATGTAGTTAATAATGAAAAACATTTTCAAATACATCATCCACGTGAACCTACCGCTCCTTCGCATTACCGTCGCTGCCGGCCTGTTTGCCGCCACTTCCCTGCAGGCCAGCGCCGATCCGGCCAGCGCGGCCCCGGCCACCGCGCCGGCGCCGCCATCGGCGCTGCTCGATGCCGTCGTGGCGATGGCGCGCGACATCGGTCAGCATCAGGATGCGCATGCACCGATGCGGGCGCAGCTCGATGCGCTGACGACGTTCCGGCACACTCCCGAGACCGCGCAAAAGCTGTTGAAGGTATTCGGCAGCGAGCAACCGTGGACGTTTACGCGCGTGCCCGCTGCGCAGGGCCGGCACGGCTACCTCGGCATGCTGGCGCCGCTCCATTACGTCAGCGAACAAGGCATGGCGGTCGACTGGAGCGCCATGCGCATCGACATAGCGCTCGACGGCGCTGGGCGCAACATGGTGGTGCGCGGTGACTGGGGGTCGATTGCGGCGGAGGACAAGAACATGCGCTTCAGCCAGCGCGACCTGCGCATGACCAGCCGGCGCACGCGTGGCGCCGGCGACCTCTGGTTCGGCGATACCGAACTCGATATCGGCAGCGTCAAGGTGGAGGCGAAGGCGCCGGGCGTGAGCATGGCGCTCGACGACATCCGCATCAAGGTCGGCATGGCCGCGCGGCCGAAGACGGTGGAGATCGGCTACGGCGTGACGATCAAGGCGATCAGCGCCGGCGGCGAGCGGGTCGACAACTTCAAGCTAGTCACGCGCATCACCAATATCGACAAGGCCGCGATGGTCCGGTTCAAGGCGCTGGTCGACAAGCGCGAAGGCGCTGAAAAAGAGACGCCGCAGCAGCGCATCGACGCCATGACGCCGGCGCTAAAGGCGATGGGCAAGGCCGCCATTGCGTATGGCACCGCGCTCGAGATCGATGAATTGAGCGCGCAGTACCATGGCAACAGCGTCAGCCTGAAAGGGCGGGTCAGCCTGCAGGGCGCGACCGAGGCAGATCTCGACAGCGTGACCACGCTGGTCAAGAAAATCGTCGCCCACTTCGACATCAAGGTACCGGTGGCGGTGCTGCGCGACGTCTCCAGCGCCGTCGCCACCAGGCAGGCGAGCGCGCAGGCGAATGGCCAGGCCAGCGCGCAGCCGGTGGCGTCGATCGCCCAGACGATGACCGACATCATGGTCGGCAAGGCCCTCAACAACGGCTATGCGCGCCTCGAAAAGGACGTGCTGCTGTCGTCGATCGACTTGCGCGGCGGCATCCTGCGCATCAATGGCAAGGAGCTGGCGCTGCCGTCGTTGACCGCGCCGGCGGTTGCGTCGGCGCCGGCGGCGGTGTCGATCGCGCGCGCCAGCCCGGCGTTCCTGCGCGCGCGGCGGATCGACGACCGCTGCGCCCTGCCCGATTATCCGCCCGACGTCGTGCGGCTCGACCAGCCGTTGCGCCTGTCGATGCGCTTCACGGTCGGCGCCGACGGCATCGTGCGCGACCTGGCGCTGGCGGCGCCGAGCCAGTGGCCGGCCTACGACCAGGCGGTGCTGGCCGCGGCGGCGCACTGCATCTATTTACCGGCGCTGCGTGACGGCTTGCCGGCCGCCGTGCCGATGACCTGGCAAGTCGTGCGCGAACCTGGTTCGACCCGTCCATGACCACCCGCGGCGCGATGCGTCAAAACGACCGCCACTGCCCACTCACAGGAGAAGCTCGATGAGCGAAACCCAACGCGATGTACTCAGCGCCTGCTTCACTCTGGCGATCATCATCTTCGCCGCCTTCGTCACGCAGCGCTTCTTCCTGCCGCTGGTGTGGGCCGGCATCCTGTGCATCGCCACCTGGCCGCTGTTTGCGTGGGCGCTGCGGGTGTGCGGCGGGCGGGCGATAGCGGCCGCGCTGATCGCCACCGCCATCAGCGCGCTGATCTTCGTCGCACCGCTGGCGATCGGTATAGCCGAAGCGGCGCACCAGGCGCCCGCGCTGGCGGCGCTGGTCGCCAACGCCAACAACAGCGGCCTGGCCGCGCCGGCATGGCTGGCGCGCGTGCCGATGGCCGGGCCGGCCATCTTTGACTGGTGGTCAAGCACGCTGGGCCAGCCGCACGGCCTGTCGCACCTGCTGCAGGACGGCTCGGTGGGCCGGCTGCACACCGCCAGCGAAGTACTGCGCAGCTTCGGCGCGACGCTGCTGCACCGGATGATCGACGTCGCCTTCGCGTTCCTGGCGCTGTTCTTCTTCTACAAGGACGGCCCGGCGCTGGTACGCCAGCTCGACGCCATCGGCAGCCACTGTGTCGGCCGCGCGCGCTGGCAACTGTACGCCACCAAGGTACCGACGGCGATCCGGGCCACCGTCAACGGGCTGGTGCTGGTCGGGCTGGCCGAAGGCGTGCTGCTCGGGATCGTGTACCAGGTTGCCGGCATGCCGTCGGCGGTGCTATGGGCGGCCGCCACCGGCGTGCTCGCAATCATCCCGTTCGGCGCGCCGCTCGCGTTCCTGTGCGTCGCCGGGCTGCTGGCGGCGAACGGCGCGACTGGCGCCGCGATTGGCGTCACGGTAGCCGGCGTGGTGGTGCTGTTCATCGCCGACCACTTCGTGCGGCCGACGATCATCGGCAACGCCACCAAGTTGCCATTCCTCGCGGTACTGCTCGGCATCCTCGGCGGCGTCGAAACGCTCGGGCTGATTGGCCTGTTCATCGGACCGGTCGTGATGACCCTGTTCGTGACGCTGTGGCACGAGGAAAAGCTGTTCGGGCCCGGCGTCCGGCCGGCCCAAATGTAACTTTCCCACCCTGGGGTCAGGTCTGACAATCGGACATTTTTCCGGGGTCAGGTCTGACAATCGGACAAAAGGATGGGGTCAGGTCTGACATTCGGACATTTCGCCATGAAAATCCGGCGGCCTCATCCGCAAATATCAGCCGCGCATGTCTGACGGGTTCGCTCGAATTGTCAACTATGTCCGATTGTCAGACCTGACCCCATCGAAATGTCCGATTGTCAGACCTGACCCCGGCATTTTGTCCGATTGTCAGACCTGACCCGCCCGGCTTGAACGTGACCCCGGCTTGAACGGTAGAGCGCGCCATAAAAAAAAGCGCCCCAAAGGACGCCTTTCGCCAGCTCTGCCAGGTTTATGCCAGCTTGCCGTGGCATTGCTTGAACTTCTTGCCGCTGCCGCAAGGGCAGGGGTCGTTGCGGCCGACCTTCATGCCCATGTAGCTGTTGGCGTCGTCCGACATCGTCACCGCGGGGCCCGCCGTCGGCGCCAGCAGTTCTTCCGGTGCCGCGTCCGGGTTGAAGTCGGCGTGCTGGTAGCTGACGTTCTCGACTTGCGCGTGCTGCGCCGCCATCGCCGCTTCGGCCGCGTCAATCTCTTCGCGCGACTGGATCCGCACCGTCATCACCATCTTGATCACTTCGTTCTTGATCATGTCGAGCATGCTGCCGAAAAGTTCGAACGCTTCGCGCTTGTATTCCTGCTTCGGATTCTTCTGCGCATAGCCGCGCAGGTGGATGCCCTGGCGCAGGTGGTCGAGCGCGGCCAGATGCTCGCGCCAGTGGCTGTCGACACTTTGCAGCATGACGTTGCGCTCGAAACCGCCGAACGATTCCTTGCCGACCACGGCGATCTTGGCGTTGTACGAGTCGTCCGCCGCCGCCAGCACCTTCTCGAGGATGTCGTCGTCGGTGATGTTCTGGTCGGCCGCCAGCATCGCCTGCAGCGGCACCTCGAGGCTCCAGTCCTCGGCCAGCGTCTTCTCGAGCGCCGGGATGCTCCACTGCTCTTCGACCGATTCGGCCGGCACGTACGTGCGCACGACGTCGTTGAACACGCCCACCCGCAGCGAGGCGATCAGCTCGGAGATGTCGGTCGTCTCGAGCAGCTCGTTACGCTGGGTGTAGATCACCTTGCGCTGGTCGTTGGCGACGTCGTCGTATTCGAGCAGCTGCTTGCGGATGTCGAAGTTGCGCGCTTCGACCTTGCGCTGCGCCGATTCGATCGAGCGCGACACGATGGCCGCTTCGATCGGCTCGCCTTCGGGCATCTTCAGGCGGTCCATGATGGCGCGCACCCGGTCGCCGGCGAAGATGCGCAGCAGCGCGTCGTCGAGCGAGAGGTAGAAGCGCGACGAGCCCGGATCGCCCTGGCGCGCGGAACGGCCACGCAACTGGTTGTCGACGCGGCGCGATTCGTGCCGCTCGGTGCCAATGATGTGCAGACCGCCCGCGCTCACCACGTGGTCGTGCAGCGATTGCCATTCGTCGCGCAGCTTTTCGGCCTGCTGGGCCTTTTCGGACTCCGGCAGGTCGATGTTCGCTTCGATGATCTGGATCTGCTTTTCGACATTGCCGCCCAGGACGATGTCGGTACCGCGGCCGGCCATGTTGGTGGCGATGGTGATCATCTTCGGACGGCCCGCCTGCGCAATGATCTCCGCTTCGCGTGCATGCTGCTTGGCGTTGAGGACGTTGTGTTCGAGCTTGGCGCCGGCCAGGATCCCGGACAGCAGTTCGGAGTTTTCGATCGAGGTGGTGCCGACCAATACCGGCTGGCCGCGCTCGTAACAGTCGCGGATGTCGACCAGCATGGCGCCGTATTTTTCCTGCGCCGACTTGTACACCTGGTCCTGGCGGTCAATCCGCTTCGATGGACGGTTCGGCGGTATCACCACCGTCTCGAGGCCGTATATCTCCTGGAATTCGTATGCTTCGGTGTCGGCCGTGCCGGTCATGCCGGACAGCTTGGCGTACATGCGGAAGTAGTTCTGGAACGTGATCGAGGCCAGCGTCTGGTTCTCGTTCTGGATCCGCACGCCCTCTTTCGCTTCGACCGCCTGGTGCAGGCCGTCCGACCAGCGCCGACCGGTCATCAGGCGACCGGTGAATTCGTCGACGATCACCACTTCGTCGTTCTGCACCACGTAGTGCTGGTCCTTGTGGTACAGCGCGTGGGCGCGCAGCGCCGCATACAAGTGGTGGATCAGGGTGATGTTGGCGGCGTCGTACAGCGAGGCGCCCTCGGGCAGCAGGCCGAATTCGGTGAGGATCGCTTCGGCGTGCTCGTGGCCCGATTCGGTCAGCAGCACGGTGTGCGCCTTTTCGTCCTTGGTGTAGTCGCCCGGCACTTCGATCACGCCTTTGCCGTCCGGCGTCTCTTCGCCGATCTGCAACGTCAGCATGCCCGGCAGTTCGTTGATCTTGTGGTACAGGTCGGTGTGGTTCTCGGCCTGGCCGGAGATGATCAGCGGCGTGCGCGCCTCGTCGATCAGGATCGAGTCGACTTCATCGACGACGGCGAAATTGAGCGCGCGCTGGACCCGTTCGCGCGCTTCGTAGACCATGTTGTCGCGCAGGTAGTCGAAACCGAATTCGTTGTTGGTGCCGTAGGTGAT
>JARXKM010000437.1 GCA_030272785.1 Pseudomonadota bacterium
CGCAAACCCAGGAAGATTGTTAATAAATGTAAAATATGCCGACAAACCGTCGTGCAGGGTCCTTGCCTGGCATAACGCGGGCGAAAAAAAACCCGCGCAAGGCGGGCGGTGACTCGGGTGGTGATTCGGGCTGATTCACATGCGCTGGCGCGGCCCCGGCGGCGGCGCGATGGGCGGCCCCATCGGTGGCAGCAGCGGATCGATCGCCGGCGACGGCGTGTGGTAGCTGAACGGATTGATGATGATCGGCGGAATCGCCGGCGGCGCCGATGGCGGCCCTTTCGGCCCATTCCAGCCGAACGAAAACCCCCTCGTCCAGTTCGGTGCTAGGAAGACAGCGTGCATGACATCCCCTTCGACAAAGCAGGGATTCAGTATAGGCAGTGAGCCGGGTATTGCAAGGCAAACCGGTCCGGCGGCGATTCATCGGCCCTTTCGGCGCGCCCGACCCGCCTAAATGGCAGCCTGTCGCAATCTGGTGGCCGCGCCGCCGCGCCGTCGCTACAGTGCATGCATACCCGATTCATCCACCACTGCTGCCACGAGGCCCGTACCATGAAAAAGATCGCTCCCATCGCCATTTTGCTGCTGTTGTCCATGCTGGTCTGGAACGTCTTCGTGCAGCCGGCGGGTATCAGCATCGACGTCGACGGCGACACCATCGACGGCCCGCTCGGCACCCTGGTCGGCTTGCTGTTCGCCGGCGGCGGCATCCTCATCGCCGGCCTGGTGATGCTGTGCGTTGGCGCCTTGCTGGCGGTGGTGTTCGCCGGGGTCGGCGTGCTGCTCGCGCTCGGTCTCGGGCTGGCCGCGCTGCTGGTGGCCGCATGCATCTCGCCGCTGCTGCTGCCGCTGCTGATCCCGGCCGCCATCGTCTGGTTCTTCGTCAGCCGCGCACGCCGCCACCGCAAGGCATCGGCGCTCTGATCGGGGTGCCGCTCGGATCGTGGTGACTCAGATGCCTTCAATCAGCCGCATCGCAAACACGATCGGCAGGCCGGCCGAAATCACCCGCCGCGCCGCCGCCCCATGGTCGTACGGCACCCGGAAGTACGTCACCTCGCGCGCCACATCGTCGTAGATCGCATAGCAGGCGGCGCAGTTGCCGTCGCGCGGCTGGCCCACCGCGCCGGGAATCACCAGGTACTGGTGCTGCGGCTTGATGGCAATGCGCATGCCCGGCACCGGCGCATGGCTGCCCATGCGGCCGTCGTCGGCCCGCCGGTACAGCGCGGGGCTGTGCACGTGGCCGCAAAACACCAGCCGGCTGCGCGTGGCGCGCAGGCTGCGTTCGGCCGCGTCCTGGCCGGTGACGTATTCCCACTTGATCGGATCGGCCGCGCTGGCATGCACGAACAGCATGTTGCCGCGCTCCTCGATCAGCGGCAGCCCGGCCAGGAACGCCAGCTGGCCGACGTTGAGCTGGCCGCGCGTCCAGTCGATCACTTCGCGCGCCTCGGCGTGCATCTGCGGGCGGCTGTCGCGCGTGACCGAATAGTCGTGGTTGCCCTGCACCGCCGCCGCGCCGCGCAGCACGTAGTCCATCACCGTGTCGACCACCCACGCCGGATCGGCGCCATAGCCGACGAAGTCGCCCGTGAAGGCGTACTGGTCGGCTTTCTGCTGTTCGGCGTGTGCCAGGCAGGCGCTGAGCGCTTCGCGGTTGGCGTGCAAATCGGTCAGGAGGGCAAGGCGCATGGAGGGCTTGTGGGGACTGCTGCGGTGAAGGTGGCCCGGGCTGATCCGTGTGAGCCTGAACCGCCATCATAGCATGGCGCCCCGGCCGCCCGCGTCCCGCCTTGGCGCCGCGCAAAACCGGTGAACGAGCCCGACCGGCACCGCTTGAGCCAACGCAAACGGGCCGCCGATACCCTGCCGTGCGGCGCTGCCGCGCACCGCGCCGCTGGCATAGTGAAGCCGAAAAGAACCGCGATCGTGCACCGTCCTCGGCACATCGTCTTCGGCCCATTTCAGGGAGCCCACCATGCGCCAAACTCGTCTTGTGCCGACCCTGTTCATCGCCGCCCTGCTGGCCGCGTGCGGCCACAACGGCCATGACCACGACCCCGACCCCGACCCATCGCACCGGCCGCAATTTGCCGCCCAGGTCACCTTCGGCGACAGCCTGGCCGACGTCGGCACCTACGCGGTCGGCACCGTCGCCGCGGCCGGCGGCGGCAAATACATCATCAACGGCAGCAGCACCTCGCTCAATCCCGCCCTGACCGGCAAGATCTGGCCCGAACTGCTGGCCGCGCAACTGGGCTTGCCCGCCCCCTGCGCCGCCCAGACCGGGCTCGACGGCGACGCCGCCCAGGGCTTTTCGGTCGCCGTCGTCAACCATCCGGGCTGCTTCGACTACGCCCAGGGCGGCGCGCGCGTGAGCAATCCGGTCGGTCCCGCCAACAAGCTGACCGGCTCGCCGCTGGGGCAACTGACGGTGCCGGTGGTGACCCAGATCGCCAACCACCTGGCCGTCTCGGGCGGCAAGTTCAAGGGCGACGAAGTGGTGTTCGTGCTGGCCGGCGCCAACGACGCGTTCAGCCTGCTCGCCCAGCTCGCTGCCGACGCCACCGCGGCCGGCCAGGCGGCCGGCGCGGCCAAGTTCGCCGGCACCCTGGTGAGCTTGCTGGCGGCCGGCGCCAGCGACCCGGCCGGCGCCGCCGCGGCGATCGGCGCCGCGCTGCAGGCGGAGTCGGCGCGCCCGGGCCACACCGACGCCAGCGTGGTGCAGGCGGCGGTGGCCGCCGCGGCCCGGCAGCCCGGCAACGCCGCCGTGGCCGACCCGGCCGTGTACGGCCCAATGGTGGCCAAGGCGCAGGCCGACGGCGCCGCCGCCGGCGCCATCGCCGCCACCGACTACGCCGACCAGCACAGCGCCGCCGTGGTGACGGCGATGGCCAATGCCGGCTTCGAACTGGCCAGCCTGGTCAAGACCCGCATCGTCGCCAACGGCGCCCGCTACGTGGTCGTCAACAACCTGCCCGACATCGCCATTTCGCCGGGCGCGCTGGCGCAGTCCGCGTCCAGCCGGGAACTGATCAAGGCGATGGTGGCGACCTTCAACGACCAGCTCAAGGCCGCTCTCGCGGGCGAGCGCAAGGTCGTCTATGTCGACCTGTACGCGCTCACCCACGACCAGGCCGCCAACCCCGCCCCGTACGGCCTGACCAATTCCACCACGCCCGCCTGCGGCCCGAACCTGCTGGGCGGCTCTTCGCTCGTCTGCAACGGCGGCAACCTGAAGGGCGGCGACGTCAGCCACTACATGTTCGCCGACGACGCCCACCCGACGCCGTTCGAGCATCTGCTGGTGGCGCGCTACATCGCCCAGCAGATGATCGTCAGGAACTGGCTGTAGGAAGAGCGCGCCGCATCGGCGTGCTCGCGCTCAGCGCGCTCCGCTCCTCGGGCGCTGCGACAGGTCATCCATCGAAACGGCCTCCTTCGTCGGACAGCGCAGGCGGGGCGCCGCAGCGATTGCTAG
>JARXKM010000001.1:0-12106 GCA_030272785.1 Pseudomonadota bacterium
CCGTGGCGCATCAGGAAGACGCGCCGGCGTGGGGAGGGGGAAGGTGTGCTCATCGTTCTATCTTACACCGGCGCCGCCCGGCCTTGGGGGCGACCCAGGGTCTGACGGCGACGCCGAGTCGCGGCCGGGGCAGGGCGCGGTTCGATCTGCGCGGCGGCGAAAAAAACGCGTCGCGATTGGAAATTGTGAGGGGAACTGTCATAGAATGGCCCCGCAACAATTCCACTCTTTCGTCGAAGGCAGTCCATGGCAAGGCCCGAAAAAATCCGCCTCGGCGAGATTCTCGTCCAGCAAAAGCTGCTTTCCGAAGAACAGCTGGGCATTGCGCTGACCGACCAGAAGCGCACCGGGCGCAAGCTTGGCCGGGTGTTCGTCGAAAACGGCTTCGTCACCGAGGAGCAAATTTCCGGCGCCATCGCGCGCCAGCTCGCCATCCCCTACATCAACCTGAAGTTCTACAACACCAATCCGGAGGTGGTGCGCCTGCTGCCCGAAACCCAGTCGCGCCGCTTCCGCGCGCTGGTGCTCGAGGACCGCCGCAACGCGCTGCTGGTGGGCATGTCGGACCCGACCGACCTGTTCGCCTACGACGAGATCGCGCGCCTGCTCAAGAAGACGGTCGAACTGGCGGTGGTGACCGAAACTGAAGTGCTGCAGGCGATCGACCGGATCTACCGCCGCACCGACGAGATCACCGACTTCGCGCGCGAGCTCGAACAGGACCTCGGCGACAGCGTGGTCGACTTCGGCGCGCTGGCGGCCAATCCGGGGCTCGAAGAGGCGCCCATCGTCAAGCTGCTGCAGTCGGTGTTCGACGACGCCACCCAGGTGCGCGCCTCCGACATCCACATCGAGCCGCAGGAGACTCGCCTGCAGATCCGCTTTCGCATCGACGGCGTGCTGCACCTGCAGACCGAGGCCGACATCAAGATCGCCACGCCGCTGGCGCTGCGTCTGAAGCTGATGGCCGACCTCGACATCTCGGAAAAGCGCCTGCCGCAGGATGGCCGCTTCGCCATGAAGGTCAAGCAGCAGCGCATCGACGTGCGGATTTCGACCATGCCGACCCAGTACGGCGAATCGGTCGTCATGCGCCTGCTCAACCAGGGCGGCACCACCTTGCGGCTCGACGCGATCGGCATGCCGGCGCGGCTGGTGGAGAAATTTCGCGCCATCGTGCAGCGGCCCAACGGCCTGGTGCTGGTGACCGGGCCGACCGGCAGCGGCAAGACCACCACCTTGTACAGCGCGCTGGCCGAACTGAATTCGGTGGAGAAAAAGCTGATCACGGTGGAGGATCCGGTCGAGTACCGGCTGGCCGGCATCAACCAGGTGCAGGTCAACGACAAGATCGAACTGACGTTCGCGCGCGTGCTGCGCTCGGCGCTGCGGCAGGATCCGGACATCGTGCTGGTGGGCGAGATGCGCGACCAGGAAACGGCGCAGATCGGCCTGCGCGCGGCGATGACCGGCCACCTGGTGCTGTCGACCTTGCACACCAACGACGCCGCCTCGACGCCGCTGCGCCTGATGGACATGGGCGTGCCGCGCTACATGGTGGGCAGTTCGCTGCAGGCGGTGCTGGCGCAGCGGCTGGTACGGGTGATCTGCGAAAGCTGCAGCGAGCCGTACGTGCCGACGCCGGCCGAGGTGGCGTGGCTGCGCTGCGAACTGGGCGACCTGGTCGAGCTGCAGCACTACTTCCACGGCAAGGGCTGCTCGCACTGCAACGGCCTCGGTTACCGCGGCCGCACCGGCGTGTTCGAACTGCTCGAGATGAACGCGCGCGTGGTGGAGGCGTCCAGCCATGCCGATCCGTCCTACTTCATGAAGGTGGCGCGCGCCGAAATGGGCGGCAATACGATGCGCCACCATGCGGTCGAACTGGCGATCGCCGGGCGCACCACGATTTCCGAAGCGATGCGCATCAGTAACCAGCTCGAGGACTAGGGTGCCATTTTTCGCCTACAAAGCCCGCACCGCACGCGGCGAACTGCTGCGCGGCGTGCTCGAAGGGGCCGACAGCGGCGCCGTCGCCGACCAGCTGTTCGGCACCGGCGTGACGCCGATCGAGATCGTGCCGACCAGCCGCGCCGTCAGCGTCAGCGGCCATGGCACCGGCGATCAGCAGGGCTGGTGGGAGCGCCTCACCGAGCGCAAGGTCACCTCGCTCGACGTGCAGCTGTTCAGCCGCCAGCTCTACACCCTGCTCAGGTCGGGCGTGCCGATCATGCGCGGGCTGGCCGGCCTGCAGGAATCGGCCATCAGCAAGAGCTTCGGGCGCATCATCAAGGACCTGCGCGAGTCGCTCGATTCGGGACGCGAACTGTCGGCGTCGATGCGCCGCCACCCGGAGGTGTTTTCCAACTTCTACCTGTCGATGGTGCGGGTCGGCGAAATGACCGGGCGCCTCGAGGAAGTGTTCCTGCGCCTGTTCGACCACCTCGAATTCGACCGTTCGATGCGCGAGCGCGTCAAGACGGCGCTGCGCTATCCGAGCTTCGTGGTGATGGCGATGGTGGGCGCGATCGCCATCGTCAACATCTTCGTGATCCCGCAGTTCGTCACGGTGTTCGCCAGCTTTCACACCGAGCTGCCGTTGATGACGCGCGTGCTGATCGCCAGTTCGGCCTTCATGGTGGCCTACTGGCCGCTGCTGCTGGGGCTGCTGGCCGGCGCGGTGCTCGGCGCGCGCGCGTGGATGGCCACGCCGGCCGGGCGCTATGCCTGGGACATGCACAAGCTGCGCCTGCCGCTGGCCGGCAAGATCATCGTCAAGGGCACCATGGCGCGTTTCGCGCGCAGCTTCTCGTTGGCCCAGCGCAGCGGCCTGCCGATCGTGCAGGCGCTCACGCTGGTCGCGCAGACGGTCGACAACGCCTACCTGGCCGCCCGCATCGAGCAGATGCGCGACGGCGTCGAGCGCGGCGAGAGCATCCTGCGCACCGCCGTCACGGCCGGCATCTTCACGCCTATCGTGCTGCAGATGATCGCGGTGGGCGAGGAGGCCGGCTCGCTCGACGACCTGATGGACGAGATCGCCCAGATGTACGAACGCGAGGTCGATTACGAACTGAAGACGCTGTCGAGCCAGATCGAGCCGATCCTGATCACCTTCCTCGGCGTGATGGTGCTCATGCTCGCGCTCGGCATCTTCCTGCCGATCTGGGATCTGGGCAAGGCGGCGCTGCACAAATGAGTCCCCAGCGCGGCCACTCCAAGTTCGAGTTCGCGCTCGTCACGGCGCTGTTCGCCGCGTTGGTGGCGATTGGCCTGAACCGCCTGCATGTTTACCAGCAGCGCGCCGAAACTGTGGCGGCGCAGCAACTGGTGGTCAATCTGCGGACTGCGCTCAGCTTGAAGATGTCACAATTGACGGCCGCACAAGGCCAGCCCGCCATGCGCGCGCTGCTGGAGCAGAATCCGATCGACTGGCTCTCTGAGCGGCCCAAAAATTACCTCGGCGAATATTATTTTCCGGACAATGCGACCTTGGCGGCCGGCAGCTGGTATTTTGACCGTGGCAGCAAAACACTGGTATATTTGTCAACGCAGCAAGATAGTTTTGCACCACACGCCACGATATTGCTCAAATTCAAGGTAGAATCGAATCGCTTGCCATTGAGTCCCGCAACCCCGGCACATTCGGCTGTGATAGCAAACGTGGCTCTAGTTCAAATAATTGAACCGACCGGAGTTGGCGGACAATAAGTGATCTCACTTCCTGGTATACATAGTTTTTGGAGAAAATGATGAACAAGATGAGCATTCAACGCGGCGCGCAAGCCGGTTTCACCCTGATCGAACTGATCGTCGTGATCGTTATCCTCGGCATACTGGCCGCCACCGCGCTGCCGAAGTTTTCCGACCTGGGCGGCGACGCGCGGCTGGCCAAGATGCAGGCGGCCGTCGGCGCCGTGCGCAGCGCCAGCGCGATGGTGCACGGTTCGTGGCTGGCCGGCGGTTCGGTCGCCGCGACTGCCGCCAACTCGACTGCGGCGAACAGCGTGCTGACCGCCGAAGGCCAGTCGATCGCGTTCCTGAACGGCTATCCCGACGTCGGCGGCGACGGCTTCACCGATACCGCCGTATCGGCCGCCAATTCCGGCATCGTGGTTGCCGCCGGCGGCCTGGCCGACTACAACCTGACCGCCACCGCGGCCACCGCCAAGGTGCTCACCGTGCGTCCGGACTCCGACACCGGCCGCGCCAACTGCTTCTTTACCTACACCGAGCCGGCCACGGCGACCGGCACGCCGTCGATCAACGTCGCCAGCATGACCCTGGCGAACTGCAAGTAAGCGCAGCGGCCGGCGACTTCCATGCTGGTGCGAACAGGTCTGGCCGCAACGCGTCCCGGCCTGTTTTTTCGTCCGGACCCGGCGCCATGAGCGTGCCGGCGCGCGGCTTTACGCTGGTCGAGCTGGTCGTCGTGATGGTGCTGATCGGGATCCTCGGCGCGGTCGCATCGGCGCGCTACTTCGACAGCACCGGCTTCGACGCCGCGGCCTATACCGGCCAGACCCGCACCATGCTGCGCTACGCCCAGAAAGCCGCCATCGCCCAGCACCGACCGGTGTACGTGGTGTTGTCCAGCCGCCGCATCGCGCTCTGCGTCAATTACCGCAGCGACGCCACCTGCGGCGGCACCAACCGCTTGCTGGCCCCGGCCGGCAACAGCGGCGCCAAAGCCACCCTGGCCGCCTGCGGCGCCGCCGACTGGTATTGCGAAGCCACGCCGGCCGGCCTGGCCTACGCGGTGCAGGGCGCCGGCGCGGCCTATTTCTTCTTCGACGCGCTGGGCCGGCCGTTCGCCGCGGCCGATCCGTATCCGGGCGAGCCGGCCAGCTTCGCCGGGCTGGTGCTGCGCATCACCGGCGACGGCCAGAACCACGACGTCACGGTCAGCCAGGAGAGCGGCTATGTATTTTAGCCTCAGCCTCAGCCTTGGCGGCAGGCCGGCGCGCCAGCGCGGCGTCACGCTGATCGAGCTGGTGCTGTTCATCGTGATCGTCTCGGTGGCGGTGGCCGGCGTGCTTGCGGCGCTGCGCGTGGGCACCGCCAGCAGCGCCGATCCGCTGCGCCGCAAGCAGGCGCTGATGATCGCCGAGGGCCTGCTGGAGGAAGTCCAGCTGGCCAAGTACAGCTTTTGCGATCCCACTTCGGACAACGCCGACAGCGCCGCCGACAGCATCTCGTGCCTGGTGCCCGAGCGCTTCGGCCAGGGCGGCGGGGCGGGGGCCGGCGCCGAACCGGTCGGGCCGCGGCCGTACGACAACGTCAACGACTACGCCGCCGCGCCCGGCGTCGCCAGCGCCGCCTTCGATGTCGGCGGGGTGCTCAGCGACGCCGGCGGCACGCCGATGAACCTGCCCGGCTACACGGTGCGGCTGACCATCGTGCCCGAAGCGCTGGGCGGCATCGCGCCGGGCAACACGGCCAACGACGTCGGCGACGTGCTGCGCATCTCGGTGGCGGTCAGCTACGACAACCAGACCCTCGTGCTGGACGGCTACCGCACGCGCTACGCGCCGAACGCCTTATGATCACGTCTCAGCGCGGCTTCACGCTGGTCGAGGCGATCATGGTGATCGTCATCATCGGCGTGGTCGGCGGCATGGTCGCGGTGTTCATCCGCGCGCCGGTGCAAGGTTATGCCGACAGCGTCGCCCGCGCCGAACTGAGCGACACGGCCGACCTGGCGCTGCGCCGCATGGCGCGCGACCTGCGCCTGGCCCTGCCGAACAGCATCCGGGTCAGCGGCAACTCGCTCGAAATGCTGGCCACCCGCAGCGGCGGGCGCTACCTGGCAGCCGACGACAGCGTCGACACGCTGCCGGTGCTCGACTTCATCGACCCGGCCAACACCAGCTTCACTGTGGTCGGCGCGATGCCGGGCGCGGGCGAGCTGGTGACCGGCAGCGACTACCTGGTGGTCAACAATCTCGGCGAGGGCTACGCGCCGGCCAATGCCTATGACCTGGCCTCGGCGCAGCGCAACATCGCCCTCATCGCCGGCGCCGACGCCACCCGCAAGACGCTGACGCTGGCCGACAATCCTTTCGCCGTGCAGGCGCCGCCGGCGCCGTCGGCGTCGCAGCGCTACCAGATCGTCAGCGGCCCGGTGACGTACTACTGCGGCCTCGAGGCCGACGGCGTCACACGCATGCTCACGCGCCAGTCCGGCTATGCGATCACCAGCGCACAGGTGGCCAATCCGGTGCCGGCGGTTGGCGCCGCGCGCGGCCAGCGCAGCCTGATGGCGGGGCGCGTGGCCAGCTGCGAGTTCCATTACGAGAAGCTCGCCAGCCAGCGCAGCGCGCTGGTGATCCTGGCGCTCGAACTGCAGGCGCGCGGCGGCACCGGCGGCAGCGTGCGGCTGGTGCACCAGGTCCACGTGGACAACACGCCATGAGCGCGCGCCCGATCCACCTGCGCCGCCAGGCCGGCGTCGGCCTGGTCACCGCCATCTTCCTGCTGGTGGTGCTGGGCGGCCTGGCGCTGGCGATGGTGTCGCTGTCCGGCGCGCAGCAGACCGCCTCGGCGCTCGACGTGCAGGGCGCGCGCGCCTACCAGGCCGCGCGCGCCGGCATCGAGTGGGGCCTGTACCAGAACCTGCGCAACCCGGCGCGCCCGTGCGTGGCGAGCAGCTCGTTCGCCCTGCCGGCCACCAGCACGCTGAGCGGCTTCGTGGTGACGGTGACCTGCACCAGCATCGCCGCGCCGGTCGGCACGCCGGCCGCCGGCGCCGCCGCGCTGGTGCGCTACGTGCTCACCGCCACCGCCTGCAACCTGCAGCCGGCCGGCGGCAGTTGCCCGAATCCGGGCAACGGTACCGACTACGTCGAGCGCCAGATCAAGGTGACCATCTGATGCGCGCCGCCTGGATCTTCCTGGCGCTGACGCTGGCCTGCGGCGCCGCGCGCGCCGACACCGCCATCGCGCTGTTCAAGAGCTTCGCCGGCAACGTCAATTTCGTCGGCACGCAAAAGACCATGCGCACCAAGGACAACAGCGTCGACCCTTGCGCGGTGGCCAGTTCGACCACCACCATCAGCGCGGTGCTGGCGGGGATCCCGGCCGGCGCGACCATCCTCAGCGCGCAGCTGTACTGGGCCGGATCGAACAGCAGCGCCGACGGCAAGGTGACGTTCGAGGGCGTCACCGTGACGGCGCTGGCGGCGCGCACCTACGCGTCGGCCACCATCGGCTCCGGCTTCGACTACTTCGGCGGCGCCGCCGACGTCACCGCGCAGGTCACGGCCAAGCGCAACGGCACCTATACGTTTTCCGGCCTGTCGATCAATAACGGCGCGCCGTATTGCGCCGCCGAGGGCGTGGTCGGCGGCTTCGCGCTGCTGGTGGTGTACGCCGATCCGGCCGAGACGTTCCGCGTGCTCAACCTGTACGAAGGCTTCCAGTACATCCGCTACAGTGGCGTCACGCTCACGCTGGGCAATTTCCGCACGCCGAACCCGCTCAACGGCGCTACCGGGCGCATCGGTCACATCACCTGGGAAGGCGACGCCTCGCTCGGCACCAACGGCGAGGACCTGTTGTTCAACAACGTCGAGATGACCGATGCGCTCAATCCAGCGCACAACCAGTTCAACTCGTCGAGCAGCATCAACAACGATCCGGTTTCGTACGGCATCGACTTCGACGCCTACACCGTCGGCGCCGGCGTCATCAGCGGCAACCAGACCAGCGCCACCACGCGCTACCAGTCGGGCCAGGACCTGGTGCTGCTGAACGCCGAGATCATCGCCGTGCCGAACGTGCCGACGGCCGACCTGTCGATCGCCATCACGCGCAACACCGCGCTGGTGCCGACCCGCAACGCGAACTACACCATCAGCGTCGGCAACGGCGGCCCGAACGTCGAGACGGGGCCGGTCACGGTGGTCAACACGCTGCCGGTCGGCATGAGCTACGTGTCCGCCAGCGGCACCGGCTGGAGCTGCGGCGCGTCCGGGCGCACCATCACCTGCGTCTATGCAGGCAGCGTGGCGGTCGGCGAAACGCTGGCGCCGATCACGTTGACCGTGCTGGTGACCGGCACCGGCACCCTGACCGACACCGCCACGGTGGCCGGCCAGTTGTTCGACAACGTCAGCGCCAACAGTATCGATACCGACAGCGCCGCCACCGAGCCGCCGCCGGTGTACGCGTTCACCGACTCGGCGTGCGTGAACAACCAGCCGTTCGGCGCCGCCGCGCAAACCTGCAAGGACATGACCGGCCTGCCGCTGCTGGCCGGCGCTTCCACGCCGCTGTTCATCACCGCGCTGACGAACGGCGTGCCGGCGGCGTTGAGCACCAACAAGAGCACCACGCTGGCGATGACGTTCGCCCTCAGCTGCATCAACCCGGCCAGCAACGCCGGCGTCAAGGCCACGTACGCCGGCGTGACGATGGCGCTGTGCACGGCTAACGGCGCCACGCCGGCGTCCTGGCCGGCATCGGTGAACATGGTGTTCCCGGCCGGCGCGCCGTCGGCGCCGGCCAGCGCGCCGCTGATCTACGCCGACGTCGGCAAGGTCCAGCTGTTCCTGCGCGACGGCGCCGGCCAGGTGGTCGGCTCGGTGCCGTTCGTGGTCAAGCCGGCCACGCTGGCGCTCACCACGGTCAAGCGCAGCGCCGACAATTTTGCCAATCCGGCGGCGACCACCGGCGCCGGCAACGGCTTCGTCAAGGTCGGCGAGCTGATGACGATCAGCGCGGCGGCGCTGACGACCGGCGGCGCCAAGGCGCCCAACTTCGGCAACGAGGGCGCGCGCCTGATGGTCGACTGGGCGCGCGGCGGCGACGCGGCGGTGCAGGCGGCGATGCTCTACCTGCCGGTGCTCGACGGCGACTTCACGGCCATCGTCGGCGGCGAGTTCACCGGCGCCGCCTTCTCGGTCGACGACGTGGGCATCCTGGCGCTGACGCCGCGGCTGGTCAGTAACGACTACCTGGGCGCCGGCGCGCCGGCCGCCACCACCACCAGCGTCGGGCGCTTCTATCCCGACCATTTCGACACCAGCGCGGTGGCCACCATGGTGTGCCTGCCGCACATGGGCTGCCCGTCCACCGTCAGCGGCGCCGCCTATGCCGGCCAGCCGTTCGGCGTCACCGTCAGGCCGATGAGCGTAGCCGGCGCCCTGCTGCAAAATTACACCGGCGTGCTGGCGCGGCCGATCACGCTGTCGGCCTTCAACGCGCCGGGCGGCAGCGTCGCCAATCCGTCCAACGGCGCCTTGTCGTTCAATACCATCGCGGCGGCGGCGATGCTGCCGGGCCAGCCGATCGGCGCCAAGCCGGTCTACGCCTGGCTGGGCCGCTTCGACAATACTGTCCCGCGCGCACGCAACTGGGTGGCGCCGACCGCGGCCTTTGTGCGCGCCGAGGCGAGCGAAGCGACCGCCGGCGGGACCGTCAAGGTCAGCTCGCTGCGCGCCGCCGGCAGCGTCGAAGGCGGCATCGTGTTCGTCAGCGGCCGCCTGGCGCTCGACAATCCGTACGGCTCGGAGCTGCTCAAGCTGCCGGTGCGCGCCGAGGCGCAGTATTGGGCCAATACCGGCCGCTGGGAAACCAGCGCCACCGACAATGCCTCGACCCTGCAACCGGGCGGCATCGTGTTCAATAACTGCACCAAGGTGCTCAAGCCGTGCCAGAGCCCGCCGCTGGGGGCGAGCGCGACGGCGACCTTGACGATGAAGAACGGCGTCGCCGGCTTCTGGCTGAAGGCGCCCGGCGCCGGCAATGTCGGCAGCGCGGAATACCAGATGACCAACCCGGCCTGGCTGACCAGCACCATCGGGCGCGCCGTGTTCGGTGTTTACAAGAGCCCGCTGATCTACCTGCGCGAAGTGTATTGAGCGTGTATTGAGCGTGTACTGAGCGTGTACTGAGCGCGCAGGCGGTGGAATTGGGAATTATTTTTTTCCACGATGCAAAATGAGCATCACATGCGATCGTAACTTGAATATAATCAAGCGATTACCGTGCGAACTTCATTAAGTCGCTAACCATTCCCGGCCGTTGCATGCGTTTCTTCAAAAAAGCACACAAGAAGGACAGTTGGCTGAGCATCGCGTTCGTCGGCGACGGCATTGCCGCCGCCAGCGTGCGGCGTTGCGCGCCGGCCCGCCCGGCGGTGGAACTGTGCAGCTTCTTCGCCGGCACCGGCGCCGACGCGCTCGAGAAGATCGGCCGCGAGCTGCAGGCCGGCCAGTACCAGTGCCTCACCGTGCTCGGCGGCGGCGACTACCAGCTGTTCGCCGTCGACGCGCCCAACGTGCCGGCCGAGGAACTGAAGACGGCGGTGCGCTGGCGCCTGAAGGACATGCTCGATTTTCACATCGACGACGCCACCATCGACGTGCTCGACATCCCGGTCGACCAGAGTTCGGCGGTGCGCAGCAGCCACAGCATGTTCGCGGTGGCGGCGCGCAACAGCATCATCGCGCAGCGCCAGGGCCTGTTCGCCGCCGCCAGGATCGACCTGACAGTGATCGACATCGCCGAGACGGCCCAGCGCAACATCGCCGCGCTGCTCGAGCCGGCCGGGCGCGGCGTGGCGATGCTCTCGTTCGGCGCCGACGGCGGCCTGCTGACGGTCACCTTCGCCGCCGAGCTGTACCTGGCGCGCCGGATCGACGTCACGCTCGCCGAGCTGCTGGCGGCGGACCCCGACCGCCAGGGCGCCAGCTTTGAGAAGATCGCCCTGGAAGTGCAGCGCTCGCTCGATCATTTCGACCGCCAGTTCCACTTCATCAGCGTCTCGAGCCTGGTGCTGGCGCCGAGCGGCGCGAGCGGGCTGCAGGAATACCTGTCGAGCAACCTCTACACGCCGGTAACGACGATGGACCTGGCCGACGTGCTCGACCTGAGCGGCGCGCCCGAGTTGGCCGGCGCCGCCGCCCAGCAGCGTTTCTTCCTCGCGCTCGGCGCCGCGCTGCGGCATGAAGAGGCGGTGCTGTGAGCCAGCAAATCAACCTGTTCAATCCGATCTTCCTGAAACAGAAGAAGATCTTCAGCGCCGCGGCGATGGCGCAGGCGCTGTGCGTGTTGCTGGTCGGCGTGCTGGCGGTGGCGCTGTATGCGCGGCAGAACGTGGCGGCGCTGCAGCGCGAGGCCGACAGCGGGCGCGAGCGGCTGGCGCAGCGCGAGGCGCGGCTGGCCAAGGTGAAGATCGACTTCGCGCCGCGCCAGAAGAGCGTCGAACTCGACGAGCAGCTGGTGCAGGCCGAGGCGCGCCTGCAGGCGCTGCGCGACGTCGCCGGCGTGCTCGAACGGGGCGAACTGGGCAACACGGCCGGTTACGCCGCTTATTTCAAGGCGCTGGCGCGGCAGAACCTGGCCGGCGTATGGCTGACCGGCGTGTCGATCAGCGGCGCCGGCACCGACCTGGGGGTGCAGGGCAGGGCGCTCGATGCGGCGCTGGTGCCGGCCTACCTGGGCCGCCTGACGCGCGAGCCGGTGATGCGCGGCAAGAGCTTCGCCAGCCTGCGCATCGGCCAGCCGGCGCCCGGCAAGGACGCCGCAGTGGCGCCGTACGTTGAATTCAGCGTCGGCGCGGCGCCGGCGGAGGCCACGCCATGATGCGCCGCCTGCAGTTGCTGGCCAACCGGATCGACGCGCGCACGCTGCGCGAGCGGCTCATGTTGTTCGCCGCGGCCGCTGCCACCATCGTGTTCATGCTGTACGGGCTGTATTTGAATCCGCTGCTGGTGCGGCGCGCGGCGCTGCGGGCCCAGCTCAGCCAGCAGCATGACAACATCGTTGGCATCGACAATGAGATCGGCCAGCGCCTGGTGGCGTTCGAGCGCGACCCGGACGCCGCCGCGGCCGCGCGCCTGCTTGCGCTCTCCGGCGACACGGCGCAGCTGGCGACCAGCTTGCGGGCGATGCAAAACGGCCTGGTGGCGCCGGAGCAGATGGCCGCGCTGCTCGAGCGCATCCTCAAGGCCAACGGACGATTGCAGCTGGTATCGGTGAAGACCATGCCGGCCAGCCCGTTCAGCGCCGTGGTGGCGCAGCTGAAGGCGCGCGCGCCGGGCAAGCCGGAAGCGGCGGCGCCGCTGACCCCGGTCGCGCCGCTGACCCCGGCGGCGCCGAC
>JARXKM010000001.1:12206-17350 GCA_030272785.1 Pseudomonadota bacterium
CGGCGCCGACCGACCTGCTGTATCGCCACGGCGTCGAGCTGACGGTGCGCGGCAACTACCTCGACATGGTCAACTACATGGATGCGCTCGAGGCGATGCCGACCCAGCTGTTCTGGGGGCGTGCCGAGCTGCATGTCGACGAGTATCCGAATGCGCGCCTGGCACTGACGTTGTACACCCTGAGCCTGGACAAGAAATGGATGAAGCTGTGAAACGCATCGCCTTGGCCGCGCTGATGATGGCTTGCGCCGGCGCCAGCACGGGGTCCGCCAGCACGGGGTCAGAGCCAGCTCTGACCCCGGTGCGCGCGGCGCTGGCCGACCCGACCCGTCCGCCGGCGTTGCTGGCCAGGAACGCCGCCAGCCCGGCCGCCAGCGTCGCGCCGGCCGGGCCGGTGCTGCAGTCGGTGCTGATCGCGCGCCAGCCGGGCGGGCGCCAAGTCGCGGTGATCGATGGGGAAACCGTCCGCCTCGGCGGCACCTTCCGCGGCGCCGTGCTGGTGCGCATGACCGAAACCGAAGTTGAACTGAAGCGCGCGAGCGGCCGCCAGATCCTCAAGCTGTACGCCCCCGCGCCCGCCCCACGATGAGAGAGATTAGCCACAGCATGCAAAAAACCCTGTTGATAGCGGCTGCGGCCCTTGCCGCGACCAGCCTGGTCGGTTGCGGCGGCGCCACCCCGAAGCGCGATACCTACGACGCCATCAGCGCGCAGGTGGCGGGCGCGGCGCGCGCGGCGCCGCCGCCGAACGAGGCGGCGGTCGCCAACGCGCTGCTGCCGCCGGTGTCCGCGCTGGCCGGCCAGCTGCCGAAGGCGCGCCAGGCGCTCGAGGAGCGCTTCAACGTGGCGTTCAACAACGTGCCGGCGCACCAGTTCTTCCATTCGATCGTCGCCGGCACCCGCTACAACATGCTGGTCCATCCGGAGGTGACGGGCAGCATCACCGCCAACCTCAAGGATGTCACCCTGATCGAAACGCTCGACGCGGTGCGCGAGATGTACGGCTACGACTACCGCATCGACGGCAACCGCATCTCGATCAAGCCGCTTACCATCCAGACCCGCATGTTCCACGTGAACTACCTGGTCGGCAACCGCAAGGGCCAGTCGAGCCTGCGCGTGTCGTCGACTTCGGTGTCGAACGTCGGCACCACCGGCCAAGGCAGTCAGAACAACCAGGGCGGCCAGAACAATCAGGGCAGCCAGGGCCAGAACAACCAGGGCGGCGACCATCAGAACACGCAGTCCGACAGCACCAACGTCAGCACCACCTCGACCAGCGACTTCTGGGTCGACCTGAAGGCGGCCATCGAGGCGATCGTCGGCAGCACCGGCAAGGACAGCGGGCGCAGCGTGGTGATCAGCCCGCAGTCCGGCGTGCTGGTGATCCGCGCCATGCCGGACGAACTGCGCAATGTCGACGCCTACCTGCGCGCGACCCAGCTGTCGGTCGACCGCCAGGTGATCCTCGAGGCGAAGATCCTCGAAGTCGAGCTCAACGACAGCTTCCAGAGCGGCATCAACTGGGCCTCGTTCGCCTCGTTCAAGAGCGGCCATGACAACCGCGTCTCGACCGGCTTCCTGTCGCCCGGCACCAGCCTGGCGCCGCTGCCGTTCGCCGGCGGCCAGCCGCCGTTGATCAGCACCGGCAGCGGCATTTCGGCCAGCACGGGCTTCTCGCTGTCGAACGCGGCCTCGGCGGCCGGCTCGCTGTTCGGCCTGGCCTTCCAGACCAGCAATTTCGCCGCGCTCATTTCCTTCCTCGAGTCGCAGGGCACGGTGCACGTGCTGTCGAGCCCGCGCATCGCGGCGATGAACAACGTCAAGGCGGTGCTCAAGATCGGCACCGACGAGTTCTACGTGACCGGCGTGACCACCACCACCAACACCAGCGCGACGGGCAATACCACCTCGCCGAGCGTCACGCTGACGCCGTTTTTCTCCGGCGTGGTGCTCGACGTCACGCCGCAGATCGACGACAAGGGCGACATCTTGCTGCACGTGCATCCGTCGGTCAGCCAGGTGACGACGATCAACAAGTCGATCAACCTGGGCTCGGTGGGCAACTTCAGCCTGCCGCTGGCGGCCTCGTCGACGTCGGAGATCGACAGCATGGTGCGCGGCCAGGACGGCCGGGTGGTCGCCATCGGCGGCCTGATGCGCCAGTCGTCGACCGCCGACCGCGCGCAAATTCCCGGCGCCGCCGGCATTCCGCTGATCGGCGCGCTGTTTTCGAACCGCGCCAACGTCAGCCAGAAGCGCGAGCTGGTGGTGCTGATCAAGCCGACCATCGTCGACGGCGGCAGCGCCTGGAACCAGGACCTGCTCGACACCAGCCGCCGCATCCAGGAGCTCGATCCCAACGGCAAGGGGCGCAAGTAAATGTACACGGCCCATTTCGGCTTGCGCGAGGCGCCGTTCGGCATCACGCCCGACACCAGCTTTTTCTTCACCAGCCCGCATTCGCAGGAGGCGCTCAACACCTTGCTGATCGCCGCGCGCAACGGCGAAGGGTTCATCAAGATCACCGGCGAGGTGGGCACCGGCAAGACGCTGCTGTGCCGCAAGTTCATGGCCACCCTGGGCGACGGCTTCGTCACCGCCTATATTCCCAATCCCAATCTCGAACCGCGCACGCTGATGCTGGCGCTGGCCGATGAACTGGAAATTGCGCTGGAAAAGGATGTCGACCAGCATCAGCTGCTTAAATCGATCAACGTGCGCCTGCTCGACCTGGCGCGCGAGGACAAGCGTGTGCTGCTGTGTCTCGACGAAGCGCAGGCGATGCCGGTCGAGAGCCTGGAAGCGCTGCGCCTGCTGACCAATCTCGAAACCGAAAAGCGCAAGCTGCTGCAGATCGTGCTGTTCGGCCAGCCGGAGCTGAACCGCAAGCTCGAACTCGACGCCATTCGCCAGCTGGCGCAGCGCATCACGTTCCACTACCATCTCGGGCCGCTCAGCCGCGACGATCTCGAGTACTACCTGGCGCACCGGCTGCGCATTGCCGGTTTTTCCGGCGCGCGCCTGTTCAGCCGCGGTGCGGTGCGTAAACTGTTTTCGGCCAGTCGCGGCATCCCGCGCCTGGTCAACATCCTGGCGCACAAGGCGCTGATGCTGGCCTACGGGCAGGGCCGGCAGAGCGTCAGCGCCGCCAATGTCGGCGCCGCCGCGCGCGACACCTTGCCGGCAAGGCGACGCTGGTGGCCATGGCTGGCCGGCGCCTCGACCTTGGCGGCGGCCGCCGGCCTGACCTGGGTGCTGATCCGATGAGCCTGATCAACAAGATGCTGCAGGACCTCGACGCGCGCGGCGGTTCGCCGCACGGCGCGGCGGTGCAGCCGCACATCCAGCTGGTGGTGCGCGAGGCGCGCCGGCCGGCGCTGCTGTTCGCCGGCGGCGCGCTGTTGCTGGTGGCGCTGGTCGCGGGCGGCTACGTCGGCTGGCGCGCGCTGCAGCGCCAACGCGTGGTCGCCGCGCCGGCGGTGGCGGTCAAGACCGTCCTGCTGGCGCCGCGGGTGGTCGTGCCTGTCGCGCCGGCGGTGGTGGTGGCGGCGCCGGTGGCCGCGCCGGTTGCGGCAGAGGGATCGCCACCGGTTGCGGCACCGGTTGCGGCACCGGTTGCGGCACCTGCCACGGCACCGGTAGCGGCACCGGTTGCGGCACCTGCCACGGCGCCGAGCGCGCAGGCGATCGCCGAGCCGCCGCGCGAGCGCCACGCACGAGAGCGTGTCGGATTGCCGGCTCTGACCCCCGGGGTAAGCCAGGGCGCGCCGGAAGTCGTCGAACCGGCGCGTGAGCACCACGCTCGAGAGCGTGTACGATTGCCGGCACTGACCCCCGGGGTGAAGCAGGCGGCGGTCGCCAGCGTGGCCGAGCCGGCGGCGTCGCGCGCCTTGAGCGCCGAGCAGCGCGCCGAGCGCGAGTACCGGCGCGCGCTGGCCAGCTTGCAGGAGGGCCGCAACGGCGAGGCCATCGCTTCGCTGGAACTGGCGCTGCAGCTCGACGCGCGCCACGAGGCGGCGCGCCAGACCCTGGTCGGCCTGCTGATCGAGAACAAGCGCCCGGACGAGGCGATCCGCCAGCTGGAAACGACGCTGGCCGCCGATCCGCGTCAGCCCGCCATGGCGATGCTGCTGGCGCGCCTGCAGATCGAACGGGGCGGCGCCGGCATCGATGCCTTGCTGCGCAGCCTGCCTTTTGCTGCCGGCAACGCCGACTATCACGCCTTCCTCGCCGGCGCGCTGCAACGCCAGCAGCGCCATCGCGAAGCGGCCGAACAATACCAGGCGGCGTTACGCGCCCGGCCGCAGAACGGCGTCTGGTGGATGGGCCTCGGCATCTCGCTGCAGGCCGAAAAACGCAATGTCGAGGCACTCGACGCGTTCCAGAAGGCGAAAGCGTCGGCCGGCCTGTCGGCCGACCTGCTGGCGTTCGTGGAACGCAAACTGCTGCAACTTTCCCCCTAATCATTAAAGGAGTCCTTCTATGCTGACACTGTGCGGTTTCGCCGTAAGCAACTATCACAACAAGGTCAAGCTCGCGCTGCTGGAAAAGGGCATCGCTTTCGACGAACAGGAAGTGTTCCCGCTTGGTTCTCCGGCGCTGATGGCGAAGTCGCCGCTCGGCAAAATTCCTTATATCGAAACGGCAGACGGCGTGCTGGTCGAATCGCAGGTGATCGTCGACTATATCGAGGCGCGCTACCCGCAGCAGCCGCTGATTCCGGCCGACCCGTTCCGCGCCGCGCAGGTGCGCGAACTGCTGACTTTCCTCGAGCTGCACATCGAACTGGTGGCGCGCGAGTTGTACGCCGAAGCCTTCTTCGGCGGCAAGGTGAGCGACGACGTCAAGCAGCAGGTTGCTGCCAAACTGAAGAAGAGCATCGCTGCCCTGGGTGCGCGGGCCAAGTTTGCGCCCTACCTGGCCGGCGACACCTTCAGCATGGCCGACTGCGCCGCGATCTTCCATTTCCCCGCCGTGTCCGCCGCCACCACCAAAGTACTGGGCGAAGACCTGCTGGCCGGCTTGCCTGTCAAGCAATACTTGGAACGCATGGAGCAGATGCCGAATGTGCAGACGCTCAAGGCCGCGCAGGTCGCCAGCTTTCCCGCCTTCGTCGCCGCCCACACGGGCTGACCGCGGGT
>JARXKM010000001.1:17450-70555 GCA_030272785.1 Pseudomonadota bacterium
CGCAGGTCGCCAGCTTTCCCGCCTTCGTCGCCGCCCACACGGGCTGACCGCGGGTGTCGCCGCGGGCCTAGACCCGGGGGTCAGTGCCGGCATTCGTACACGGGCTGAGCAGTAGGCCCTTCGATCGTCACCGACACGCCGCTACAACGCCGCTACGGCCCCCCACACCGCCGTCATGCTGAAACGCAACTGCGCCTCATCCTCGTGCAGCGCCGTCTCGATCGCGAAATCAGCCTGGTCGATACGGCGCAGCTGTGACAGCTTCGCACCATCGGCGCCGCGCAGCGCATGCACCAGCAGCACGCGGTCGGCGCTGCGCCCGGCCACCGCGCCGATATCGCCATTGGCCAGCCGTACCAGCGTGCCCGGCGGGAAGGGGCCGAGCTGCTGCGCGAACAACTTGGTCAGCACCGGATCGTTGCCGGCGTCCGCGTCCAGCGTGCCCAGCGCCAGCGGCGGCAGCATCGAGCGGCGGTAATTGCGCGCCGACACGCAGGCGCAGTAGCGGTCGGCCATCCGGATCAGCTTGGCGTTGAAGGCGATGTCGCCTTCGCGCCGGCCGTCGGGATAGCCGCTGCCGTCATCGTTCTCGTGGTGCTGCAACACGTAGGACAGCCATTCCTCATCGCCCACACCGGCGCTGCGCAGCAACTGCGCGCTTTCGCTCGGATGGCGGTGCACCAGCGCGCGCTCGTCGCCGCTCAAGGTCGCCTTGTTCTGCAGCGTCTCGATCTGCCGCATCATGCCCACGTTCATCGTCAGCGCGGCCGCCGCCACTGTCAGCACCGCGGCCGGCGCCTCGCCCATCGCGCGCGCCAGCACGCAGGCGAGGATGGCGGTGTCGACGCAGTGGCGCACCGAGTAGCGCCCGCCGATCTGGTTGAGCAGGATGCAGGCGATGGCCACGTCGGGCGCGCGCGCGACCGCCTCGGCCAGTGTCTGCGCGACCCGGCGCAAGGCGCCGTCCGATTCGCTATACGGGCGCAGGCCCGCCAACAGCGCGTCAAGCTCGCTGCTGACCCGGTTCAGGCTGTGCAGCACCGAGGCCGGTGCGGCGGAAGGGAAAGTGGTTGTCATTCAAATTCGGGCCAGCCGATCGAGCGCCAGCCGCAAAGTGGCGTCTTGTTTCGCGAAGCAGAATCGCACGACGCCGGACTCCGTGCCCCGGCTGTAGAACGCCGACACGGGAATCGCGGCAACCTTGATTTCGCCCGTCAGCCATTCGGCGAAATCTGCTTCCAGTATAGATGAAATCGCGGCGTATTTGACGCATTGAAAATAGGTGCCGTCGGCCGGCAACAGGGTGAAGCGACTGCTTTTGAGGCCGTCGCGGAACAGGTCGCGCTTGCGCTGGTAGAACGCCGGCAGGCCGCGGTAGGGCGCCGGGTCGGCCAGGTAGCGCGCCACGCCGTGCTGCATCGGCGTGTTCACGGTGAACACGTTGTACTGGTGCACCTTGCGGAACTCGGTCGACAGCGCCGGCGGCGCCGCCACGTAGCCGATTTTCCAGCCCGTCACGTGGTACGTCTTGCCGAAGCTCGACACCACGAAGGCGCGCTCGGCCAGTTCCGGGTAGCGGCACATCGACTCGTGCGGCGCGCCGTCGTAGACCATGTGTTCGTAGACCTCGTCGGCCAGCAGCAGGATGTCGCTGCCGCGCACGATGTCGGTGAGCGCATCGATGTCGGCACGCCGCAGCACCGAGCCGGTCGGGTTGTGCGGCGAATTGATGATGATCAGGCGCGTGCGCGGGCCGACCGCAGCGGCGACCTGCTGCCACGGGATGCTGTAGCCGCGCTCGTCGTCGACCTGCATCGCCACCGGCACCATCACGCCGCCGGCCAGCGCGATGGCCGGCGCGTAGCTGTCGTAGGCTGGCTCGATGACGATCACCTCGTCGTCCGGATGCACGCAGCACAGGATCGCCGTGGTCAAGGCCTGGGTGGCGCCGGCGGTGACGGTGATTTCCAGCGCGGCGTCGTAGTGGCGCCCGTAGATGGCGCCGATCTTGGCGGCGATCGCCTCGCGCAGCGGCGCCACGCCGGTCATCATCGGATACTGGTTGTGGCCGTCGCGCATGGCGTCGGCGACCAGTTCCGGCAGCGCCGGGTCGCAGGCGAAATCAGGAAAGCCCTGGCCGAGGTTGACGGCGCCGTGTTCGGCGGCCAAGGTCGACATCCGGGTGAAAACCGTGGTGCCGACCGCGGGCAGCCTGGTGCGAAGGACGGGTGTCGTCATGAGAAGAAAAGCGAAGTGATCGGGAGCCTATTCTAGCGCAGAGTCGGCACGCGCCTTGAGCCACGCTTCGGGCAGCATGATGCGAAACAGGCCGGCCTGGGCGGTCTTGCGGGCCAGCTTGAGCAGCGCCTTGTCCTTGGTGATGAGCACGGCGGCGCGGGCGTCGCGGGCGATCTCGAGAAATTTCTGGTCGTCGCGGTCGGTGCACACCGGCAAACGCACCTGGCTGGCGGCCGGCGCCACCACGCTGATCAGCGCATCGAAGCGGCGCGCCGCCAGCGGCCGGCTGGCCTCGTCGAGCGGCAGGTGCTTGTAATGGAGCACGACGTTGTATTCGTCGCGGCAGTCGGCGCGCGTGACCGCTTCGACTGCGCCGCTTTCGAGGGCGGCCAGCAGGCTGGCCCAGCGCGGGTCGTGGAACACCAGCAGGTCGAGGCAAACATTGGTGTCGATGACGATGCGTTCGGCTGGTACGGGTATCATGTCGGCAATTCTATGTTGTTGGATGTGATTGAAATTTATGTTGATTGTACTGTCGCCCGCAAAATCGCTCGACTTCGCCACCCGCCCGACCACCAAGCTGAGCACCACGCCCGATCACCTGGCGCGCTCGAGCGCGCTGATCGCGGTGCTGCGCGGCTATTCGCCGGCCCAGCTGGCCGAGCTGATGGACCTGTCGGACCCGCTCGCCGCCCTCAACGTGGCGCGCTACGCCAGCTGGAGCACTGACCCGCACGAGGCGCGCCAGGCCATCATGGCCTTCAACGGCGACGTCTACGCCGGCTTCGACGCGCGCTCGCTCAAACCGAAGGCGCTCGGCTACGCGCAGCAGCACGTGCGCATCCTGTCCGGGCTGTACGGCGTGCTGCGCCCGTTCGACCTGATCCACCCGCACCGGCTCGAGATGGGCTCGCGCCTGGCCACGCCGGAGGCGAAGGACTTGTATGGGTTCTGGGGCGACAGCGTCACCGAGACGATCAACGCGGCGATCACCGCCAACGGCGCCGAAGTGCTGGTCAACCTGGCGTCGGAAGAGTATTTCAAGTCGGTGCGGCCTAAGCTGCTGGCCGTGCCGGTGATCAGCCCGGTGTTCGAGGACTGGAAGAACGGCAAGTACAAGATCATCTCGTTCTTCGCCAAGCGCGCCCGCGGCATGATGGCGCGCTACGCGGCGGAGAAGGGCATCACGGACGCCGACAAGCTGAAGAAGTTCAAGGTCGACGGCTACGCCTTCAGCAAGCGCGATTCGACCGACACCCGCTGGGTGTTCCGCCGCCAGCTCGAAGCGTAAGTCGAAGCGTAAGTCGAAGCGTAAGTCGAAGCGCAAATCGAGCAGTAAGCTGAGCAGGCCGTCCCCGCCGCCGGCGGGCACGACCTGCATCGTGCCGCATCGTCCTGAGAGCTTAGTCGGTCTTCTTCGACCAGAAGTTGAACCAGCTGCGTTCCTTCGCATTCGGATTGAGGAACTTGCTGTTCGGGTAGTTCTTGACGAACACGCGCTGCGCATCGTCGCGCAGTTCGAGGTTGCCCATCTTGTCGTGGCAGCGAATCATCAGGAACAGCGCTTCCTCGATGGCCGGGGCGTCGCCGTAGTCGGTCACCGCGCCTTGGGCGCGGTTGAAGGCGGCCAGGTAGGCGCCGCGCCGATAGTAGTAATTGGCCACGTGCACTTCGTACTGCGCCATCGCGTTGATCAGGTACTTCATGCGCGAGATCGCGTCCGGCGTGTATTTGCTGTCCGGGAATTTGTCGACCAGCGCCTTGAAGGCGGCGAACGATTCGCGCGTCGCTTTCGGGTCGCGCTCGGTCGGATCCTGCGAGTAGATCACCGACAGAAAACCGATCTGGTCATTGAAGCTGATCAGGCCGCGCAGATAGTACATATAGTCGGCCTGCGGATGATTCGGGTGCAGCTTGATGAAGCGCTCGACCGCCGCCAGCGCCTGGGCCTGGTCCTGCGTCTTGTAGTAGGCGTAGGCGATCTCCATCTGCGCCTGGGTCGCGTAGGTGCCGAACGGATAGCTCGACTCGAGCCGCTCGAACAGCTTGATGGCCGCCTCGTAGTGGCCGCCGTTCATCTCATCGCGCGCCTCAGCGTATAATTTCGTCACCGACCAGTTTTTGGTCTCGTCGGCTTTTTCCGGAAACAAGCTGCAAGCGGACAAACCTAGCAGAACACATGAAGCAACAAACAGAGATAATTTTTTTTGCATGACTTTTTGCAAGAGAGTATTTACCGAGATTCAACGAAAGGCTGATTATAGCCGATGGGACTGCTGTGATATTAACTCCAACGCCGAATTCGGCGGATTTACCGTTAGACCCTGATTTTGACGACGAGATCGACGCCGAGTTTGCGTCGCTCGAACGCGGCATCGACCTGTCGCCGATTACCCTTGAACTGACGCCCGAGGCATGCGGCCAGCGCCTCGACAAAGTCATCGCCGGCCTGGTGCCGCAATTTTCGCGCAGCCGCCTGCAACTGTGGTTCGACGCCGGCCATGTGATGGTCGACGGCAAGCCGGCGCGCGGCAAGGATACCGCATATGGCGACGAAACGGTCGTTATCGCGCCGCAGAGCGCGCCCGAAGACGCCGCCTACACCCCCGAAGAGATCGCGCTCAACATCGTCTACGAAGACGAACACATCATGGTGATCAACAAGCCGGCCGGGCTGGTGGTCCACCCGGGCGCCGGCAACTGGTCGGGCACCTTGCTCAACGGCCTGCTGTTTCACGCGCCGCAGCTGGCCGGCGTGCCGCGCGCCGGCATCGTCCACCGGCTCGACAAGGACACCAGCGGCCTGATGGTGGTCGGCAAGACGCTCGCCGCGCAGACCGACCTGGTGCGCCAGCTGGCCGCGCGCAGCGTCAAGCGCGAGTATTTCGCGCTGGTGTGGGGCACGCCGCGCGTCAGCGGCACCATCGACGCCTCGATGGGGCGGCACCCGAAGGACCGCGTCAAGATGGCGGTGTCGACCAATTTTTCCGCCAAGCCGGCCATCACCCACTTCCAGCTGATCGCCTCCGGCCTGCTCGACCGGCGCCCGGTCAGCCTGGTGCAGTGCCAGCTCGAAACCGGCCGCACCCACCAGATCCGCGTGCACATGCAGCACCTCGGCTTCGCGCTGGTGGGCGACTCGGTGTACGGCAAGCAGCACCTGGCGCCGGTGTTTCCGCGCCAGGCGCTGCAGGCGCGCCGGCTCGGCCTGGTGCATCCGGCCACCGGCGAGGACTGCGAATGGATCGTGCCGCTGGCCGACGATTTCGCCGAGCTGATCGGCCAAGCGGGCATCGCCGAACCGGACCTGGTGGCATGGCAAGCGCCGAGCTGATCACGCCGGACTGGCCCGATGCCCCGGCCAACGTCGGCGCGCTGGCCAGCACGCGCCGCGGCGGCGCCAGCGCCGGCCCCTACGACGACGGCGCCGGCGGCGGCGGCCTGAACCTCGGCCTGCACGTCGGCGACGACGCCGACACGGTGCGGTGCAACCGCGCCGCCGTGCGCGCGCTGCTGCCCGGCGCGCCGGCCTGGATTTCGCAGGTGCACGGCGTCGCCGTGGTCGACGCCGCCAGCGTCGGGCCGGACCAGCCGGTGCGGGTGGCCGACGCCAGCATTGCCAGCGCGCCCGGGGTGGTGTGCGCGGTGCTCACCGCCGACTGCCTGCCGGTGCTGTTCGCCGACCTGGCCGGCACGGTGGTGGGCGCGGCCCACGCCGGCTGGCGCGGCCTGGCCGCCGGCGTGCTGAGCGCAACGGTGGCGGCGATGCGCGCCGCCGGCGCCGGCGAGCTGACCGCCTGGCTGGGGCCGGCGATCGGCCCGGCCAGGTTCGAAGTGGGCGCCGAGGTGCGCGATGAATTCCTGGCGGGCGCGCGCGGCGCGGTCGAAGCTGCGCAGGTGAGGGCGGCGTTCGCGCCGTTCGCCGGGCGGCCCGGCAAATACCTGGCAGACATGAATGCGCTGGCGCGCTGCCTGCTGGCGCGCGACGGCGTGACGCGGGTGTGGGGCGGGGCGCACTGCACGGCGAGCGATAGTGCGCGCTTCTATTCGTACCGGCGCGACGGCGTCACCGGTCGGCAGGCCAGCATGATCTGGCTGACCGCCTAGCCTTCGCTGTCGCTGTCGCTGGCGTCGGCTGCGGCGGCGAGCTGGCTGGCGCGCAGGCGGGCGGCGGCCTCGTTACGCAGGCGCCTGCGCTTGGTACCCGAGACGTAGTAAAGTAACGACAATGGCAACACACAATAGACCAGAAAGGTCATAATTCCAGCGACGACGGAAGGTTCGGTCAGCGCCATCAGGCCAACCACGTAGATCCAGGCAACGGCGACAATCCACATACATTTTCCTCGGTAGAAACCGCAATTGTAGCAATTGTAACCAATGGACTCACACATGAATAAGCCTGATCCTCAAGCCATGGCCAGTGCCTGGGCGTCCCAATTTGCCGATCCTGCCAGCTGGCAGCCGTGGATGCAGCTGCAGCAGCCCGTCGGCAATCCGCTGGACGGCATCCTCAAGGAGGCCGGCGCCCACATCAGTCCGACGGCGCTCGACGCGATCAAGAACGACTACCTGCAAAAGGCCGCCGCATTATGGCAGGACATGGCGGCGATGAAAACGCCCGAGCTCAAGGATCGCCGCTTTGCCGCGCCGGAGTGGCATGCCAATCCCTTGTCCGCCTTCAGCGCCGCGTCCTACCTGCTGAATGCGCATTTCCTCACGGCGATGGCCGAAGCGGTCGAGGCGGCGCCGCGCGAGAAGCAGAAGATCTGCTTCGCGGTGCAGCAAGTGGTCGACGCGATGTCGCCGGCAAACTTCCTCGCCACCAATCCCGAGGCGCAGCAGACGCTGCTCGACACCAAGGGCGAGAGCCTGACCAGGGGCCTCACCAACATGCTGGCCGACATGCAGAAAGGCCGCATCTCGCTGTCGGACGAATCGGCCTTCGAAGTGGGCCGCAACGTCGCCACCACGGCCGGCGAAGTGGTGTACGAGAACGACCTGTTCCAGCTGATCCAGTACTCCCCGACCAGCGCCACGGTGCACGCCGTGCCGCTGCTGATGGTGCCGCCGTGCATCAACAAGTTCTACATCCTCGACCTGCAGCCGGAAAATTCGGTGGTGCGCTACGCCGTCGAGCAGGGCAACACGGTGTTCCTGGTGTCGTGGCGCAATCCTGACGAGTCGCTCGCCTTCGTCACCTGGGACGACTATGTCGAGCAGGGCGCGATCGAGGCGATCCGGGTGGCGCGCGCCATTTCCGGCAGCGAAAAAATCAACGCCTTCGGTTTCTGCGTCGGCGGCACCATCGTCACCACCGCGCTGGCGGTGCTGGCCGCGCGCGGCGAACAGCCGGCCGCCAGCCTGACCTTGCTGACCACCTTGCTCGATTTCGAAGACACCGGCGTGCTCGACGTGTTCATCGACGAAGACCAGGTAGCGCAGCGCGAACAGAGCCTGGCCAAGGGCGGCCTGATGCCGGGGCGCGACCTGGCGACGACGTTCTCGGCGCTGCGTCCAAACGACCTGGTGTGGAACTACGTGCAGTCGAACTACCTGAAGGGCAAGGAGCCGCCGCCGTTCGACCTGCTGTACTGGAACTCGGACAGCACCAACCTGCCGGGACCGATGTTCTGTTTTTACCTGCGCAATATGTACCTCGAGAACAAGCTGCGCGAACCTGGTGTGCTGACCACCGCCGGCGCCCAGGTCGACATCGGCGCGATCGACGCGCCGGTATTCCTTTACGGTTCGCGCGAAGACCACATCGTGCCGTGGCACGCCGCCTTCAAGTCGCTGGCGCTGCTCAATCCGGGCAAGCCGAAGCAGAACCGCTTCGTGCTGGGCGCTTCCGGCCACATCGCCGGTGTCATCAACCCGGCCTCGAAAGGCAAGCGCAGCTACTGGACCCACGACGTCAAGGGCCGCGCCAAGGCGCCGGCCGACCCGGACAGCTGGTTCGCCGGCGCGACCGAGCACAAGGGCAGCTGGTGGAGCGAGTGGGCCGCCTTCCTGGCCGAGCACGGTGGCAAGGATGTCAAGCCGCGTAGCAAGCTTGGCAACAAGCAGTTTCCACCGATCGAGGCTGCGCCGGGCCGCTACGTCAAGGTGCGGGCCGACTGAGGGGGGACTGACCGGCTTCGCCGACGGCGCCTGGTGAAGCATGGCAATCCTTGTTGCCATGTATTTACTTTAAGTTGCACCGCAATAAATGCTGCACGTGCGCGCGCAACATGGTATTTTGGCGAATATCCATCCTATAATGCAAAACGTAGGCTTGACATGGAGCGGACAGTGGTCCGCTTTTTATTCGAATGCGCTGCGGCGCAATAAGTGGAATCAGAGATGAGTAGCGCAAAAAAAAGTACTGAACGCCTGATCAAGAAGTACCCGAACCGGCGCCTGTACGATACGCAGACCAGCTCGTACATCACGCTGACCGACGTCAAGCAGCTGGTGCTCGATGCCGACGAGTTCACCGTCATCGATGCCAAGTCCAGCGAAGACCTGACGCGCAGCATCCTGCTGCAGATCATCCTTGAAGAAGAAGCGAACGGCGCGCCGATGTTTACCAGCGTGGTGTTGTCGCAGATCATCCGTTACTACGGCCATGCGATGCAGGGCATGATGGGATCCTACCTCGAAAAAAATGTCCAGGCGTTCACCGACATCCAGAACAAGTTCACCACCGGCGCGACCGGCAGCTTCGAGGGCAAGCCATTCAGTCCTGAGATGTGGACCCAGTTCATGAACGTACAAGGGCCGATGATGCAAGGGATGATGAACAACTACATCGACCAGAGCAAGAACCTGTTCGTGCAGATGCAAGAGCAGATGCAAAGCCAGAGCAAGAACATCTTCGGCGGCTTCCCGTTCCCGCCCGTCGACAAGAAATAAACGTTTCCCCAAAACCGGGACAGACCCGGTTTTGCGCCATTTTGGAACGGGGTAGAGCTGGCTCGGACCCCTTTTCGTTGCGGAATGTTTCCAATAAACCGGGACAGACCCGGTTTTTACGCAGGTGCTGCGTTCCCAAAAAACCGGGTCTGTCCCGGTTTTGCGTTGCCGGCGGCCGGCGCGGTACAATGGAGGATTAGCCTGCCTGCGTCCCTGCCCATACCATGTCCGAAATTCGCCGTCTCCCCATCACTCCCGCCGCCGCCACCGCACCGATGACCGCGCCCGTCGCCGCGCCCAAAGTCGGCTTCGTCTCGCTCGGCTGTCCGAAAGCGCTGGTCGATTCGGAGCAAATCCTGACCCAGCTGCGCGCCGAGGGCTATGAAACGGCCAAGTCGTACGCCGGCGCCGATCTCGTCATCGTCAACACCTGCGGCTTCATCGACGCCGCGGTGCAGGAGTCGCTCGACGCCATCGGCGAGGCGCTGGCCGAAAACGGCCGCGTGATCGTCACCGGCTGCCTGGGCGCGAAGAAGGATGCGGCCGGCGATGACATCATCATGAAGATCCATCCGAAGGTGCTGGCGGTGACCGGTCCGCACGCGCTCGGCGAGGTGATGGACTCGGTCCACCTTCACCTGCCCAAGCCGCACGAGCCGTTCTTCGACCTGGTGCCGGCGCAGGGCATCCGGCTGACACCGAAACACTACGCCTACCTGAAGATCTCGGAAGGCTGCAACCACCGCTGCAGCTTCTGCATCATCCCGTCGATGCGCGGCGACCTGGTGTCGCGCCCGATCGCCGACCTGATGCTGGAAGCGGAAAACCTGTTCAAGGCCGGCGTCAAGGAATTGCTGGTGATCTCGCAGGACACCAGTGCCTACGGCGTCGACGTCAAGTTCCGCTCCGGCTTCTGGAACGGTCGCCCGGTCAAGACCCACATGACGCAGCTGGTCGAGGCGCTCGGCCAACTGGCCGCGCAGTACGGCGCGTGGGTGCGCCTGCACTACGTGTATCCGTACCCGCACGTCGACCAGGTGATCCCGATGATGAGCGGCGGCCACGTGCTGCCTTACCTCGACATCCCGATGCAGCACGCCCATCCCGATGTCCTTAAGCGCATGAAGCGCCCGGCCAGCGGCGAGAAGAACCTCGACCGCATCCAGGCCTGGCGCGCAATGAACCCGGACCTGACGATCCGCTCGACCTTCATCGCCGGTTTCCCCGGCGAGACCGAGGCCGAATTCGAGTACCTGCTCGACTTCCTGAAAGAGGCGCAGATCGACCGCCTCGGCTGCTTCGCCTATTCGCCGGTCGAAGGCGCCACCGCCAACCTGCTCGACAATCCGGTGCCGGAAGAAGTGCGCGAAGAGCGGCGCGGCCGCGTCATGCTGCTGCAGGAGGAAATCTCGGCGCAGCGCCTCAAGGCGAAGGTCGGCAAGACCGTGCGCGTGCTGGTCGATGAAGTCAACCGTACCGAATCGGTCGGCCGCTCGTCGGCCGACGCGCCGGAAATCGACGGCGTGGTGCACATCAAGCGCTCGCTGGTGCCGGGCAAGCTGCTCAAGGTGGGCGAGTTCGCCGACGTCGTCGTCACCGGCTCCGACGCGCACGACCTGTGGGCGTCGGTGGTCTGAGGCCGGGCATGAAAAAATCCGCGCAGACCACGCTGATCCATAGCGACTACGCCGCGCCGGAGGGCTTCGCCGCCTATCCGACCGCGATCCACCATGCCTCGACGGTGCTGTTCAAGGACGTCGCGGCGATGCGCTCGGGCCAGTGGAAAGAGAAGAGCGCCTATACCTACGGGCTGCACGGCACGCCGACCACGTTCACCCTGGAAGCGCGGCTGGCCGAAATCGAGGGCGGCAGCTTCTGCCTGCTGGCGCCGAGCGGGCTGGCGGCGATCGCCATGGTCGACTTCGCGCTGCTCAAGACCGGCGACGACGTGCTCTTGCCCGACAACGTCTACAACCCGAACCGCGAGCTGGGCAACTGGCTCACGCGCGACTTCGGCATCAGCGCGCGCTACTACGATCCGCTGGCCGGCGCCGCCATCGCCGAGCTGATTTTGCCCAACACGAAGCTGATCTGGACCGAGGCGCCCGGCTCGGTGTCGATGGAAGTGCCGGACCTGCCGGCGATCTGCAAGGCGGCCCACGACAGGGGCGTGCTGGTCGCGCTCGACAACACCTGGTCGGGCGGACTGGCGCTGCGCGGCTTCGATCTGGGCGTCGACATCATCATGCAGGCGCTCACCAAGTACCAGTCGGGCGGCTCGGACGTGCTGATGGGCGCCCTGATCACGCGCGAGCGCGCGCTCAACGACCGCCTGGCGCTGGCGCATATGCGCCTCGGCATGGGTGTCAGTCCCGACGATGCCTACCTGGTGATGCGCGGCCTGCCGAGCATGAAGCTGCGCCTCGAGGCGCACGACGCCAGCGCGCGCCAGGTGGCCGCGTGGCTCAAGGGGCGCGCCGAAATCAGCAAGGTGCTGCACCCGGCGTTCACCGACTGCCCCGGCCACGACATCTGGAAGCGCGATTTCCGCGGCGCCGGCGGCTTGTTCTCGGTGCTGTTCGATGCCCGCTACAGCGAAGCGCAGACCGACCGCTTCGTCGACCAGCTCGCATTGTTCGGCCTCGGTTACAGCTGGGGCGGCGCCAACAGCCTGGTGATGCCGTACCGGATCCAGGCGATGCGGCGCGGCTGGAGCGACGCCGGCATGCTGGTGCGCTTTAACATCGGCCTGGAAGACACGGCCGACCTGATCGCCGACATCGAACAGGCGCTCGGCGTCCTGTAATCGGTCAGACCCCGGCCCGGTTCGCCGCCATCAGCCGCGCAGCACGCTCCTGATCGCGCTGGCCAGGTCGTCGGCAGAAAACTTCGCCACGTACGCGTCCGCCCCCGCGCTCTTGACGTGCTGCTCGTTGGTGGTGCCCGACAGCGAGGAGTGGATCACCACCGGCAGGTGGTGGAAGCGCGTGCTTTTCTTGATGCTGCGGGTGAGCGTGAAGCCGTCCATTTCCGGCATCTCGATGTCGGTCAACACCATCGCCACCTTGTCGTAGACGCTCTTGCCCTCGGCCTCGGCCTGCTCGGCGATGCTGTGCAGCTGGTCCCACGCTTCCTTGCCGGTCTTGGTCATGATGAACGGCAGGCCGACCGCGTCGAAGCCGCGTTCGATCAGCGCGCGCGCCACCACCGAATCGTCGGCCGCCAGGATGACCGCGCCCGGCTTGAGGCGGATGGCCGGGCCGATGGTGCCCGGGTTGACGTCGGGCCGATCGGTCGGCGTCAGGTTGCGCAGGATGGTTTCGAGGTCGAGCACCTGGGCCAGGCGCGCGCCGCCGCCGTCGTCCTCGAGCCGCGCGATGCTGGTGACCAGGCCGCCGTTGCCGGCGCTGCGCTCGGCCGACATCACGCAGTTCCAGTCGAGGCGGACGATTTCCTCGACCGATTCGACCGCGAACGCCTGGGTGGTGCGGGCGAATTCGGTGACCAGCATGATGTTCAGGCCGCTCTCGGGGACGCAGCCGGCGATGGCCGGCAGGTCGAGCACCTGGATGATCGCGCCGCGCAGGTTGACCACGCCGAGCACGTGCGGCATCGCGCCGGCGATCGCGGTCACCGCCGGCATCGCGACGATCTCGCGGATCTTGAAGATGTTGATGCCGAACAGCTCGCTGCGCGCGCCGTTCTGGTCGGTGCCGAGCCGGAACAGCAGCAGCTCGAACTTGTTGGAACCTGTCAAGGTGCTGCGTTCGTCCACTTCCTGCTGAACCGTTTTCATCTGCGCGCCCCTGGCTGTGGTGAATGTCGAATCCGACAGTACTCCAGCGCAGCGGGGCGCGCCTTGCTGAAAATCATCAGCAGGCGTCGCCGGGACGACGGTAGCTACACCGGCATCGGGCGGTTGTTGTTCAGGTCGACGAAGCCCTTGATCAGGCGATAGGCCTTCCACACCCAGGCGACGATGCCGATCAGCCAGGCCAGCGGGATGCCGATGATGGTCACCCACAGCACCGCCGCCACCACCAGCCACAGGATGTAGAACCAGAACGAGCGGATCATCCAGGTGTGATGGCTGTACACCAGCGTGCCTTCGGTGTACGGCCGCTTGACGTAGTTGATGATGACCGGAATGAACGACAGCATGCCGAACGAGAAAAAGAAGGTGATCGCATGCACCACATACATGATGCGGGCAAATTGCTTCGCTTCTTCGAGGCTGCTGTCTAACACCAGTTGCTGGGACATGGTTGCTCCTTGGGTGGGTATGCCCGGATTGTAGCAGGCGGCGTTGGCATTTCGATCACTGTAGCGTGCGCGGCGCGCAGCACCACCGCAGCACCACGCTAGCGTCCGGCCGCCTGCGCCTGCGCGCTGGCCCAGGCGACGATGCTGCCGGCATCCATCGCGCCGGCCTGGCGCGCCACTTCGCGGCCGTGGCGAAACAGCGCCAGGGTCGGGATGCTGCGGATGTTGTAGCGCGCCGCCAGCTCCTGCGCCTGTTCGGTGTCGACCTTCAGCAGGCGCATGCCCGGCTCGAGCTGTTGCGCCGCCAGATGGAACGCCGGCGCCATCGTCTTGCACGGGCCGCACCAGGGCGCCCAGAAGTCGACCAGTACCGGGATGTCGTTGCGGCCGATGTGTTTGGCGAAGCGGGCGCTGTCGACGTCAAGCGGCTTGGCGGCGAACAGCCCGAGCGCGCATTTGCCGCAGATCGGCTGGTCGGCCAGGCGCTCGGCGGCCAGCCGGTTGACGGCGTCGCAGTGCGGGCAGACGATGTGTACGGGGTCGGTCATCGCAAAGTCTCCATCGGGCGGGTGGTTGATGGCCGTATTGTAAGACCTGGCGGTTTCAAGTACCAGGCGCACCGCAGGTTTCAAGCGTGCCGCGGTGGCGCGCGGGCCTGACGTAGAATCGTCCCATGAGCGAACCCATCCATTTATCCGGCCGGGCGCTGGTCGGCTGCGCCGGCTGGACCATTCCGCGCGCCGACGCGCCGGCGTTTCCCGTCGACGGCAGCCACCTGGAGCGCTATGCGGCGCGCTTTCCCGTCGTCGAGATCAACTCGAGCTTTCATCGTCCGCACCGGCCGGCGACCTATGTGCGCTGGGCTGCCAGCGTGCCGGCCGGGTTCCGCTTCGCGGTCAAGCTGCCGCGCACCATCACGCATGATCGGCGGCTGGCCGGCATCGATGCGCCGCTGCACCAGTTCGCCGCCGAGGCCGGCGCACTGGGCGACAAGCTCGGCTGCGTCCTGGTGCAACTGCCGCCGTCGCTGCCATTCGCGCCGGCGCTGGCGGCCGACTTCTTCGCGCGGCTGCGGCAATCGTTCGGCTGCATGATCGCCTGCGAAGCGCGCCATCCCAGCTGGTTCGGTGTAGCGGCCAGTGCCCTGCTGCGCGCGGGTGCCATCACCCGGGTGATCGCCGACCCCGCCAAGGGCCAGCCTGGCGCACACGAGCCGACCACGGCCGAGCTGTACGTCCGCCTGCACGGTACGCCACGCGTGTACTACTCGGCGTACCGGCCCGACTACCTGGCGCAGCTGGCGCGCGACATGGCCGTGCACACCGGCGCCGGCCGCACCGTCTGGTGCATCTTCGACAACACCGCCGCCGGTGCCGCAACGCCGAACGCGCTCGCCGTGCTGGCGCAGCTCTGAACCCCTGGGGTCAGTGCCGGCAATCGTACACGAGCCCATCCGTAGCGCCGTCCACCCAGGGGTCAGTGCCGGCAATCGTACACGAGCCCATCCGCAGCGCCGGTGTGTCCTGGATAGTGATGAGGCCGTGTACGATTGCCGGCACTGACCCCCGGGTGCCGGTTATGCCCCTCCGGGATGGTTGGCGCTCAGTCGCTCAGCGCCATCGAAACGGTGCCGTGCACGCGCGCGTGCTGACGGAAGGCGTCGCGCACGCTGGTGCGCAAGGTGACGTCGTGCCACGGCTTGGTGTAGAAGCGGTCGACCGCGCCGCGGTTGACAGCGGCCATGATCGTCGCCAGGTCGCTCTGGCCCGATACAACGATGCGGTAGGTGTCCGGGTACATATCCTTGACGCAGTCGCACAAGGCGGTGCCGCTGATGCCCGCCGTCAGCTGTTCGCAGACGATCACCTGCACCTGGTGCAGCGCCAGCAGCTCGAACGCTTCACTGGCCGAGCCGGCCACCAGGATCCGGTAGCCGTCCGGCCGCAGCAGCGCCGTCAAGGCGACCCGCACGCCGTCGTCTTCGTCGACCAACAACACCGTCTTGTAGTCGGCCAGCAGTTCGCTGTCGAGCGCGCACATGCGCTTGTTGTCGCGCAGCAGCAGGTCGAGCTCGGCCGCCGGCAGCGCCTCACTGAAGAAGTGGCCCTGGATATGGTCGCAGCGCTGGCGCCGCAGGTAGGCCAGCTGCGCCGCCGTTTCCACCCCTTCGGCGACGACGTCGAGCCGCAGGTGGTGCGCCATGCCGATGATCGCGCAGGTGATCGCCGCATCGTCCGGATTGGAAGTCACCTCGCGGATGAAGGCGATGTCAATCTTCAGCGTGTCGATCGGGAAGCTGCGCAGGTAGGCCAGGCTCGAATAGCCGGTGCCGAAGTCGTCGATCGACACCTGCACGCCGAGCTTCTTGAGGTTGCGCAGCGTGTCGATGGTGCGGTCGGTATTGTCCATCAGCGAGCCTTCGGTCAGCTCCAGGTCGAGCAGGCCGGCGGCGATGCGGTGCTCGCTGAGCGCGGCGATCACGTCCGCTTCCAGGTTGCCTTCGATGAACTGGCGACGCGACACGTTCACCGACATCTGCACCGGCACGATCGCCGCGGCGATCCAGGCGCCGATCTGGCGGCACGCGGTGGCGATCACCCAGGCGCCGACCGGCACGATCAGGCCGATCTCCTCGAGCACGCCGACAAAGCTGTGCGGCATCACCAGCCCGTGGCCGGGACGGTTCCAGCGCAGCAGCGCTTCGACGCCGGTGATGCGCCCGCTGTCGAGCGCAACCTTGGGCTGGTAGTGCAGCACGAATTCCTCGCGCTCGACGGCGTCGCGCAGCGCCCGTTCCAGCTCCAGCCGGGCCAGCACGTCGGTGTTCATCTGGGCGGTGAAAAAGCAGAACGTGTCGCGCCCGGCGTGCTTGGCCCGGTACATCGCCGTGTCGGCGTACCTGATCAGGGTGTCCGGATCGGAGGCGTCGTCGGGGTGGATGGTGATGCCGATGCTGGCGCTCACGCTCAGCTTGTGGCCGTGCACCAGGAACGGCGCGCGCAGCGCCTCGCCGACCTTGGCGGCGACCATGCCGGCGCCTTGCTGGATGCCGTGGGCGACCATGATCAGCGCGAATTCGTCGCCGCCCAGGCGCCCGACGGTGTCGCGCACCCGCACGCACTGCAGCAGCCGGTCGCCCACTTCGACCAGCAGGGCGTCGCCGACCGCGTGGCCGAGCGTGTCGTTGACATCCTTGAAGCGGTCCAGGTCGATGAACATCACCGCCACCTGCCAGCTGCTGTCGGCGTCGCTGGCCATCGCCAGGGTCTTCTTGAGCGTCTCGTAGAACAGCAGCCGGTTCGGCAGGCTGGTGAGGGCGTCGTAGTGCGCCATGTGGTGCAGGCGCTGCTCGGCCTGCTTGCGTTCGCTGATGTCGCGCAGCACGCCGACGATGATCCACTCATCGTCGAAAAAGTGGGCCTGGCGGTGCACCTCGACCGCCAGCTGACTGCCGTCCTTTCGCTCGACCTGGATCTCGGTGATCTTCTTGGCGCGCGGCCCTTCCTGCGTCGGGTCGTCGATGCTGGCGATGTCCTCGGCCGACAGCATGCCGATCTGGCGCGGCCCGATGCGCAGCAATTCCTCGCGCGTGTAGCCGAGCATCTCGCAGGCGGTGGTGTTGACCTCGACGAACAGCATGCTGCTGCGCTGGACCAGGAAGATCGCCTCGGCGGTGGCGTCCATCGCGCTGCGAAAACGCTGCAGTTCGGCGGTGCGGGCGCGCACTTTCTGCTCGAGGATGTCGCCCTGGCGCTGCAGCAGGTCGCCGTAGGCCTTCAGGCGCAGCAGGTTGCGCACCCGCAGCCACAACTCGGTGCGGTCGACCGGCTTGGTGAGAAACTCCTCGGCGCCGGCGCGCAAGCCTTCCATGCGCGCGCCGCGGTCGACCAGCGCGGTGAGCATGATGATGGGGATGTTGGCGGTGAGCGCATTGGCCTTGAGCGCGGTGGCCACCTGGTAGCCGTTCATGCCCGGCATCATGATGTCGAGCAGGATCAGGTCCGGCTTGCGCTCGGCCACCATCGCCAGCGCCTGTTCGCCGCTGGCGGCGCAGCTGGTGCGGTAGCCTTCCGGCTTGAGCAGCGCTTCCATCAGGCGCAGGTTGACCGCCTCGTCGTCGACGATCAGGATGGCGGGCGCGCCGGCCTCGCTCATGCCGGTCCCGCCGGCGGCAGCAGGCTGTCGATCAGGTCGTACAGCTGGCGGTAGCGCAGCGGCTTGGCGATGTAGGCGTCGCAGCCGGCCTGCAGGCTCCTGACATGGTCGGCCTTCATCGCCAGCGCGGTCAGCGCGATCACCGGGATGTTGGCGGTGGCCGGATCGTGCTTGAGCAGCACCGTCGCGTCCAGTCCGTCCATGCCGGGCAGCTGGATGTCCATCAGGATCAGGTCTGGCCGCGCCGTGCGCGCCAGTGCCACGCCGCATTCGGCGTCGGCCGCGCACAGCGCGTGGTGGCCGGCCTTTTCCAGCAACAGCACCGCCAGGCGCATGTTGGCCGAGTTGTCTTCGACGACCAGGATCGATGCCATCTTGCCTCTCTGTCTGTCTCTGTCTGTCTCTGTCTGTCTTTGTTTGTGCTAGTGGGTGGCCAGCGCGCGCTTGACCTCGGCGAGGAAGCGCGCCTGGTTGAAACAGGATTTCTCGACGATGTGGATGACCGCGTCGCCATGGCTGCTGAGGGCGGCGCAATCGTCGGCGGTGATCTGCTTGGCCGTCACCACCAGGATCGGGATGCGCGCCGTCTCGGTGTTGCGCTGGAGCGCCTCGACGACATCGAAGCCGTTCACCTCGGGCATCATCAGGTCGAGCAGGATCAGGTCCGGGCGCAGCCGCTGCGCCAGCGCGATCGCCTCGCGCCCGCCGTAAGCGCGCACCACCGCATAGGTCGGGCTGGGCAGGAAGGTGGCGATCACCTCGACCGCCTTCGGGTCGTCGTCGACCACCAGCACGGTGTAGACGTTTTCGTTGGTCGAGACCAGTCCGAGGCTGGCCAGCGCCGCCTTCAGCTGGACCCGGCTGATCGGCTTTTGCAGCACCGCCGCGGCGCCGCCGGCCAGCGCCAGGTTGCTGCCGTCGGCGACGATCGAGATCACCGCCACCGGCACCTGCGCCAGGTCGGGGTCCTCGCGGATGCGCAGCAAGAATTCCCAGCCGTCGATGCCGGGCAACAGGATGTCGAGCGTGATCAGGCTCAGTTGCTGCTGGCGCGCCATCAGCAGCGCGTCCTCGGCGTTCGAGGCGTGCAGCACCGTGAAGCCTTCCGACTCGAGCAGCAGGCGCGCCAGGTCGGCCGCCTTGTCGTCGTCCTCGACCAGCAGCGCGACCCGCTGCGCCGCCGCCGGGCGCGCCGCCACGCTGCGCGGCTGGAGCGTCGATGGCGCCTGCTCGCCGTTGCGCAGCGGTAGCCAGGCGGCGAAGCGCGAGCCTTCGCCGGCGGCGCTGGCCACCGCCACGCTGCCGCCGTGCAGTTCGGCCAGCTGCTTGACCATCGCCAGTCCCAGCCCGGTGCCTTCGAACTTGCGCGCCAGGCTGCTGTCGATCTGGCTGAACGCCTGGAACAGCTTGGGCATGTCGTCGATGCCGATGCCGATGCCGGTGTCGCTGACGCAGATCTCGAGGAAATGGGTGAATTCATTGTCGGCCAGCGCGAAGCTGTGCACCGGCCACAGGCCGGGCAGGGTGCCGACGCTGCCGCGCCCGACGCGCCGCGCGCGCAGGGTGACGTGGCCGCCGGCGGCGCTGAACTTGACCGCGTTCGACAGCAGGTTGTAGACGATCTGCTTGGTCTTGCGCTTGTCGAGCAGCGGTGCGCCGAGCTCTTCGCCCGCTTCGAGCGCCAGCGTGATGCGCTGCGCCATCGCGCGCTCGCGCACGATCGTCAGACTGTTCGACAGCAGCGTGCCCAGCGCCACGCTTTCGAGTTCGAGCTCCATCATGCCGGCTTCGACCTTCGACAGGTCGAGGATGTCGTTGATCAGCGCCAGCAGGTGCTGGCCGCTGGTGAAGATGTCGTCGATGTAGCCGTGCTGGACGTCGCTCAGTTCGCCGATCAGGCCGTCCTTGAGCGCCTCGGAAAAGCCGATGATGGCGTTGAGCGGCGTGCGCAGCTCGTGCGACATGGTGGCGAGGAATTCCGACTTCATCCGGTTGGCGTGTTCGAGCTCGATGTTCTTCTCGTTGAGGATGCGGTCGAGCCGCTTGCGCTCGGTGATGTCGCGCGCCGCCGCGAACACCCCTTGCACCACCTGCTCGCGGTCGCGGAAGGTGGCCGCGTTGTACGACACGATGGTCTGTTCGCCGCTGCGCGCCTGCACCGTCAGTTCGAGGTCGCTGACCCGGTTCTCGGCCAGCACGCGGGCGATGGCGGCGTCGGCCAGCCACGGTTCGGTGAAGAAGTCGCGGCACGGCGCGCCGATCAACTGCGCGCGGCTGCAGCCGGTCAGTTCGATCATCTGCTGGTTGACGTCCGAGATGATGCCCAGCGGCGTCGTCATCATCAGCGCATCGATGTGCGATTCGATCAGCGAGCGGGTGTAGAACTCCTGGTCGCGGCGGATGCGCTCCACTTCGGCCTGGGCCTCCTCGACCAGGGTGCGGGCGGTGATTTCGGCCTGCTTGCGCGCGGTGTTATCGGTGCCGATCAAGAGGTAGCCGATGATGGCGTCTTGCTCGCCCCACAGCGCGGTCACCGAGACGATTGCCGGAAAGCGGCTGCCGTCCTTGCGCACGTACGTCAGCTCGTAGATGTCCTCGATGCCGCGCGAGGCCTTGAACACCAGCGCCTCGAAGCCGGGCGCGATCGGCGCCTCCAGCTCGACGCTGAGCGCCTGCGCCCGTTCGATCAGTTCGGCCGGGTCGGAAATGTCGGCCGGCGTGATCCGGTTCAGGACATCGGCGGCGGCATAGCCGAGCATGCGCTCGGCGCCGACATTGAAAATCTGGATGACGCCGCGCTCGTCGGTGGCGATGCTGGAAAAATTGACGCTGTTGAAGATCGCATCCTGCAGCGCGCCGGTCTTGAACGACGCCTGGCGGCGCAGTTCAAGCTTGCCGGCCGGGCTCTCCTGGCAGACATCTTCGTCCAATCCCACAGGCGCAGTGCGCATGCCAACTCCCTGGCGATCTTGTCGGACAAGTCAGGCGGGCAAGGCAGGCAGGCAAGCAATCGACCGCGCCGGACAGCGCTGCCGCAAGGTGCCGCGTGGCCGCTGACATCTTCGACAACGGCGCGGGGCAAGCAAGGGACAGAGCGGTTCATGATAACCACTATCGCCGCGCTTCACACCTTAATTATCTGTCGGTCAAATTAATTGACCAACTCTGCTCAGCAGGCCAGGCTGGCCTGCGCGGCCATCCGCGGATAGCCGATCGCCGCCGCCGCCGCCTGCGCCTCGGCCAGGGTCAGGTGCGGATTGAGCGACTTGACGATGGCGGCGGTGAGCGGCGCCAGCGCGTAAATGTGTTCGATGCTCGCCAGCGGCGGCTCGCATTCGAAATAGTCGGTGGCGTATTCGTAGTAGCAGTCGGCCGGCGCCAGCAGGATCGACAGGTAGTCGGCCGAACGGTCGCTCCAGTGCGCCAGGCCGGCGTCCGGATGGACCACCTTGCTCCACGCGGCGTCGCCGCTGCGCCGCCAGTAGCAGTAGCTGACGGCGTCCATCTCGAACGACGGCTCGCGCAGGAAGCCGGCGAATTCGCCCGGCAGGGCGCGTTGCACCCGCTGCGCCATCGCGCCCGCCGCGCCGCGCGGCAGGTCCTGTACATAGCCCTTGATGGCGGCGCCGTGCTCGCCCACGTGCAGGAACCAGTGGTCGCCATCGCCGTTGTGCATCGAGGCCATCTGCTCGTCGTCGCCCCACGCGCCGTCGTAATTGAAATAACGGTACTCGAACTCGGGACAGATGATCGCGTCCAGCATGGCCAGTGCCATGGCCCGGTTGCCCAGGCTGCGCGGGTCGGGAAAACACTGTGGGTCGAGCTGCATGGCGGCCTTGTAGACTGAGACTGGCCCGGGTGGCTGCGCGCGGCCGAGGGCCGATGCACTTTTAGCCGAGCTGAGGAGTGAAACAACAAGCGGCTATACTCCCATGAAAAACATTTCTGCTGCAATCACTAAGTGGGACCGGCCGCGCGGAATGGCCGGGTCAGTTGTGCGCCCACAACGCAGTTGACGAGACGACAAGCATGCCGCAGCGCGCCAAGCAGCACGCCGCAGCACCGCACTAGCGTTGCCGCAGCCAGCGCGCGCCGAACATCACCGTCGCCAGCGCGGCCACCACCAGCGCGATGCCGGCCCATTGCCAGGCGCTGATGACGTCGCCGAGCACCAGCATGCCCGAGCTGATGCCCACCACCGGCACGGCCAGGCTGAACGGCGCCACCCGGTTCAGCGCGTGCCGCTTGAGCAGGCCGGTCCACAGCGCGTAGGCGAGGATGGTGGCGAACCAGCCGAGGTAGGCCAGCGACACCCAGGTGCTCCATGGCGCCGCCGTCCAGCGCCAGCGTGTGGCCGGCGCATCGAACGCCAGCGACAGCAGCGCAAACGGCACGATCGGCACCAGCGAACTCCACACCATGAACGGCACCACGTCGAACTGCGGCGTCGCTTGCTGGGCGCGCCGCACGACGATGTTCGAGGCGGCCCACATCGCCGCCGAGCCGAGCACCAGCAGGAAGCCGGCCACCGTGGTGCCGCCCGCGTCCGCCCCGGGCGAGAGGTAGTTCATGGCGAAGCAGGCGATGCCGAGAGCGGCCAGCGCCAGCCCGGCCAGCAGCGCGCGGCTGGCGTGCTCGCCGAGCAGCACGAAGCCGAACAGCGCGGTGAAGAACACCTGGGTCTGCATCAGCACCGAGCCGAGCGCGGCCGACATGCCCACCTTCAGCGCCAGGAACAGGCAGCCGAATTGGCCGACGCCCTGGAACAGGCCGTACAGCGCCACCCACCGCCACGCCAGCCGCGGCGGCCTGACGAAGAACAGCAGCGGCAGCACGGCGAACAGGTAGCGCCCGGCGCCCAGCTGGAACGGCGTCAAGTCGTGCAGGGCGAACTTCATGGCGATGAAGTTGGTGCCCCAGATCAGCACCACGCCGAGTGCGCCGAGGTAGTCGCGCGCGCCGAACGGAGCGTGGGTCACGGTGCTGGCGCCGCCGTCGCCACTAATGGGCCTGGCCGCCGCCCAGGTAGGCGGCGATCACCTTCGGGTCGTGCTTGAGGCTCGCGGCCGGGCCGTGCACCGAGATGCTGCCGTTTTCCAGCACGTAGCCGTAGTCGGCGACGTTGAGCGCGGCGGCGGCGAACTGCTCGACCAGCAGCATCGTCACGCCTTCCGACTTCAGGCGCGTGATGATGCGGAACACTTCCTCGACCAGGATCGGCGCCAGCCCCATCGACGGCTCGTCGAGCAGGATCACCTCCGGATTGAGCATCACCGCGCGCGCCATCGCCAGCATCTGCTGCTCGCCGCCGGACAGGGTGCCGGCCAGCTGGTGGCGCCGCTCCTTCAGGCGCGGGAACAGGTCGAGCGCCTTGTCCAGGTCATGGTCGATGTCGCCCTTCGGCCGCGCGCGCGTGAAGCGCGCGAACGCGCCCAGCAGCAGGTTGTCGGTCACGCTCATGGTCGAAAACACGCGCCGGCCTTCGGGCGAGTGGGCCAGCCCGGCGCGCGCGATCTTGTGCGATTCGAGCCCGGTGATGTCGATGCCGCCCAGGGTGACGCTGCCGCCCTTCGGCTTGAGCATGCCCGAGATGGCGCGCATGGTGGTGGTCTTGCCGGCGCCGTTCGAGCCGATCAGGGTCACCAGTTTCCCCTTCGGCACCTCGAGCGAGATGCCGTGCAGGACTTCGACTTTGCCGTAGGCGGCTTGCAGGTTCTGTATCTTTAACATGGCGGTCCTTGTCAGTGCGCGGGGATGGCCAGCGCGGTGTCGTCGCTGCCGCCCAGGTAGGCTTCGATCACCTTCGGATCGCTCTGCACCGCCGCCGGCGTGCCTTCGGCGATCTTCTGGCCGAAGTCGAGCACCGTGACGGTGTCCGAGATCGCCATCACGACGTCCATGTGGTGCTCGATCAGGATGATCGTGATGCCGTGGTCGCGGATCTTGCGGATGATCGCCATCAGATCCTTGATGTCGGGCGCGGTCAGGCCGGCGGCCGGCTCGTCGAGCAGCAGCAGGCGCGGGTTCAGCCCCAGCGCGCGGCCGATTTCGAGCAGCCGCTGCTTGCCGTACGGCAGGTTGCGCGCCTCCTCGTTGGCCAGCGCCGCCAGCCCGACGAATTCGAGGATGCCGGCGGCGCGTTCGCGCGCGGCGCGTTCCTCGCGCCGGTAGCGCGGCGTCTGCAGCATCACGTCGAGCACGTTCGAGCGGAAGGTGTGGTGCAGGCCGACCAGCACGTTCTCGGTGGCCGTCATCTCGCCGAACAGCTGCACGTTCTGGAACGTGCGGGCGACGCCGCCGAGCGCGATCTGCGACGGCGTGCGGCCGGTGATGACGACGCCGTCGAATTCGACCTTGCCGGCGGTCGGCTGGTAGATCCCGGTGAGCACGTTCATCATGGTGCTCTTGCCCGAACCGTTCGGCCCGATCAGGCCGTGCACCGAGCGTTCGGCCACGTTCAGGTCGACCCGGTTGAGCGCCTTCAGGCCGCCGAACTGCATCAGCACCTGGTCGACCTTGAGCAGCGTGGCACCGGCCGCGCCGCTCTTGGCGCCGGCGAACGGATCGGTCGCCACGCTCGTCACCAGAGCGCTGTCGTGGACGGCGCCGCGGCCCATCAGCGAGCGCAGGAAGCCGACGATGCCGTCCTGCAGGTAGTAGACGACGAACAGCGTCATCAGGCCGAAGATGGTCAGGCGCCAGTCGGTCATGCTCTCGAGCCGGTAGGAAAACCAGGCCATGCCGACGGTGGCCACCAGCGGCACCAGCACGGCGCGCACGTCGGTGCGCTTCTTCGCCAGCAGGAACGCCGAGCCGAGCACCGCCAGCACGGCGGCGCCGACGGCGATCTTGCGGAACAGTTCGATGTCGGCCAGCAGGCTTGGCAGCATGACGACGATCAGCGCGCCGATCAGCGCGCCCGAGCGCGTCTTGCGGCCGCCCATGATCACCGCCAGCAGGAACAGGATGGTCAGCTCGAAGTTGTAGGTGTTGGGCGAAATGTACTCTTCCGAATACGCATACAGGCTGCCGGCCAGGCCGGCAAAACCGGCGCTGATGACGAACGCGTAGACCTTGTAGCGGTACACCGACACGCCCATGCAGTCGGAGGCGATCGGGCTGTCGCGCAGCGCTTCGAAGGCGCGCCCGAGGTTCGACTTGAGGATGCGGTGCACCACGATGAGCGAAATCACCATCAGCGCGGCGACCAGGTAGAAGTAGCCCACTTCCGACAGCTTGGCGCCGAACAGCACCGGCTTGGTGATCTTGATGCCCATCGGCCCTTCGGTCAGGAAGGTCATCTCGTTGATCAGGATCTGGATGATGGTGCCGAACGCCAGCGTGACCATCGCCAGGTACGGGCCGGTCACGCGCAGCGCCGGCAGCGCGAGGATGGCGCCGAACAGCGCCGCGCCGCCGATGCTGGCCAAAATCGCCAGATACCACGGCAGCCCCAGCTTGAACACCAGCACGCCGGTGATGTACGAACCGATGCCGAACAGGCCGGCGTGGCCGAGCGACACCTGGCCGGTGTAGCCGACCACGATGTCGAGCCCGAACAGCAGGATCGCGTAGATCAGGATGGTTTCGGCCAGGTGGATGTAGTACGGATTCGGGAACAGCATCGGGAACGCGGCCAGCGCGGCGATGCCGATGACGCCGATGGCGAAAATTTTCTTGTCCATGTCAGACCTTCTTGATCGCGGTTTTGCCGAACAGGCCGGCCGGTTTGATGGCCAGCACCAGCAGCAGCAGCAGCAGGCCGGGCACTTCCTTGTAGCCGGTCGAGATGTAGTAGCCGGTGGCGGTTTCGGCGATCCCCAGTATCAGCCCGCCGACGATCGCTCCCATGCCCGAGGTCAGGCCGCCGATGATCGCCACGGCGAACGCTTTCAGGCCGAGCGAGGCGCCCATGGTGGCGCCGGTCAGGGTCAGCGGCGCCACCAGCACGCCGGCGAACGCCGCGGTGGCCGACGACAGCGCATACGAGAACGTGATCACCATGCTGGTGTTGATGCCCATCAGGCCGGCCGCGTCGCGATCGTTCGCGGTCGCCACCACCGCCTTGCCGTAGATCGATTTGCGGTTGAACAGTTCGACCGCCAGCATGATCGCCAGCGCGCCGACGATCACCGCCACCTGCATCGGCTGCACGTTGGCGCCGAATACCTGGAACGGCGTCGACGAGAGCGGGGAAGGGAAGGTCAGGTCGTCCTTGCCCCAGATATTTTCGGCGACGTTCTTGAAGATGATCGCCAGCGCGATGGTCGACATGATCCAGCCGAATTCGGACTTGATCTTGATCGCCGGGCGCACCCCGATCCATTCGACGAACATGCCCTGCAGCGCGCCGAACACCAGCACGATCGGGATCATCAGCAGGTAGCTCACGTACGGGCCGCCGTGGATCGTGCCCACCAGCGACAGGCCGACCAGCGCGCCGAGCATGAGCGACTCGCCCTGGCCGAAATTGAGCGTGCCGGAAGTGGCGAAGGTCAGTTGATAACCGAACGCGATGACGGCATAGATCATGCCGAGCGCGATGCCGGAGAAAACGAGCTGTAAGAGGATTTCCATGATTTCACCCAATGGATGGCGCGCGGGCGCCACCGGTCAACAAGAAAATGGCCAGGCTTGAATCGTCAAGGCCTGGCCATCGCACGGCATGAAACCGACGCTTACTTGGCCAGCACGACGTGGCCGCCCTTGACTTCGCCGAACACGGTGTTGTTGAAGTCGATCGCCTCGTGGTCGTCCTTGCTGTAAGGCTTGCTGTAGGTGGTGACGACGCCTTCGACTTTCTCGCTCAGGTTTTCCAGCGCGGCCTTCACTTTCGGGCCGTCCGTGCTGCCGGCCTGCTTGATCGCGGCGGCCAGCAAATAGATCGAGTCGTAGCCCTGCGCTGCCGACACCGGCGACGGCATGCGCCCGTTCGGCGGGTTGTACGCCTTGACGTAGGCGTCGATGAAGGCCTTGCGTTTCGGCGTGGTGGCATCCTGGATGAAGGTCTGCGGCATGCGGGTGCCGTCGCCGTTCTTGCCGGCGTTATCGATGAAGTTACCCATCGACAGCGTCCAGCTGCCGATCAGCGGCACTTTCCAGCCCAGTTTCTCCATGCCGTTGGCGATCTGCGCCAGTTCCGGGCCGATGCCGTAGGTCAGCACGGCTTCGGCGCCGGCCTGCTTGGCCTTGAGCAGCTGCGACGTCATGTCGACGTCCTTCAGGTTGTATTTTTCGGTGGCGACGGCCTTGATGCCCTTTTTCTCGAGCGCCTTTTCCAGGTCCTCACGGCCGAGCTGGCCGTAGTTGGTCGAGTCGGCCAGGATCGCCACCTTCTTGAACTTGCGGCGCGTGATGGCTTCCTCGACGATCATCGCCGACTGGATCGAGTCGTTGGCCGAGTTGCGGAAGATGTAGTTCTCCGGCTCCTTGGCGAACTGCTGGGTGATGATGGAGCCGGTGGCGACGTTGTTCATGACAGGAATCTTCGCTTCCTGGTAGAAGCGCTGCGACGCCAGCGCCACGCCGGTGTTGATGTAGCCGACCGTGGCGGCCACTTTTTCCTTGTTGATCAGTTCCTGGGCGATCTGCACGCCGCGTTCGTTTTTCGCTTCATCGTCGCGTTCGACGATCTGCAGCTGGCGGCCGAGCACGCCGCCCTTGGCGTTGATTTCAGCCACCGCCAGCTTGACGCCGTCGCGCATCGACACGCCCATCGGCGCCGAGCCGCCGGTGAAGGGCCCGGCCACGCCGATCTTGATCGGTTCGGCCGCCATGCCGGCCATCGAAAAACCCAGTGCCACGCCCGCAACGATTGCTTTCAACTTGAAATTCATGTGCTGTCTCCATTGTGTTTTTATAGTGCCGTACGCTGGAAAGATTGCCCCCATCGATGGGTCATTGTATGGGAGCATTTTGATCACAGCAATCGATTGCTATGACGCATTGCACCACGCAACCATGTAAGGAAATGGTAAGCAATTACTAGTAGGAGAAACAAGGCAATGGTGGCAATGGTAGCAATGGTGGCAATGGTGGCAATGGTGGCGACGGGGAGACAGGCCGCAGCGACGTGCGGCCTCCCCAAGATGGTGCGGTTGACGACCGGATGTGCGGCGGATCAGCGGTGCCAGCGGCTGCCGATGCCAACCCCGCCCCAGTTGCGGCCATGACCGCCCCAGCTGCGGCCGAACACGAAATCGAGGCCGATCGAAACGGGCGGATAATAGTAGGGCGCCGGCGCATAATACATCGGCTGGGCGACGTACACCGGCTGCTGCACGTACACCGGCTGCTGCACGTAGACCGGCGCGCTAGTGGCGATCGGCGCGGAACTGTACTGGACAGCACTGCCGTTGCCGGACGTCGCCGCCAGCCGCTCGCCGGTGCCCGGCGCCACCGGCGTCACCGACACCACGTGCCACTGGCTGGGGTCGGCCGACGCCGGGTAGCGCGCGCCGTAGGCGGGCGGGGCGGGCGGAGCGTAGGCGCAGCCTGCCAGCGCCGCGACGGTAAACATCGTGATCAGGGTTTTCATGGAGTCCTCGCGCAAGTGTTGCAATGATATGCGTATCATAAGAACTTTTCGCTTATCGTGGCAGGCAATTACAGCTTGTTACATTCACCAAATTTCGGGAAACACGCGATGCCACAGACATTCACGCTCAGGGCGGCCGTGGCCGGCGACTTCGCCGCCCTGAACGCCCTGATCGCGCGCTCGGCGCTGGCCCTGAGCGACGGCTTCTACACGCCGCGCCAGACCGCCGCGGTCACCCGCGACGTGTTCGGCGTCGACAGCCAGCTGGTGGCCGACGGCACCTACTTCGCCATCGAGGCCGGCGCCGTCATCGTCGCCTGCGGCGGCTGGGGGCGCCGGTCGACCGGCTGCGGCGGCGACCAGGCCAAGCGCGCGCCCGAACGCCTGCTCGACCCGGCCACCGAAGCGGCCAAGATCCGCGCCTTCTTCGTCGACCCGGCATGGGCCCGCCGCGGCCTCGGCTCGATGCTGATGACCCACTGCGCCGCGCAGGCCGCCGCCGCCGGCTTCGGCATGCTCGAGCTGATCGCCACCATGCCCGGCGTGCCGCTCTACCTGGCGCGCGGCTTTACCGAGGTCGAACGCTACGACCTCGAACTGTCGGGCGGCATGCGCGTGCCGGTGGCGCGCATGCGGCGCGCCGTCTAAGCGCCAGGATTGGCCATGGCCCGCTACTCCCACGTCGTCGGCAGCCGCACCCACCAGTTTGCCGACCTGCGCGCCTTGCTCGCCTGCGCCACACCGGCCCGTTCGGGCGACGCGCTGGCCGGCCTGGCCGCCGCCAGTGCCGAGCAGCGCGTCGCCGCGCAGATGGCGCTGGCCGATCTGCCGCTGGCGACTTTTCTCGGCGACGTCGTGGTGCCGTACGAAAGCGACGAAGTCACGCGCCTGATCATCGACAGCCACGACCGCGCCGCCTTCGCGCCGCTCAGCCACCTCACGGTCGGCGATTTTCGCAACTGGCTGCTCGGCGAGGCCGCCGGTACCGCCATGCTGGCCGCCGTCGCCGCTGGCATCACGCCCGAGATGGCGGCGGCGGTGTCGAAGATCATGCGCCTGCAGGACCTGATCCTGGTGGCCGCCAAGTGCCGCCCGGTGACGGCGTTTCGCAACACCATCGGCTTGCCGGGGCGCTTCTCCACCCGACTGCAGCCGAACCACCCGACCGACGACATGCGCGGCATCGCCGCCAGCGTGCTCGATGGCCTGCTGTACGGCAGCGGCGACGCCGTCATCGGCATCAACCCGGCCACCGACAGCGTGGCCCAGCAGGTCCGCCTGCTTACCATGCTCGACCAGGTGATCGCGCGCTACGCCATCCCCACCCAGTCCTGCGTGCTCACCCACGTCACCAATACGCTCGCCGCCATCGAGGCCGGCGCCCCGGTCGACCTGGTGTTCCAGTCGATCGCCGGCACCGAGGCGGCCAACCGCAGCTTCGGCATCGACCTGGCGCTGCTGGCCGAAGCGCGCGCCGCCGCCTTGTCGCTCGGACGCGGCACGGTCGGGCGCAACGTGATGTATTTCGAGACCGGGCAGGGCAGCGCCTTGTCGGCCAGCGCCCACCACGGCGTCGACCAGCAGACCTGCGAGGCGCGCGCCTACGCGGTGGCGCGCGCCTTCGAGCCGCTGCTGGTGAATTCGGTGGTCGGCTTCATCGGCCCGGAGTACCTGTACGACGGCAAGCAGATCATCCGCGCCGGCCTCGAAGACCACTTCTGCGCCAAGCTGATGGGACTGCCGATGGGCTGCGACTGCTGCTACACCAACCACGCCGAAGCCGACCAGGACGATATGGACAACCTGCTGACGCTGTTGGCGGCGGCCGGCTGCACCTTCGTCATGGGCGTGGCGGGCGCCGACGACATCATGCTCAACTACCAGAGCACCTCGTTCCACGATGCGCTGTATGCGCGCCGCCTGCTCGGCCTCAGGCCGGCGCCCGAATTCGAAGCCTGGTTGCAGGCGATGGGCATCTTCGACGATACCGGCCGCCTCGGCCTGGCGCTGCCGGCGCCGTTTCAGCGCGCGTTGGACCTGCTGCCATGAACGACGACGCCAACGTCATCGGCAACCCGTGGGACCGGCTGCGCCAGTTCACCGCGGCGCGCATCGCGCTCGGACGCGCCGGCATCAGCATGCCGACCGCGCCGCAGCTGGCGTTCCAGCTCGCCCACGCACGGGCGCGCGACGCGGTGCACATGGAACTCGATGCCGAGCGGCTGGCCGGCGCTTTGAGCGTTGAGTTGAATCTGCCATGCATCGTCGTGCACAGCGCCGCCGACGACCGTGCGACGTATCTGCGCCGGCCCGACCTCGGGCGCATGCTCGATCCGGCCGGGCGCGCGGCGCTGGCGGCGCTGGCGCCACCGGCGGCGCCGTACGACATCGGCTTCGTCATCGCCGATGGCCTGTCGGCGCTGGCGATCGAGCAGCACGCGCTGCCGTTCCTGCGCAGCTGGTCGGGCGCGGCCACTGCGATGTCGGTGGCGCCGCTGGTGATCGCGCGTCAGGGCCGCGTCGCGATCGGCGACGACGTCGCGCAGCTGCTCGGCGTGCCGCTGGTGGTGGTGTTGATCGGCGAGCGTCCCGGCCTCAGTTCGCCCGACAGCATGGGCCTGTACCTGACCTGGCAGCCGCAGGTCGGCCTGACCGACGAGCGGCGCAACTGCATCTCGAATGTGCGCCCGGCCGGCCTCGATGTCGATGCCGCCGCCCGCAAGCTGCACTACCTGGTGGCCGAAGCGCGCCGGCGCGGTCTGTCCGGCGTGGCGCTGAAGGACGACAGCGACACCGCCCCGGTGCCGATAGACGAAACCGCGAACTTTCTGCTTCCGGTGTGGTCTGACACTAGTGTCAGACCTGTTTAACACCGAGGCTTAGTTCAGGATGGTGACCCCAGGATGGTGACCAAACCATCGAGGCCGGAAAAATTGAGCGCCACGTCCGCTTGCGCGCGCACCACCGGCTTGGCGCGGAACGCCACCGACAGGCCGGCGACCGACATCATCCGCAGGTCGTTGGCACCATCGCCCATGACGATGGCCTGTTGCGCAGCGATGCCCGTTTGCGCGCACACGCGCTGCACGGTCCGCATCTTTTCTTCCGCGTCGACGATGCCGCCGACTACCCGTCCGGTCAGCTTGCCGCCATCGATTTCGAGCACGTTGGCGTGCGCGAAGTCCAGTCCGAGGCGCTGCTGCAGCCGTTCGGTAAAAAAGGTAAAGCCACCCGATACCAGCAGCGTCTTCAGACCGGCCGCCTTGACCGCGGCAAGCATCGCCTCGCCGCCCATCGACATGCGCAAGCGTTCGTCGTAGACGCGCTGCAGGGCGCCGGCGTCGAGGCCCTTGAGCAGCGCCACGCGACGCGTCAGGCTCTCGGAGAAATCGAGTTCGCCGCGCATGGCCGCCTCGGTGATCTCCGACACCTGCGGTTTGAGGCCCTGCATGTCGGCGATTTCATCGATGCACTCGATGGTGATCAGGGTCGAATCCATGTCCATCGCCACCAGCCGGAAGTCGGCCAGGCGGCGCGTCGCATCGATGAAGGTGGCGTCGATGCGCGCTGCGGCGGCGGCGATATCGACCGCCTGGCGCGTCGACAGCGCGTCGTCGACCTGCTCGCAGCGCAGCGCGTGCGGGCCGAGTTCGACGATGCGTGCCGGCTGCGCCAGCGCAGCGACAAGATGGAGGGCCGGCAGGTTCGCGCCGGGGCCTTGCAATACCAGGTTCATCGTCATGGGTGCTTACGCTAACAGTTGTTTGATCGTTTGCTTGACCTGCGTCACGCGGGCGGCCAGGTCGGGCATGCTGATGGTGATCTTCAGCTTGTCCTGGCCGGCCAGCTTGATGTGGCGGTTCTTCTGGATCAGCGCGATGATGCGCATCGAGTCGATCGGCGGGTTGACCATGAACTGCAGGTTGGCCGCCTCGCCGTGCGCATCGATCTTGACGATGCCGACCGCCTTGGCGGCGATGCGCAGGCGGTGGGTCTCGATCAGCGCCTTGACCGGATCGGGCAGCTTGCCGAAGCGGTCGATCAGCTCTTCCTGCATGTCGTCGACCTTGTCGGCGGATGCGCAATTGGCCAGCCGCTTGTAGATCGACAGCCGTTCGTGGACGTCGCCGCAGAAGCCCGACGGCAGCAGTGCCGGCACGTGCAGGTTGATTTCGGTGGTGGTCGCCAGCGGCGCCGCCAGGTCCGGCTCCTTGCCGGCCTTGAGCGCCTTGACTGCCTCGTGCAGCATGTCGGAATACAGCTGGAAGCCGATTTCGAGCATCTCGCCGGACTGGTTCTCGCCCAGCACTTCGCCGGCGCCGCGGATTTCCAGGTCGTGCATGGCCAGGAAGAAGCCGCTGCCCAGTTCCTCCATCTGCTGAATGGCGTCGAGGCGGCGCTGCGCCTGCTTGGTGAGCGACATCACGTCGTGCACCAGCAGGTAGGCGTAGGCCTGGTGGTGCGAACGGCCGACCCGGCCGCGCAGCTGGTGCAGCTGGGCCAGGCCGAACTTGTCGGCGCGGTGCATGATGATGGTGTTCGCGGTCGGCACGTCGATGCCGGTCTCGATGATGGTGGTGCACAGCAGGATGTTGAAGCGCTGGGCGACGAAATCGCGCATCACTTTTTCGAGGTCGCGTTCGTGCATTTGGCCGTGGGCGACGCCGATGCGCGCCTCCGGCAGCAGTTCGGTCAGCATTGCCATGCGGTTCTGGATCGTCTCGACCTCGTTGTGGAGGAAGTAGATCTGGCCGCCGCGTTTGAGTTCGCGCAGGCAGGCCTCGCGGATCACCGAGCTGTCCTCGCTGCGGACAAAGGTTTTGATGGCGAGCCGCTTTTGCGGCGCGGTGGCGATGATCGAGAAGTCGCGCAGGCCCTCGAGCGCCATGCCGAGCGTGCGCGGGATCGGCGTGGCGGTCAGGGTCAGCACGTCGACCTCCGCGCGCAAGGACTTGAGCGCCTCCTTCTGGCGCACGCCGAAGCGGTGTTCCTCGTCGATGATGACAAGGCCGAGGCGGGTGAACTGGACGTCCGGCGAGAGCAGCTTGTGGGTGCCGATGACGATGTCGAGCGTGCCGTCGGCCATGCCCTTGATGGCGTTGTTGATCTCTTTGCCGGTGCGAAAGCGCGACAGCTCGGCGATGCGCACCGGCCAGTCGGCGAAGCGGTCGGCGAAGGTCTGCGCATGCTGTTCGGCCAGCAAGGTGGTCGGCGCCAGGATCGCCACCTGCTTGCCGCCCATGACGGCGATGAAGGCGGCGCGCAGCGCCACCTCGGTCTTGCCGAAGCCGACGTCGCCGCAGACCAGCCGGTCCATCGGTTTGCCGCCGGTCATATCCTTGATGACGTTGCGGATCGCCTCGGCCTGGTCGGGGGTCTCCTCGAAGCCGAAGCTGTCGGCGAAATTCTGGTAGTCGTGCGCCGAATACTCGAACGAGTGGCCCTTGCGCAGCGCGCGCCGGGCGTACAGGTTGAGCAGTTCGGCGGCGGTGTCGCGCACCTGTTCGGCGGCCTTGCGCTTGGCTTTTTCCCATTGGCCGGAACCGAGCGAATGGAGCGGCGCGTCTTCCGGCGAGGCGCCCGAATAGCGCGAAATGACGTGCAGCTGCGATACCGGCACGTACAGCTTGGTGTCCTTGGCGTATTCGAGGTGCAGGAACTCGGTCTCGCCTTCGCCCAGGTCCATGCTGGTCAGGCCCATGTAGCGGCCGATGCCGTGGTTGATGTGCACCACCGGGTCGCCGATTTTCAGTTCGGACAGGTCGCGCACCATCGATTCGACCTGGGTGACGGTTTCCTGCTTCTTGCTGCCGACGCGGCGCCCGGAGCCGGCATACAGCTCGGTCTCGGTGATGAAGATCAGGTGGCCGGCCTGCTGCTCGAACAGTTCGAAGCCGGCCTGCAGCGGCGCCACGCCGAGCGTGAGCTTGGCGTCGCTGGCGCGAAAGCCGTCGAAGCCTTCGACCGGCGCCAGCGCCAGGCTGTATTCGTTGAAGTACTGCTGCAGCGTTTCGCGGCGGCCGTTCGATTCGGCGCAGATCATCACGCGGCCGTCGTTTTGCAGCAGGAAGGCGCGCAGGCTGGCGAGCGGGTCGTCGATGCGGCGGTTGACGGCGATGTTGGGGATCGGCGCCGACAGTTCGGAGGCGGCCGCGTCGGCGTCCTTGGTGATGACCCAGCGCGGCAGCGGCTTGGCCAGGGTGAAGAACGCTTCGTCGCTGAGGAACAGTTCGTCCGGCGGCAGGATCGGGCGGTCGCGGTCGGCCTTCAGGAAGCGGTAGCGCGACTGCGTGTCGAGCCAGAAGCGCTTGATGGCGCCGTCGATGTCGCCCACCAGCGCCACGCTGGTGTCGGCCGGCAGGTAGTCGAACAGGGTGGCGGTCTGCTCGAAGAACAGCGGCAGGTAGTATTCGATGCCGGCCGAGGCGATGCCGCTGCCGATGTCCTTGTACACCACCGAGCGCGAAGGATCGCCCTCGAAGCGCTCGCGCCAGCGGCTGCGAAAGCTGGTGCGCGACGGTTCGTCCATCGGGAATTCGCGGCCAGGCAGCAGGCGCACTTCGCGCACCGGATAGAGCGAACGCTGGGTGTCGGCGTCGAAGGTGCGGATGGTTTCGATCTCGTCGCCGAACAGGTCGAGGCGGTACGGCAGCGCCGAACCCATTGGGAACAGGTCGATCAGGCCGCCGCGCACCGAGTATTCGCCGGGCGACATCACCTGCGAGACGTGGGTGTAGCCGGCCAGGGTCAGCTGCGCCTTGAGGCGTACTTCGTCGAGCTTTTCGCCCTGCTTGAAGAAGAAGGTGTAGGCGGCCAGGAAGGACGGCGGCGCCAGCCGCACCAGTGCCGTGGTGGCCGGCACGATCAGCACGTCGCATTGGCCGTTGCGGATTTCGTGCAGTGTCGCCAGGCGTTCGGAGACCAGGTCCTGGTGCGGCGAGAAGGCGTCGTAGGGCAGCGTTTCCCAGTCCGGCAGCAGGTGGCAGGCCAGCTTGTCGCCGGCGAACCAGGGGATTTCGCCGAGCAGTCGCTGGCCGTCGCTGGCGTTGGCGACGACGACGGTGAGCATCTGCCGCTGCGATTTGAGGGCGAGGCCGGCCTGCGCCAGCGCATACGCGTCGGACGACCCGTACAGTGCCGGCAGCGCGAAGCGGGTGCCGGATTTGGGGAGGGATTTCTTTAAATCGAAGGGCATTGAGGCGCGAAACGATGGGCTTTAATGACTAATTATAGTCGCATTCGCCATGCGGGCGCGCCGGCTACCTCAGGGCGACGGTCGGCGATTGGCGATCCCGAACGGCACGTGCACCATCGGGATGGTGCCGCCGGGCGACGATTTCAGGTGCGTCAGCTGGTCATCGAAAAAGATGTGCGGCTTGAATACCGACAGCACGCGCGCCTTGTCCATCCCGCCGAGGAAGAACGTCTCGTTGGCCGACACGCCCCAGCTCTTGAGCGTGGTGACGACGCGCTCGTGCGAGGGCGCGCTGCGGGCGGTGATGATGGCGATGCGCAGCACCTTGCGGTAGGCCGGGTCGCGCCGCTGCATGCGTTCCTCCATGCGCTGCATCAGCGCCAGCTTCTGGAACATGTCAGCCAGCGGGCCGGGCTGGTGCGGGCGGTCCACGTGCATCGCTTCGTGGGCGTGGAATTCGGCGAGGTCGTTGTTCTTCTTGAAGACGGTTTCCGATTCGTCGTCGGCGATGACGCCGTCGAAGTCGAAGGCGACGCGCAGTTCGACGTCCTCGTCGTCGTCGTCGATCTTCGACGGCAGCACCAGGCCGGCCGGATAGTTCGCCGCGATCGCGCTCTTGACGTCTTCCTCGTTCGCGCTCAGGAACAGCGAGGTGTTGAAGGCGGGCAGATACGGGTAGGGCGATTTGCCGGTCATGAAGGCGGCGCGCGAGATATCGAGGCCGTAGTGGGCGATCGAGCGCATCACGCGCAAGCCGGTTTCGGGCGAATTGCGCGAGAACAGCACCACCTCGACCGGATGCTGGCGCGGGAAGCACTGGTTGATGTTGAGGAAGCGCCGGATGAACGGAAAGGCGACGCCTTTGCCGAGGATGACGTCGAGATTGCGTTGCTGGTAGTTGCGGTACTCGTCAGGGCCGCTGTCGAGGTAGACCTGGTTCGAGTCGGTCAGGTCGAACAGGGCGCTCGAGGCGACCCCGATCACCAGCTTGTGCTCAATCTGAAACGCCATCAGTGTTCCTCGGTGCGGAGTTTGTCGAAGCATGCCGCGCCGGCCGGGTCGAGCCCGTGCAGCACGCGTGGATCGTCGGCGGCCAGCGCGCCTGCGTCGACCAGGATGCGCAGCGTGGCGACGCGGTCGGCCAGCGCCAGCAGCTGCGCCAGCGGCGGCGCGCCCGGCAGGTCGGCCTGTTCGATCGCGAACGATACTGTAACAGGGAATTCCCACAGCGCGGCGATGCGCGCCGACAGCAGGCGGGCGTTCGGCAGCAGCGCGGCGCAAAACTGGTCGGAGCGCGGCAGCGTGTCGCCGGTGTGCAGCTGGTCGATCAGGCGCAAGGCGACGATCAGGCCGACGTGGTGCAGCAGGCCGGCCAGGTAGGCCTCGAACGGATTGGCGCGCATGGAAGGGGCGAGCAGGCTGGCGGCCAGTGCGCAGGCCTCGGACTGGCGCCACAGGTGCGGGGCGACCAGCAGCGCGAAGCGGCCCGACTGGCTGCTGATGATGGGGCGGAAAGCGACGCGCGCGAGCAGCATGCGCACGCCATTCTGGCCAAGCAGCATGACCGCGCCTTCGATGGTGCGGATCGGCGCGGACGGCCGGTAATAGGGGCTGTTCGCTTCGCGGATCACTGCCGCCACCAGCACCACGTCCTGGGCCAGCTGGCGCGCGAACTGGGCGCCCGAGACGCTGTCGTCGCGCAGGCTGCGCAGCAGTTGCGGGATCACCGCCGGCACGCGCGGCACCAGGTCGGCGCCCAGTTGCGGCGTCTCGACCAGGCGGGTGAATTCATCGATGATCAGTTTTTCGGCAGCGGCGGCGGCATCGTCGCCGCCGGCGCCGGCGAGCCAGCGGTAAAACAGGACAGCGATGTCGTCGGACTGCTGCGCCGACGCGGCGTCAGCGGCGCAGTGCGGCGGCGCCGCAACCGGCTGCGCGGTGGCGGGTCGGTCGAACCATCGCGCAATCCAGTTGATCATCTTCAGTGAGCCGGCGGGCGGAGCAGGGATGGCTCATTCTACACCGCGCCGCGCATGCCACGGCGGCGCGCCGGATCAGGCTTGGACGCGCTGCGCGTTGGCCGCCGCCCACCGGTACAGGCCGGACACCAGGGCCGCACCGAGCACCGTCGCGATGATCATGGTCTGCGCCTCGCTCAGGCCATTGACGATGGCCAGCGGCTCGCCCTTGCCGGTCGAGACGATCAGTCCGGCCAGCGCGACGTTGAACAGGCTTTCGCCGACGATGAAGCCGGACATGATCAGCACGCCCATGCGCTTGGCCGGTTCGCCCCAACTGCGCTTGCTCACCGAGCGTTCGAACAGGTAGCCGGCCACCGCGCCCACCACCACCGGTGCGGTGACCGCGCTTGGCAGGTAGATGGCCAGGCCGACGCCGAGCGGCGGCAGGCTGTATTTGCCGGCGCTGCCCTTCTTGAGCGCAAAGTCGATCACCACCAGCACGAGGCCGAGCAGGGCGCCGTAGCCGATCAGGCTCCACGGCAGGTCGCCGCCGATGACCCCTTTCGCCAGGGTCGAGATCAGGGTCGCTTGCGGCGCCGCCAGCGGGGTCGAGGAAATCGCCTGCAGGTTCGGCGCGCCGGCGAAGCCGTTGGCATGATTGAGCAGTTCGAGCACCGGCGGCACCACGGCCGAACCGGCGGCCACGCCGATCAGCAGGCCGACCTGCTGCTTCCACGGCGTCGCGTCGACCAGCTGGCCGGTCTTCAGATCCTGCAGGTTGTCGTTGCCGATGACGGCGACGGCCAGTACCACGGTGGTGACGAACAGCGCGAAGGCGACCAGCGCCTGCGCCACTTCCGGGCCCATCACGGCGCGGCCGACCATGCCGACGCTGAGCGAGGCGCCCAGGATGGTGAGGATGGCGATGCCCGACACCGGCGAATTGGACGAACCGATCAGGCCGGCCATGTAGCCGCACACCGCGGCGGCGAAGGCGCCGGCGATCATGATGTAGGCGACGCCGACCACCACCAGCGGCAGCGACAGGCTGGCCAGCGGGCCGCCCTGCAGAAAGCTGTACAGCAGCCAGCCGGCCGGCACCATGGCGATCAGGGTGACCAGGCCGACGATGAAGATCGGCAGATCCTGTTCCGAGCGGGCGATGACGGCGCCGTCGGTCTTGGCGTGGCGCGCGGCCGCCATCGCCGACTGCAGGCCGCCGATGACCGGTTTGGCCAGGCTGGCCAGGGTGACGATGGCGGCGGCGCCGATGGTGCCGGCGCCCATCATGCGCACCTGCTTGCTCCATACGCCGAGCGCCTGGTCGGCCGCCGACAGGTCGGGCAGCGGGTGCATCGACGTCATCACCGGCACCAGCACGCCCCAGGCGATGGCCAGGCCGGCCAGCATCGCGATGCCGACCGTGATGCCCATCAGGTGGCCGGCGCCGATCAGCGCCAGCGAGCTCGAAGCGCCGATGCCGGTGGCGCCCGAGCCGGTGCGGAAGTAAACTGCCACTTCGGCCGCCATCAGCTTGGCGGCGGCGAAGGCGGCGAACAGCGCCGAGGCGACGCTGCCCCAGATCACCGCCCACAGGCCGGCCTTGCCTTCGGCGGCGCCGCTGCGCGAGGCCATGCCGACCTTGAGCACTTCGGCCGCGGCCACGCCTTCCGGATACGGCAGGTCCGACTGCGACACCAGGGCGCGCCGCAGCGGCATGGTGTACATCACGCCGAGCACGCCGCCGATGGCGCAGGCGCCGAAGGTTGGCCAGAACGGCACGTGAACCCACCAGCCGATCATCAGCAGGCCAGGCAGCACGAAGATCACCGAGGCGAGCGTACCGGCCGCCGAAGCGATGGTCTGGACGATGTTGTTTTCCTGGATGGTGGCGTCCTTGAAGGCGCTCAGCAGCGCCATCGAGATCACCGCCGCCGGGATCGAGGTGGCGAAGGTGAGGCCAACCTTGAGCCCGAGATAGACCTGGGCCGCCGTAAAGATCAGGGTAATGATCACGCCGAGGACGATGCCCCGTACGGTGATCTCTTTAGGTTCAGCCATCGATACCGTCGTCATCCGCAGCACTCCAAGTTGAGAAATTGATTGTCAAAACGCGTCCCATGATAACCGTGACGCGGCAAAATCCCAAGTGCCAATGGCTGGCCTGGCCCGGCTAGTTGGCCGGCTCGGGCGGCGGCGCTGGTGCCGGTGCTGGTGCTGGTGCTGGTGCGGGCGCCGGCGGCGGCTCGGCCGGTTCGCCCGGTTCGGCCGGCGTCACCGGCGCCGCCTCCACATCGATGGTCTTGAACTCGGTGCTGCCGACGTATTCCGAATAGATCCAGTCGTCGTCCTGGCGCACCACGCCTTCGGGCGCCTTGCGTTCCTGCTCCGGGCGTTTGGCCAGCGCCACGCGCATATAGTCGATCCAGATCGGCATCGCCAGGGTGGCGCCGAATTCGCGGCCGCCGAGCGACTTCGGATCGTCGTAGCCCATCCACGCCACGCCGACCAGGTTGGCGCCGTAGCCGGCGAACCAGCCGTCCATCGAATCGCTGGTGGTGCCGGTCTTGCCGGCGATGTCGCGGCGCGCCAGTTTCTTGGTCGCCTCGGCGCCGGTGCCGTAGCGGGTGACGTCGCGCAGCATGCTGTCGGTGACGAAGGCGTTGCGCGCGTCGAGCACGCGGTTCGCCTCGACGCCGGCGGCCGGTTTCTTGGCCTCGGAAATGACGACGCCGCGCGCATCTTCGATCTTGCTGATCAAATAGGGCTGGACCGAGAAGCCGCCATTGGCGAACACCGCGTAGGCGCCGGCCATCTGCAGCGGCGTGACCGCGCCGGTGCCGAGCGCCATCGTCAGGTTGCTCGGATGGCGCGCGACGTCGAAGCCGAACTTGGCCAGGTAATTGTGCGCGTACGGCACCGTCACCGCGCGCAGCAGGCGCACCGAGGCGACGTTCTTCGACTGCGCCAGCGCGCGCCGCATGGTGATCGGGCCGTCGAACACGCCGTCGTCGTTCTGCGGCGACCAGGTCTTGCCGGCGTCTTCGCCCGGCATGTCGAGCGGCGCATCGAGGATCAGGGTGGCTGGCGAGTAGCCTTTTTCGAGCGAGGACGAATACAGGAAGGGCTTGAGCGCGGAGCCGGGCTGGCGCCAGGCCTGGGTCACGTGGTTGAACTTCTGCAGGTTGAAGTCGAAGCCGCCGACCAGCGCGTGATAGGCGCCGGTATCGGCGTCGATCGACACGAACGCGGCCGACACCTGCGGCAGCTGCACGATGGTCCAGTCCTTCTTGCCTTCGAGGCTGACGCGCACGATCGCGCCGGGCGACAGCCTGATCGCGTCCTTCGCCTTCACGGTCAGTCCCGGTGCGGCAAATTTCAGGCCGGCGCCGCTGATCTCGAGCGTTTCGCCGTCGACCGTTTCGACTTTCACCATCCTGGGCGACGCTTCCAGCACCACCGCCGGCAGCAGACCGTCGCTGGAGCGGCGCTTTTGCAGCGCCTCGTCGATCGCATCGGCGCGTTCGTCGGCGTCGTCGGGCAGCTCGATCAGCGCTTCCGGCCCGCGGTAGCCGTGGCGCTGGTCGTAGGCGAGCACATTGCGGCGCAGCGACTGGTAGGCCGCGTCCTGGTCGGCCTTGAGGATGGTGGTGGTGACCACGATGCCCTTGGTATAGGCGTCTTCCTTGAACTGCGCGTACACCACCTGGCGCGCCAGTTCGGCGACGTATTCGGCGTGGGTGTCGTACTCCTGGCCTTTTGGATTGACGTGCAGCGTTTCGGCCAGCGCCTGCCGGTACTGCTCCTCGCTGATGGCGTTCAGGTCGCGCATGCTCTTGAGGACGACGTGCTGGCGCGCCCGCGCGCCCTTCGGATTGACCACCGGATTGTGGCGCGCCGGGTTTTGCGGCAGGCCGGCCAGCATCGCCATCTCCGCCACCGACAGCTTGTCGAGCGGCTTGCCGAAGTAGATATTGGCGGCGCTGCCGAAGCCGTAGGCGCGCTGGCCGAGGTAGATCTGGTTCATGTACAGTTCGAGGATCTCGTCCTTCGACAGCGCCGCTTCGATTTTGTAGGCCAGCGCGACTTCATTGAGCTTGCGGCCGATCAGCTTGTCGCGCGAGAGGAAGAAATTGCGCGCCACCTGCATCGTGATGGTCGAGCCGCCCTGGCGAAAGCCGCCGCGCAGGTTCGATTTGGCGGCGCCCATGGCGCGGATCCAGTCGATGCCGCCATGTTCGTAGAAACGCTTGTCCTCGATCGCCAGCACCGCCTTCTTCATCAGCGCCGGCACCTGCGCGATCGGCACGAAGTCGCGGTGCTCCTCGCCGAATTCGCCGATCAGCACATGGTCGGCAGTGTAAATACGCAGCGGGATCTTCGGCTGGTAGTCGGTGACCGCGCCGATCGGGGGCACGTTCGGCACGATCACCGCCAGCGCGTACAAGACGGCGCCGAGGATCAGGATGAGGGCGAGGGCGGCGGCGATGAACAGCCCGCGGACCAGCGGAGGGCGTTGCGCCCAGAAGTGCGACAGCGTGCTCGATAGTGTCAAAAGATACTCTCATGGTGAGGCCGTTCTGGTTGCGACGGCCGGTTGCGCCAAATTATAATCCCGCTTTCGGTTGGCACGACCTTATGCGATAGTCTCGGCTGCGCCAAGCGCCGCTTCGCAAGGCGCGCCTGCCGATACCAACGAGCCACTCCAGGAAGACCAGATGCCCTACGATCCGACGCCGACAGCATTCAAGCCCTACATCCCGGCCGAGGCCGAGTTGCCCGAGATGACGTTGCGCGCGCTGCTGATGGGGGTGGTGCTGGGGATGGTGTTCGGCGCCTCGTCGCTGTACCTGGTGCTCAAGGTCGGGCTGACGGTGAGCGCGTCGATCCCGGTGGCGGTGATCGCGATCACCCTGTTCGGGCTGGCCAAGAAGGCCGGCGGCAAGGACTCCTCCATCCTCGAAAACAGCATCACGCAAACCGCCGGTTCGGCCGGCGAATCGCTCGCCTTCGGCCTTGGCGTGACGATGCCGGCGATTATGATCCTCGGCTTCGACCTGGAGATCTCGCGCGTGATGCTGGTCGGGATACTGGGCGGCCTGCTCGGCATCCTGATGATGATCCCGATGCGGCGCACCATGATCGTCGACCAGCACAAGGAACTGAAGTACCCGGAAGGCACCGCCTGCGCGGAAGTGCTCAAGGCGGCGGCGAGCGCATCGTCGCGCGCGGCCGCCGGCGAGGCGCGCGAGGAAGGTTCGCTGGCGGCGCGCGCCGCCAGCCGGCGCGCCGCCATCATCTTCGGCGGCTTCGGCCTGGGCCTGCTGTACAAGGTCGCCAGCATCTCGTTCAAGCTGTGGAAGGACACGTCGAACTTCATTTTCGGCGCGCCGCTCAAGGCCGGCTCGATCGGGGCCGAGATCTCGCCCGAGCTGCTCGGCGTCGGCTACATCATCGGCCCGCGCATCGCTTTCACCATGGCCGGCGGCGGCGTGCTGTCGTACCTGCTCCTGATCCCGATGATCAAATTTTTCGGCGAGCTGCTGACGGTGCCGCTGTCGCCTGGCACCATGCTGATCAAGGACATGGGGCCGGACGACATCCGCAGCGCGTACGTGCTGTACATCGGCGCCGGCGCGGTGGCGGCGGGAGGCTTGATCAGCCTGGCGCGCTCGCTGCCGACCATCTTGAAGGGCCTGAAAGGCGGCGTCAAAGGCATCGGCAAGGGCGGCAAGATGGACAAGTCGCTGCGCACCGATCAGGACATCCCGCTCAAGTGGGTGGTGATCGGCTGCCTGGCGATCATCGCCGTCATCACGCTGGCCACGCCGCTGCACATGAATCTGCTCGGTGCGCTGCTGATCCTGGTGTTCGGCTTCCTGTTCTCAACGGTGTCGTCGCAGCTGACGGGCGAAGTGGGATCGTCGTCGAATCCGATTTCTGGGATGGCGGTGGCGACGCTGCTGTTTACCTGCCTGATCTTCCTGATCATGGGCTGGACCGGCGGCCAGTACTACGTCACCGCGCTGTCGGTCGGCGCGATCGTCTGCATCGCCGCCAGCAACGCCGGCACCACCTCGCAGGACCTCAAGACCGGCTACCTGGTCGGCTCGACGCCGCGCCTGCAGCAGTACGCGATCCTGTGGGGCGCGCTGGCGTCGGCGCTGATTCTCGGCCCAATTCTGCTCAAGCTGAACGACGCCAGCACTGTGTACGTGCCGGCCGCGCAAGTGGCTCCGGGAGTCGTCGTCGACGCCTCGAAGCTGACCGCGACGGCGCAGCTGCAAGGGCCGCAGGCGGCGGCCGACCATGCCACGTACATGGTATGGCACAAGACCGACACGGTGGGCGGTCCGGCCGGCAAATACCTGGTCGCAGCCGACGGCAAGCTCGCCTACCTGGTCGACCCGGGCATCAACGGCACCCATCACACGCGGCCGGACGGCTCGGAAGTGAAGAAGTACGATGCGCCGAAGGCGGTGCTGATGTCCTACATTATCAAGGGCATCCTTGACCGGCAGCTGCCATGGACGCTGGTGCTGCTGGGGGTGATGATCTCGATCGTGCTGGAGATGGCGGGCGTGCAATCGCTGGCGTTTTCGGTCGGCGTGTACCTGCCGCTGGTGTCGACCCTGCCGATCGCGGTGGGCGGCTTTATCCGCTGGCTGGTCGACCGCCGCAATGGCGCGCTGTCGCACAACGCCGGCCTGAACGAAGAAGAACAGCAGGCGGCGGGCGACCGCAGTGACGGCACCTTGCTGGCCTCGGGCTACATCGCCGGCGGCGCGCTGGCCGGCATCGTGATCGCCATCACCGCCGGCGTGATGACCGATTTCGACAGCGCGCTGAGCGCGTGGGCCGACAAGGCCAATCCGTTTTTCGGCGGCGCCGCGTCCGACCTGCTCTCGCTCATTCCGTACGCCGGCATCGCCTTCCTGCTGTACTGGATAGGGCGCGAGAAGGAGCAGTCGTAGATGGCTAGACGAACGCCAGGTCGTGCTGGCGGATCAAGGTATCGAGCCACTCGTCGCTGTGGCCGAAGCGGTAGCCAAGTTGCGCTGCGCGGCTGGTATCGGCGATCATCGGCGAGGGCAGGTCGAAGGGACTCAGTTCGCCGGCCGGCGCCGTCTGCGCCATCGGCAGCGCCTTGACCGGCTCGTCGAGCGCCATGCCGACGCGGTGATAGATGTCGAAGGCGGACAAGGCGCCGTCGCAGGCGGCGTTGACCGGGCCCGTGAACTCCTGCGCGCCGCACCATACCAGGAAATCGGCGACGGTCTGGATCGACATGAACGAACTGGCCGCGGCCGCGTTCGAATAACGCAGCGGCGCATGCTGGCGTACCAGGTCGACGTAGTGGGCCAGGCGGCCGGTGAAATCCTCGGCGCCGGCCAGCACGTGGCCGATCCGCACCGTCACCACCGGCAGCGAACCCTCGCGGTAGAAATAGGCCTCGGCTTGCAGCTTGCCTGTGACGTAGCTTTCGCACGCCAGGCGCGGATCGTGCCACGGATAGCGGGTGTCGATCGGCTGCGCCATGACGTTGACGGCCGTTTCGGCGAACGGCGCTTCCTCGCTGCCCAGCAGCGGACGGTAGACGTCGATGGTCGAGGCCATGATGTAGCGTCCGACCTTGCCGGCGAAAACGCGCGCCGAGATGGCCGCGTCGATCGGGTTGTAGCACATCTGGTCATAGACGATGTCGTAGCCAGGCGGGTTGGCGAAGGCGGCGCGCATGGCCGGCTCGTTGCGGCGGTCGACCCGGATGCGTTCGATGCGGGCGCCGAACGGATCGGACGCCAGGCCGCGGGTGGCGATGGTGACGCGATGGCCGGCCTGCAGCAGGCGCTGGACCAGCAGTTTGCCGAAGTAGCGGGTGCCACCGATAACCAATATATTCTTGCGCATGGCGTTTCCTTATCGAATCGGTTATATTTTCTCCCCGCAGGCGCGAACCATCAAACGAGAAAAATTAAGGCTATGAGCAAGAAAAACTTATGCTCGAATGTGAGCGGGGAGGAGGCATGAAGCCGCTGCGCAGCCTGTCCGGGCTGATCGACTTCGATTGCGCGGCGCGCTGGGGCAGTTTCAAGCTGGCCGCGCAGGAGCTGCACAAGACGCCGGCGGCGATCAGCCAGCAGGTCAAGCATCTGGAGGAAGGGGTCGGCTTCGCGCTGTTCATCCGCCATCCGCGTCATATCACGCTGACGGCCAAGGGGCAGGAGCTGGCGATCACGGTGCGGCGCCTGCTGGGCGATTTGCGCGGCAAGATCGGCGCGCTTCAAGGTGGCGACGAAGAGGCGATCCTACGCATCTCGACGACCCATTCGTTCGCCATCAAGTGGCTGGTGCCGCGCATGCACCGGTTCACCAAGCTGTATCCCGAGCTTGACATCCGGATCGACTCGAACGATGCGCCGGTCGACCTGGAGGACGACAGCATGGACGTCGCGGTGCGTTATGGACCGGTGATGGACAGCGATCCGGCGTTGTTGTTCCGCGAGCGCCTGATCGCCGTGTACAGCCCGGATTTGCTGGCCGAGGGGCAGCTCGAGCTGACGCTGGCCGACCTGCCGAATTTCCCGCTGCTGTATGAAAAGACGCCCGAATCGTGGCTGCAGCTGCTCAATGAAAACAAGGCGCTCAAGGGGAAATACGATTTCTCGCGCGGCTACAGTCACTGGGGTGTGCTGGCGCAGGCGGCGGTGGCGGGGCAGGGGATTGCGCTGGTGGCGTACGGGATCGCGTTCCAGGACATCCTCAAGGGATCGCTGCGGCAGATCAACTGTCGCAGCGCGCCGTTTGGCAGCGGCTACCGCTTCCTGGTCAACCGCAGCAAGGAAAGCATGCCCAAGGTGCAGCGCTTTCGCGCCTGGCTGGTGGCCGAAATGGACGACATGCGCCGCGCGCTCGCGCCTTCCCCCTAAGCAATGCTGGGGTCAGGTCTGACATTCGGACAAAAAACCGGGGTCAGGTCTGACATTCGGACAAAAAACTGGGGTCAGGTCTGACATTCGGACAAATTTGACGGTTTCGGCGGCTGATCAGGTCGGTTGCCTGCCCCGGATGGGTGAGAAACCGCTGATCTGGCACGCCTGAGTCCGCGGAAATGTCCGATTGTCAGACCTGACCCCGGCAAAATGTCCGATTGTCAGACCTGACCCCGGCAAAAAGTCCGATTGTCAGACCTGACCCCACTTGGTGGGTTACTTGACGCCGTGCATCAGTTTCTGGATCAACGGGGCGAGCAGCAGCAACAGGACGCCGCCTGCCATCAGCGACCAGAAGCCGAAGGTGTAGCCGCTCAGCGCCGAGGGCACCGACATGCCGGTCTCGCCGCTGACATAGCTGGCGAAGATGCCCGACAGGTTGTTGCCGATCCCCGTCGAGAGGAACCAGCCGCCCATGCCCAGACCCACCAGCCGGGTCGGCGCCAGCTTGGTGACCATCGACAGGCCGATCGGCGAGAGGCACAGCTCGCCTATCGATTGGATGCAGTACACCGCGAACAGCGTCCAGAACGGGATCTTGTTGTCGACGCCGACCAGGTGCGACAGCGCATACATCAGCAGGCCGAAGGCGACTGCGTTGAAGATGATGCCTAGGCCGAATTTGCGCGGAATCGAGGGATTGACGTTGCGCTTGGCCAGCACCACCCAGATCCAGGCGACAATCGGTGCGCAGACAATGATGGCGATCGAGTTGACGCTCTGGAACCAGGCGGTCGGGAATTCGAAGCTGCCCAGCCGGCGGTTGACGATGTTATCGGCCAGGAAGGTAAACGAACTGCCGGCCTGTTCGAAAAACATCCAGAACAGAATATTGAAGGCGAAGATGATCATCATGGCGATGGTCTTGTCGCGCGCGACTTTGCCTTCGCGGATACCTTCGATCATCAGCATGGCCGCCAGGATGACGAACAGGATCGTTAATACGACCTGCAGGTTATTGGCGCCGGCCTTGAGCAGGAAGTAGACGACCGGGATGACGAACAGCGCGCCGACCGCCACGAATACCATCCGCATCGGGCTTTGCGCGTCTGCTGCCGGCGCGCCGATGCCCTTGAGTGCCTTGCGGCCGATGGCAAACCAGACCAGGCTGATCAGCATGCCGACGCCGGAGGCGAAGAACACCACTTTATACGCCGGCGTGTCGCCGGTGTTGAATACCTGCTGCGCCAGGATCTGGGTCAGGATCGGGGCGATGAACGCGCCGGTATTGATGCCCATGTAGAAAATCGTGAAGCCGGAATCGCGGCGCGGGTCGCTGACCGAATACAGCTTGCCGACCATGGTCGAAATGTTCGGCTTGAACATGCCATTGCCGACGATGATGGTGGCCAGGCCGAGCTTGAAAACGTTCGGATCGGGGATGGTGATGGCGAACAGGCCGGCGGCCATGAAGGCGGCGCCGATCAGGATCGAACGCTGATAACCAATCACGCGGTCGGCGACGTAACCGCCGAATACCGCGCCGGCATACACCAGCGCGAGGTAGGAGCCGTAGGTGAGGTTGGCATCGGCCTGTCCGGCAGCGGCGCCGGCGTAGAATTGGGTGACGATGTAGAGCACCAGTGCCCAGCGGATGCCGTAAAACGCGAAGCGTTCCCAGAATTCGGTCATGAACAACATCCACAGCGGACTTGGATGACCCAGGATCTGCTTGAATTCAGGTATGGCGACCGACTGGCCAGGTGTAACTGCACCGCTCATGCGGGTTCTCCCGATTGTAGTAATGAATGGATAAATCATTTGGCGCTGTCGCGACCCCGAACCGTCGCAGGTTGTGCTGTTTGCCCGGGCCCTCGATGCCATTGGGCGCATTTTAATGTAAATCGGTCAGCGCCAGCGAACTTTTGCCATATGTGCTATTTACAGCGCGCCTGGCCTTGCGCACCGCCGCCGCAATCTGCAACCCAAAGTGCCGCCAGTTGTCGTATATTGGCATTGCAGGCTCGTTCGTTTTATAGAAACAGAAAAGGAATTCGCACCATGGACCACGACGTCGTCGATACCCTGATTTCCCCGGAAGGCCATCTCGAAGTGCTGTCGAAGGCGGAAGTCGCCAAGCTGCTCGATACCAGCCAGGGCGGCTTGTATCAGATCTTCCGTAATTGCGCGCTGGCGGTACTGAACTGCGGCAGCTCGATCGACGATGGCAAGGAACTGCTGGAGCGCTACAAGTCCTTTGACATCAGCATCGTGCAGCGCGAGCGCGGCATCAAGCTCGATATCAAGGGCGCGCCGGCGATCGCTTTCGTCGACGGCAAAATGATCAAGGGGATCCACGAGCACCTGTTCGCGGTGCTGCGCGATATCGTCTTCGTCAGCAACGAGGTGACCGATAATCCGAAATTCGACATGTCGCGCTCGGAAGGCATCACCGATTCGGTATTCCACATCCTGCGCAACGCCAACGTGCTGCGCCCGCAGCGCAATCCGAACCTGGTGGTGTGCTGGGGCGGCCATTCGATCAACCGGATCGAATACAATTATTCGAAAGAGGTCGGCTACCAGATGGGCCTGCGCGACCTCGATATCTGCACCGGCTGCGGCCCGGGCGCGATGAAGGGGCCGATGAAGGGCGCCACCATCGGCCACGCCAAGCAGCGCCTGACCGGCGGCCGCTATCTCGGTATTTCGGAGCCTGGCATTATCGCCGCTGAATCGCCGAACCCGATCGTCAACGACCTGGTCATCATGCCCGATATCGAAAAACGGCTCGAGGCATTTGTCCGCACCGGCCACGGGATCATAGTGTTCCCGGGCGGCGCCGGCACCGCCGAGGAAATCCTCTACATCCTCGGCATCCTGCTGCATCCGGATAACGTCGACATTCCCTATCCGCTCATTTTCACGGGGCCCGAATCGGCGCGCGATTACTTCAGGCAGATCAACGAATTCATCGGCGCGACCCTGGGCGAAGCGGCGCAACAGCGCTACAAGATCATCGTCGACGATCCCGAAATGGTGGCGCGCGAAATGCAGCTGGCGATCAAGGAAGTGCGCGAATTCCGCAAGTCGCGCAGCGACGCCTATTACTTCAACTGGCTGCTGAAAATCGACGAGGAATTCCAGCGGCCGTTCAAGCCGACCCACGAGAATATGCGCGGCCTGAGCCTGCACAAGAACCAGGAAACGCACCTGCTGGCGGCCAATCTGCGGCGCGCGTTTTCCGGCGTGGTGGCGGGTAACGTCAAGGATGAGGGGATCCGCGCGATCGAGAAATTCGGCCATTTCGAGATCCACGGCGACGCCGCCATCATGGGACCGATGGATGCGCTGTTATCGTCATTCGTCGCGCAAAGCCGCATGAAACTTCCCGGGAAGACGTATGTTCCCTGCTACCGCGTCATTCAGTAGCGCTTACTGAGGCGGGTCAACGGCCGCGCCGATGCTATCGTGCGGCCGTTGACGCCGATCCCGCGTAGCGGGATCATGGACGTATGAATCATGATTCGCGCTCCTTCGAAGATGACTTGTCCTCGCTAAAAGCGGACGTGGCGGTCATTCGGTCGAATTATGCGACTCAGGCCGATCTACAGGAAGTGAGACTCGAAATTCAACAAGTTCGCGTCGAACTCAAGGCAGAAATTCAGGGTGTCAGGCTCGATATGAAATCGATAGATGCCAACGCTGTTAGCCGCCTGGACAATGTCAAGATGGATATGCAATCGATCGACGCCAACGCGATTAGCCGCCTGGACAATGTCAAGATGGATATGCAATCGATCGACGCCAACGCTACTGGCCGCCTGCACAATGTCAAGATTGAACTGAAGGAAGATATCAGCAAGCTGCGGGTCGACAATGAAAAGCTGCGGGCCGAAATGCATGGGTTAATGGCTCAGGTTCAAACGAGCTTGAACGCCCAAACCTGGCGAATTATCGGGGCGATCTCGTCGTTAGTCGTCGCGGTGTACTTCATCGCGCGCGCTGGACACTAAACGGGGGCTCATCCGAGCCCCCGCATCGCCACCACCAAGCAGTTACTCTTCCCGACGCAGGTGCGGGAACAGGATCACGTCGCGGATGTTCGGCGAATCGGTGATCAGCATCATCAGGCGATCGATGCCGATGCCGCAACCGCCGGCCGGCGGCATGCCGTATTCGAGCGCGCGGATGTAGTCGGCGTCGTAGAACATCGCCTCTTCATCGCCGGCGTCCTTGGCCGCGACCTGCGCCAGGAAGCGCGCCGCCTGGTCTTCGGCGTCGTTCAGCTCCGAGAAGCCGTTGGCGATTTCGCGCCCGACGATGAACAGCTCGAAGCGCTCGGTGATGCCGGACTGGGTGTCGGACGCGCGCGCCAGCGGCGACACTTCGGCCGGGTAGTCGACGATGAAGGTCGGCTCCCACAGCTGCGCTTCGGCGGTTTCCTCAAACAGCGACAACTGCAGCGCGCCGATGCCCGACGTCGAGAACGGCTTGACGCCGAATTTGAGCAGCTCCGCCTTCAGGAAGTCCATGTCGTGCAGCTGCTCGTTGCTGTAGCCAGGCGCGAATTTGTTGATCGCTTCGACGATGGTCATGCGGTGGAACGGCTTGGACAGGTCCAGCTCGCGCCCGCCGTAGGTCAGCAGCGCAGTACCGTGCGCGTCGACCGCGGCCTTGCGGATCACCGCTTCGGTGAAGTTCATGATCCACTGATAGTCGGTGTAGGCCGCGTAAAATTCCATCATGGTGAATTCTGGATTGTGACGCGGCGAGACGCCTTCGTTGCGGAAGTTGCGGTTCACCTCGAACACGCGGTCGAAGCCGCCGACCACCAGGCGCTTCAGGTACAGCTCGGGCGCGATGCGCAGGAACATCTGCATGTCGAGCGCATTGTGGTGCGTGATGAACGGCTTGGCCGCGGCGCCGCCGGGGATCGTGTGGAGCATCGGCGTCTCCACTTCCATGAAGTCGTTGTCTTCCATGAAGCGGCGGATCGACGACATCGCGGCGGTGCGCGCCTTGAAGGTGCGGCGCGTCTCCTCGCTCATGATCAGGTCGACGTAGCGCTGGCGGTACTTGGTTTCCTGGTCGGCCAGGCCGTGGAATTTGTCCGGCAGCGGGCGCAGCGACTTGGTGATCAGGCGCAGAGTCGTCACCTTGACGGTCAGTTCGTCGGTCTTGGTCTTGAACAGCGTGCCCTCGACGCCGAGGATGTCGCCCAGGTCGTAGTGGTGCAGCGCTTCCATCGCGGCCGCGCCGGTCAGGTCGAGCGTGGCGTAGATCTGGATGCGGCCGTCGGCGCGCGCGCCCGACGCATCCTGCAAGGTGGCGAAGGCGGCCTTCTTGCCGGCTTCGCGCTTGAGCATCATGCGCCCGGCAAGCACCACCGGCACCGGGTTCGCTTCGAGTTCTTCCCGCGTCTTCGTGCCGAATTCGGCGTGCAGCGCGGCCGCCTTGTGCTCTGGGCGGAAGTCGTTGGGGAAGGCGACGCCCTTGTCGCGCAGCGCGGCCAGCTTGACGCGGCGCTCGGCGATGATCTTGTTTTCGTCAGCCGGCTGGGCGGCTTGGTCCTGGATATCGGTGGTCATGGTGGTCTTGGGTCGTGTCTATTTTGGGTTGATCAGGTCACGCGGCGAACAATGCGGCGAACAGCGCGTCGAAGTCGAGGGCGGAGAAATCGCGCGCAATCTGGATGACGTTGTCGAAGCCGGCGAATGCCTCGGCCGGCAGGGTGGTGGTGAGCACCACGCAGCGCATGCCGGCGCGGCGTGCCGCTTCGACGCCGAGCGGCGCGTCTTCGAACACGATGCAGCGATCCGGCGCCACGCCGCAGCGCTCGGCGGCGAGCAGGAAACCGTCCGGATCGGGCTTGCCGCGGGCGACATCGCCGGCGCCGACGACGGCGTCGAAATGGCGCCGCAGGTCGAGGCCGTCGAGCGTGAAGTCGATGTTGGCGTTGGGCGCGGCGGTGGCCACGGCGAGGGCGACGCCGTCCGCCTTGGCGCGCGCGATCAGCGCATCGAAGCCGGCGACGGTCTTGCGGTGCGGTGCGTACAGCGCGCGGTAGACCGATTCCTTCTCGTGGTTCAGCGCCAGCACGGCGGCGTCGTCGAGCTGCTCGCCCATGTGCGCGCGGATGATCTCCTTGCCCTGGCGGCCGGCGGTGGTGCGGAAGAATTCGTCCGCATCGATCGCCATGCCGCGCTGCTCGAAGAAGGCGATCCACGACTGCGTGTGGAAGGCCATGTTGTCGACGATGGTGCCGTCCATGTCGAAGATGAATGCGCTTTTTTCCAGGGCCATCGCTTACACGCCTTGCTTGAGCGAGGCGGCGATGAACTCGTCGAGGTCGCCGTCGAGCACGCCCTTGGTGTTACCGGTTTCGAAGCCGGTGCGCAAGTCCTTGATGCGCGACTGGTCCAGCACGTACGAGCGGATCTGGTGGCCCCAGCCGACGTCGGTCTTGGAGTCTTCGAGCTTCTGCTGCTCGCTCATGCGCTTGCGCATTTCGTGCTCGTACAGCTTCGCCTTGAGCATTTCCATCGCCTCGGCGCGGTTGCGGTGCTGGCTGCGGTCGTTCTGGCACTGCACCACGATGCCGGTCGGGCCGTGCGTCATGCGCACCGCGGAGTCGGTCTTGTTGATGTGCTGACCGCCGGCGCCGGAGGCGCGGTAGGTGTCGACCCGGATGTCGGCCGGGTTGACGTCGATTTGGATCGAATCGTCCACTTCCGGGTACACGAACAGGCTCGTAAACGACGTGTGGCGGCCGTTGGCCGAGTCGAACGGCGACTTGCGCACCAGCCGGTGCACGCCCGTTTCGGTGCGCAGGTGGCCGTAGGCGTATTCGCCCTCGACCTTCAAGGTGGCCGTCTTGATGCCGGCCACCTCGCCGTCGGACTGCTCGAGGATCTCGACCTTGAAAC
>JARXKM010000438.1 GCA_030272785.1 Pseudomonadota bacterium
TCATCGACGAGGCGCACGAACGCAGCCTGAACATCGATTTCCTGCTCGGCTACCTCAAGCAGCTGCTGCCGCGCCGGCCCGACTTGAAGGTGATCATCACGTCGGCGACGATCGACGCCGATCGCTTCGCGCGCCACTTCGCCAGGGGCGACAAGCTGGCGCCAGTGATCGAGGTGTCGGGCCGCCTCTACCAGGTCGAGGTGCGCTACCGCCCGGTCGAACGCGACCAGGTGCTGACCGGCGTGCCCGATACCGGCAAGCCGGCGCCGAAAGCACAGGCTGCGCGCGAAAAGCGCGACCTGATGGAGGCCGTGGTCGACGGCGTCGATGAGCTGTGCCGCATCGGCTCCGGCGACGTGCTGGTGTTCCTGCCGGGCGAGCGCGAGATCCGCGACTGCGCCGAGGCGCTGCGCAAGCATCATCCGCCGCATGTCGAGATCCTGCCGCTGTTCGCCCGCCTGTCGGTCGAGGAGCAGGAGCGCGTCTTCAGGATCAGCAATGCGCGCCGCATCGTGTTGGCCACCAACGTGGCCGAAACGTCGCTGACGGTACCGGGCATCCGCTACGTCGTCGACGCCGGCCTGGCGCGCGTGAAGCGCTACAGCTTCCGCAACAAGGTCGAGCAATTGCAGGTCGAGCCGATCGCCCAGTCGGCGGCCAACCAGCGCGCCGGCCGCTGCGGGCGGGTCGCCGACGGCGTCTGCATCCGCCTGTACGAGGAGAGCGATTACCTGGCCCGGCCCAAGTTCACCGAGCCGGAAATCCTGCGCTCGTCGCTGGCGGCGGTCATCCTGCGCATGAAGGCGCTGCATCTGACCGACGTCGAGACGTTCCCGTTCATCGAGCCGCCGCAGGGCCGCGCCATCGCCGACGGCTACCAGCTGCTGCAGGAGGTGGGCGCGGTCGACGACAGCAACGCGCTGACCCCGCTCGGCCACAAGCTGGCCAAGCTGCCGCTCGATCCGCGCGTCGGCCGCATGATCCTGGCCGCGCTGGAAAACGCCTGCCTGACCGAGATGCTCATCATCGCCTCGGCGCTGTCGGTGCAGGATCCGCGCGACCGCCCGATGGAGCACCAGCAGGCGGCCGACGAGGCGCACAAGAAGTTCGCCGACGAAAAATCGGAGTTTCTCACCTATGTCAAGATCTGGCGCTGGTTCGAAACCGCCATCGAGCACAAGAAAACCAATCGCCAGCTGCAGGAAACGTGCCGCACCAACTTCCTCTCGCAGGTGCGCCTGCGCGAGTGGCGCGACGTTCATTCGCAGCTGCTCACCATCGTCAAGGAGCAGGGCTGGCGCCTGAACGAGCTGCCGGCCACTTACGAGAACCTGCACACCGCGCTGCTCACTGGCCTGCTGGGGAACATCGGCTACAAGGGCGAAGAGGACGCCGGCGCCGGCTACCTCGGCGCGCGCGGCATCCGGTTCCACATCTGGCCCGGCTCGTCGCTGCTGAAAAAGCCCGGCAAATGGGTGATGGCGGCCGAACTGGTCGAGACCACGCGGCTGTACGCGCGCTGCGTTGCGCAGATCCAGCCGGAGTGGGTCGAGCGGGTCGGCGCCCACTTGCTGAAAAAGTCATGGGGCGAGCCGCGCTGGGAAAAACGCGCCGCGCAGGTGACCGCGTCCGAGCGCGCCACCTTGTACGGGCTGGTGGTGTACAGCCAGCGCCGTATCAACTACGGCGTGTTCAATCCGGTCGAGGCGCGCGCCATCTTCATCCAGGACGCGCTGGTGAACGGCGACTACGACACGCGCGCGCCGTTTTTCGCGCACAACCACAAGCTGGTCAAGGAGATTGAAAACCTCGAACATAAATCGCGCCGGCTCGACGTGCTGGTCGACGACCACCTGATCGCCGCGTTCTACGACCAGCTGATTCCGGCCGACGTGGTCAACGGCGCCGGCTTCGAAAAGTGGCACAAGGACGCCACGCGCGACAATCCGAAGCTGCTGTTCCTGAACCGCGAGGAGCTGATGCGCCACGAGGCGGCGGGCGTCACCACCGAGCTGTTTCCGAAGATGCTGACGGTGACCGGCATCGAGATGGCGCTGACCTATCACTTCGAGCCGGGCAGCCTGCGCGACGGCGTCACCTTGTCGGTGCCGCTGTTCGCCCTCAACCAGCTGCCGCGCGAACGCGCGGAGTGGCTGGTGCCGGGCATGCTGAAGGAGAAAGTGCACCTGCTGCTCAAATCGCTGCCGCAAAAGCTGCGCCGTCACTGCGTGCCGCTGCCCGATTACGCGGCGCGCTTTTGCGAGCGCATGCAGGAGAGCGGCATGTTCGCGCGCGGCGACCTGATCGACGCGCTCATCGCCGACATCCGCGCCCAGACCAGCCTGACCGTGATGAGCACCGACTTCAAGATCGAAACGCTGGCGGCGCATCACTTCATGAACTTCAAGGTCGTCGACGAGCATGGCCGCCAGCTCGAGATGGGGCGCAACCTGGCCTCTTTGCAGGCCGAATTCGGCAGCCAGGCGCGCGAGAGCTTCCAGAAGCTGGCCGAAGCGACCGCGCAGGCGACGCCGCTGGCGGCCGTCGCCAGCGGCGCCGCTCCAGGCAAGGGCGCGTCCGCCGCGCAGCCCGCCGGTGCGCCTGCCGCGCCCGGCATCAGTACCCATACCGGCCTGACCGCGTGGACGTTCGGCGAACTGCCCGAGCTGCTCGAAATCGTCCAGGGCAAGCTGACACTGATCGGCTTCCCGGCGCTGGTCGACAAGGGCACGCACTGCGACCTGGAAGTGTTCGACGATCCGACGGTGGCGGCGCGCACCCACCGGATCGGCCTGCGCCGGCTGTTCGCGCTGCAGTTCAAGGAGCAGCTCAAGTTCATCGAGAAGAACATCCCCGGCATGCAGCAGATGGGCATGCAGTTCATGGCGATGGGCTCGCAGGAAGAATTGCGCGACCAGATCATCCAGAAGGCGATCGACATCGCCTGCCTGCAGGATCCCTTGCCGACCGACGCGGCCGCGTTCAACAAGCGCAAGGAGGAGGGCAAGTCACGCCTCGGCTTGCTGGTGAACGAAATCGCGCGGCTGGTGTCGGCCGTGCTGACCGAGTTTCACGGCCTGCCGAAGAAGTTGCAGGGCGTGCAGCCGCAGGCTGCCGCCGACATGCAGGCGCAGTTGCAGGGGCTGGTGCACAAGCGCTTCGTCACCGAGACCGAGTTCGCGCAACTGTCACACTTCGCGCGCTACCTGAAGGCGGTCAATGTGCGCATCGAGAAGCTGCGTGCCGATCCGGCGCGCGATGCCAAGGCAATGGCCGAATGGAGCGCCGCCGCCGCCCCGTTCCAGCGGGTCGCCAAGGCGCAGGGTGGCAAAAATACCGATCCGCGCATGACGGAGTTCCGCTGGATGCTCGAAGAACTGCGCGTGTCGCTGTTTGCCCAGGAACTGCGCACCCCGATGCCGGTGTCGGTCAAGCGCTTGCAGAAGGTGTGGGAGTCGATGCAACGCTGATCGCTGATT
>JARXKM010000439.1:0-1860 GCA_030272785.1 Pseudomonadota bacterium
TCAACAATTTCTCGATCCGCGAACTGGCCACCATGATGCTCGCGCTGGCGGCCGAATATCCGGAATACGCCGAGTCGGCCAAGCAGGTCAAGCTGGTCGAGACCAGCTCGGGCGCCTACTACGGCAAGGGCTACCAGGACGTGCAGAACCGCGTGCCGAAGATCAGCAACACCTGCGACGAACTGCAATGGGCGCCAACGGTGAGCATGGCCGACGCGCTGCGCCACATCTTCGACGCCTACCGCAGCCAGGTCGGCGAAGCCAAAGCGCTGATGGATTGATGGTTTGAGCGAACCGATCCGCCCCCCGGGCCCGCTGCTGACGCTGAAGATCGACGTCGACACCTACCGCGGCACGCGCGAAGGCGTGCCGAACCTGGTGCGCATGCTGCGCCAGCACGGTGCCCATGCCACGTTCCTGTTTTCGCTCGGGCCGGACCACACCGGCCGGGCCTTGCGGCGCGCGTTCCGGCCGGGGTTTTTCAAAAAGGTCTCGCGCACCTCGGTGCTCGAGCACTACGGCGTCAAGACATTGCTGTACGGCGTGCTGCTGCCGGGCCCGGACATCGGGCGCCGCTGCGTCGAGCAGATGCGCGCGGTGGCCGCCGCCGGCTTCGAATGCGGCGTGCACACGTGGGACCACGTGCACTGGCAGGACAAGGTGCGCGAGAGCAGCGCGAACTGGACTTCGCACATCATGCGCCAGGCCGAACAGCGCTTTCGCAACGTGTTCGGCCACCCCCCGGCCACCCACGGCGCGGCCGGCTGGCAGATGAACGCGCATGCGTTCGCCGAGCACGACGCCGCCGGCTACGCCTATGCCTCGGACGGTCGCGCCATGCTGCGCGAGGACGGCCGGCTGGCCGATCCGCAGGCCGGGCCTTACCGCATGCCCGGTTCGCGTTGCGTCCAGCTGCCGACCACCTTGCCGACCCTCGACGAGCTGCTCGGACGCACCATCGACGGGCACACCATCACCACCGGCAATGTCGCGGCGTTCCTGCTCGGCCTGACGGCGGGCGCGACGCGCGATCACGTGTATACCTTGCACGCCGAGCTTGAAGGACAGAAACTGAGCCCCATCTTCGAACAGTTATTGTCAGGCTGGGAAGCCCAGGGTTACCGGCTGGCGTCGATGGCCGACTATTACGAGAAAGTCCAACACCAGCCCCTGCCCGACCGCCCGGTCGCGTGGGGCGAATTGCCGGGCCGCTCAGGTGAACTGATCGTGCCCGGCCCGATCGCAGCGCGCCCAGGAGAGTCCCGTGGCTGACAGTCCCATCCCAGCAACCGTAACCGATTTTTCCGCCGTCATGACCGGCGGCCAGGCGTTTCAGCTGGCCGGCCGCGCGGCCCGCTACACGGTGCTGTACTTCTATCCGAAGGACAACACCCCCGGCTGCACCACCGAAAGCATCGCGTTTCGCGAATTGCACCCGCAGTTCCAGGCGGCCGGCACCGACATCTACGGCATCAGCCGCGATTCGCTGCGCTCGCACGAAGGCTTCAAGGCGAAGCTGGGGCTGCCGTTCGAACTGATCTCCGACCCGGACGAGGCGCTGTGCCTGCAGTTCGGCGTGATGAAAATGAAGAACATGTACGGCAAGCAAGTGCGCGGCGTCGAGCGCAGTACGTTTGTAATTGACGCTGAGGGCAGATTGGTGAAAGAATGGCGAGGCGTGAAGGTCGCAAATCACGCCGATGAAGTACTGGAATTCGTCACGCGCCAGCCGTAGCTTAGTGCTAGGATGGCTTACCGTTGATCAACCTGCTGTAAAACATCGATTGCATCCGCCCATTTTGAGTCAGCGCATCTGCTTCCCGCATCATCCCAATCTGGCGCCGCGCCGGCCCGGCCTAT
>JARXKM010000439.1:1960-3472 GCA_030272785.1 Pseudomonadota bacterium
GCCGCCGTTCGGAAATTTTTTAGATTGAGACCCTGATGCCACTGCCAAAAATCCCCACCAAGCCGGCCGCGCTGCTGCTGGCAAAAGATTATCCCAAAGCCGACCGCAAGAGCGCCGTGCGCGCCGCGCCGGCGCCCGAACTCGACCCGGTCGAAGACCTGATCAGCGGCAAGGCCGTGGCGGCGCCGAAAGCGCTGCGCGCGGCCAAGCCGAAGGCGGTGCCCGCCGCACCTGCCGCCGCCGCCGCCGCCGCCCCTGCGGCGGCCGCACCGATGCCGATCGCGCTGCAGCCGCTGGCGGCCGCGCCGCTCGCGCGCGCCAAGGATCCGATCGACGCCGAACGCGAGTTGCCGCATCCGGCCAAGCACAAGCCGGTCGAGGCGGTCATCAAGTCGTCCACCAGCCGCCAGGCCGACAAGAGCGGCACCACCAAGATGTTCGTGCTCGACACCAACGTCCTGATGCACGATCCGTCCTCGCTGTTCCGTTTCGAGGAGCACGACGTCTACCTGCCGATGATGACGCTCGAAGAACTCGACGATCACAAAAAAGGCATGTCGGAAGTGGCGCGCAACGCCCGCCAGGTCTCGCGCACGCTCGACGCGCTGATCGCCAACATCGACGACCACGCGATCGAAGCCGGCATTCCGCTCGCCAAGCTGGGCAACAAGGACGCCAAGGGCCGCCTGTTCTTCCAGACCCGTCTGCAAAACGGCCCGACCCTGCCTGAAGGGCTGCCGGTCGGCAAGGCCGACAACCAGATCCTCGGCGTCGTGCGCAACCTCGAGAACGAACTGCCGGGCCGCGCCATCGTGCTGGTGTCGAAAGACATCAACATGCGCATCAAGGCGCGCGCGCTCGGCCTGCCGGCCGAAGATTACTTCAACGACCATGTGCTCGAAGACACCGACCTGCTCTATTCGGGCATCGTGCAGTTGCCGGACGACTTCTGGAACAAGAACGGCAAGGACATGGAGTCCTGGCAGGAAAACAAGAACGGCAGCTCGTCGACGTTCTACCGCGTCACCGGGCCGACCATCGCCACCCTGCTGGTGAACCAGTTCGTGTTCCTCGAGCCGAAGAACGGCGAGGCGCCCTTCTACGGCCAGGTGAAGCAGCTGACCGGCAAGACGGCGGTGCTGCGCACCTTGCGCGACTTTAGCCACAGCAAGAACAACGTGTGGGGCGTGACCGCCCGCAACCGCGAGCAGAACTTCGCCCTGAACCTGCTGATGGATCCGGAATGCGATTTCGTCACCCTGCTCGGCCAGGCCGGCACCGGCAAGACCCTGCTGGCGCTCGCCGCCGGCCTGGCGCAGGTGCTCGAGACCAAGCTGTACAACGAGATCATCGTCACCCGCGTGACGGTGCCGGTGGGCGAGGACATCGGCTTCCTGCCCGGCACCGAGGAAGAGAAGATGTCGCCGTGGATGGGCGCGTTCGACGACAACCTCGAGGTGCTCAACAAGTCCGATTCGGACGGCGGCGAATGGGGCCGCGCGGCGACCCAGG
>JARXKM010000069.1:0-5727 GCA_030272785.1 Pseudomonadota bacterium
ATCTACCCGAACCAGCGGCTCGCGCTGATCGGCCACGACGACCAGTCGGCCAGCCACGCCGTGCCGGGCTGGCCGTTCGGCAGCGACGGCGCCATCCTGCTGATCAACGACGGCCCCGACGCCCCGATCGAGGTGCAGGTGCGGCCGAAAGGCGCGTTCGAGTGCAGCTATGATCCGCTCAACGGCTATTACACCGTCAGAGCCAAGCGCGGCGGCGCCGACGACGGCGCCCGGCTGCTGATGAAGGTGACCCGGGTCGCCGCCGCCTCGGCCCAGCCGGCGCCGGCGCCGGCCGCCGCCGCGCCGCTCCAGCCCAAGCCGGCCGCGGTGTGGAAGCTGCGCGCCATGACCGCCGACGACGCCGAGCAGACTGCCGTGCCGCTCAGCCACCGGCCGCCGGCGCCGTTCGAAGGCGACGCTACCTACGCGCCGGTGGCGCAGCAGCGCGTCAGCCTGGTGGCGCTGGCCATGCCGCGCCTGTCGCGCTACCGCGAGACCGGCGCGCTGGCCCTCGAAATCGGCCTCGATCGGCGCCTCGGCCTGGCCGCCAGCGCGGCCGACGCGGTGATCAGCTTCGCGGTCGACGCCGCCGATCAGCTGCACGCCATCACCAGCGCCGGGCGCGAGCCGATCAGCGCACCGGCCAGCTTCACGCCGGTCGATGCGGGCGCCGTGCGGCTGGCCGCGGTGGGCGCCGAGATGGCCGAGCGCTACTGCGCGATGCTGTGCCTGCCGCAGCCGCTCAGCGTGGCCGTCGCCGGCGGCGCGCGCTTCGTGTTCGGCCGCAGCGCGCCGATGCTCGCCGCGCTGCGCGTGCTCGACGCGGCGCGCTTCCTGCAGCGCGCCGACGGCTACGACATCGCCAGCGCCGACCGCATCGGCCTGTCGCGCAACGCCTTCAGCTTCGAGCTGGCCGGCGCCGGTTACCAGATCGGCCGCCTGTCCGCCACCCAGGCGCTGTTCCATCTCGACGAGCAGATGCAGTTCGTCGCCAGCATCGGCGACGCCTGCGCCGAACAGCCGTACACGCTGCCGCGCGGCCACCACCTGGTGGCCGGCCACTACGTGCTGCGCTTCGACGCGTGACGGAGGCGAGCATGGCTTACACGCTAGGCGCATTCGCCATCGGGCTGGCGGTCACGCTGGTGCTGGCGGCATTCCTGACGCCGGCCCGCTGGTGGCGGCGCCCCACCCTGCGCGCGCTGGCGCTGCTGGCGGCCGGCAGCTGGACCATCGGCAGCGCCCTGCTGTCGCTCGCGCCGGCGCCGGCGCTGGCGGCGATGCGCGCCTTGCCGGACACTGCGGACATGCCGGCCAGCGCCGGCATCGCCCCCATCGGCCCGGTGCGGCCGATGGCGGGCCGCAGCTTTCACGTGTTCGAGCACCTGAACCTGCGCGCCGCCAGCGGCACCGGCGCGCGCCGCGTGGCGATCGTGCCGCCGGGAGCGCTGGTGACGGCCAGCGGCGCGCGCGACGGCGACTGGTGGCAGGTGTCGGTACAGGTGGGCGGCAGGCAAGTGACGGGCTGGGTCAGCAGCCTGTGGTTGCGGCGCGCGGAGGAAACAAAATAGCCTGGTATGTGCGCAGCATAAAAACACGTTACTATTAGGAACGACAGTCACGATCGACGGCGAAGATGGCAACCGGTAGTCATGAGGTTTGGGCGACAGGCAATCTCTACGAACCCTACGTGGGTCGCTGGAGCCGGTTGGTCGCTGCCGATTTCCTGAACTGGCTGCAGGCGGCATCGAACCTCGAATGGCTCGACGTCGGTTGCGGCACCGGCGCGCTGACCGAGGCGATACTCGATCGCGCCTACCCCAGCTACGTCACCGGGATCGACCCGTCGCCTGGCTTCATCGACTACGCCGCCGCCCGCATCACCGACCCGCGCGTCACTTTCGGCGTCGGCGAGGCGCAGTCGCTGCCGGTCGAATCGGCCCACTTCGACGCCGCGGTCGCCGGCCTGGTGCTCAACTTCGTGCCCGAGCCGCTGCCGGCGGTGTGCGAGATGGCGCGCGCGGTGCGGCCCGGCGGCCTGGTGGCGGCGTACGTGTGGGACTACGCCGGCACGATGGAATTCATGCGCTACTTCTGGGATGCTGCCACGGCGCTCGATCCGGCCGCCGCCGACCTCGACGAAGGCCGCCGCTTTGCGCTGTGCGCGCCGGACCCACTGCTCGACCTGTTCACCCGCGCCGGACTGAGGAACGTGCAGCTGCTGGCCATCGATGTGGCCATCAGCTTCCACGACTTCGACGATTACTGGGCCCCGTTCCTCGGCGGCCAGGGGCCGGCGCCGGCGTATGCGATGTCGCTCGGCGAATCGGACCGCGCCGCGCTGCGCGAGCGGCTGCGCGCGAGCCTGCCGACCGGCGCGGACGGCACCATCCGGCTGCGCGCGCGCGCCTGGGCCGTGCGCGGCGTGACCGGCGGCGGGTTCAGCGATAGCGCGACCGATGGGGCCGTGTCTGAATGCCGGCTCTGACCCCCGCGGTGGCGGCGCGGGCTACAGTGCCATCGGGTTGAACGGCAGGCCTTTCACCGTTTGCATCGGCGCCGTCCTGGCGAAGCCGAGCGCATGGTATGCCGGCACGGCGTAATTGGAGGCGTTGACGGTGAAGCGGCCGTCGCCGCCGGCGTCGCAGGCCGCCTGGCGCGCCACCGCCCACATCTGCCGCCCGATGCCGCGCCGCTGCCATGGCGCGTCGACGAACATGTGATACAAGTGGCTGCGCTCGCGCACGGCGATAAAGCCGGCGAGCGCGCCGTCGACCTGCGCCACGTGATAAACCATGCCGGCGGCGATGTAGCGGCCGATCGCCGCGGCGTCGTTCTCGCGCAGGAACGTCGCCGCCCCTTCCGGCGTCGCTTCGTGCACGATGAAACGGCGCGCCAGCGCCTGCAGCAGGGCAGCCACCGCCGCCACGTCACCCGCCTCGATCGGTCTTATCTGCATGTCGCTCGCCCGCTGACGTTGTCAATACCATGAAAAATAGCATAGCTGGCCGCGAATGACCATCGCCATGTTGACGCACAGCACCATCGCGCCGTAGACTGGTTTCACCATGTCCAAAGACAGTCTGTCCGTCCCGCTCCCCGCGCGCGCCTTGCGCCCGAAAGTGCCGTTGTCGCAACCGCTGCGGCATGCGCGCTTTCGGCGCCTGTGGAGCGCCAACCTGATCTCCAACCTGGGCACCTGGATCCAGACCTTCGCCTCGGCCTGGCTGATCGCCTCGCTGTCGCACTCGGCCTCGACCACCACCCTGGTGCAGACCGCCACCTACGTGCCGATCTTCCTGTTCGCGCTGTTCGCCGGGGTCGTCGCCGATGCCGTCGACCGGCCCAAGTTCCTGTTCTTCTGCAACCTGTTCATGGCGCTGTGCGCCTGCACCCTGGCTGCGCTGGTGCTCACCGGCCACGTCGCGGCGGCGCCGGTGCTGGCGCTGACGTTTTGCCTCGGCACCGGTTCGGCCTTCATGTGGCCGGCCTGGCAGGCGTCGATGTCGGGCCTGGTCGAACCGGACGAGGTGGAGGCAGCGGCCACGCTCAACAACCTGAGCTACAACGTCGCCGCCATCGTCGGTCCTGCGCTCGGCGGCGTGCTGTTCAACTGGATCGGCGCCGGCGCGCTGTTCCTGGTCAACGCCGTCTCCTTCGTCGGCCTGCTCGGCGTGTACTGGGCGTGGTGGCAGGAACGCCTGCCCGGCAGCGCCGCCGGCGGCAACGGCAACGGCAACGGCGGTTTCGCCGCCAGCCTGAAGGCCGGACTGGCCTGCGCCCTCGGTTGCAGCCGCTACCGCCATATCCTGCTCAACGTGTGCACCGTGTTCTTCGCCACCATCGCCTTCGCCGGCCTGCTGCCGGTATTCGTGCGCGACGTGTTGCGGATGAATTCGAGCGTGTTCGGCACCTTGATGGGCAGCCTGGGCGCCGGCGCCGTGATGGCTGCCTTCATCCTGCCGAGCCTGCGCACCCGGGTCGACAAGACACGCCTGCTCGCTTGCGCGCTGCTGCTGTATGGTGCCATGCTGATCACCATGTCGTTCGTCAAGTCGCTGGCCGTGCTGGTGCCGCTGATCGTCTGCGGCGGCATGGCCTGGTCGACCACGGTGTCGACCCTGAACGCGGCGGCGCAGTCGGCGTTCCCGGCGCACATCCGCGCGCGCACCTTGTCGATCTACCTGTTCGTGATGGCGGCCGGCTACACCGTCGGCAGCCTGGTGTGGGGCCGCCTGGCCGACCATTTCGGCGTGCAGGCCGCGTTCGCCACCGCCGGCGCCTGCGTGATCGTCAACGCCATCGCGCTGGCGACCGCGAAACGCGAAAAGCCGCTCTAATCGTCGCTTAAAAAGCGCCGCCGTCGCGGTATGCTGGCGGTATGCCTATCCTGCCTGTTTGCTTGCCCCGATGATCGCCGCGTCCGACGCGTTGCGGTTCGGCCCCCACCTCGACGTCGCGGTCGGCACCAGTGCGGCCGCCATCGCCGGCGTGGCGCTTGAAAACCAGGACAATTTCCTGCTCATCGACGCGCACGGCCGCGCCGCCTTCCTGCGCGACCAGCAGGCGCAGCGGCAGGATGTCGACGGCTGGCGCGAAGGCCACGTGCGCCTCGCCGTGCTCGACGGCATGGGCGGCCACGGCCGCGGACGCGAGGCGGCCGAGGCGGTCGTCGCCGGCCTGCTGGCGATGACGCCGTGCCACACGCTGGCCGAGCTGAGCGACCGGCTCGACGCGCTGCATGCCGCCCTGCAACGCGACTTTGCCGGCGACGACGATGCGGCGCGCCGGCCCGGCACCACCCTGACCCTGCTCGAATGTCCACTCGGCCAGGCGCCGCTGCTGTACCACATCGGCGATTCGCGCCTCTACGAGATCACTGCCGAGCACGCGCTGCCGCTGACGGTCGATCACGTGCCGGCGACCGCGTTCGCCATGGCCGGCGTGCTCGGCGAGCAGGAATGGTGGCAGCAGGTGCACGGCGAACACCGCTCGCAGATCGCCCAGGCGTTCATTCTTGGCAACGCGTTCGCCCAGCCGTCGATGCTCAGCGACCCGCTGTTCGAGTTGACGCCGCTCAATCTGCCGGCCTGGCTGGGCCACCTGCGCGACCGCCGCGCGCTGACCTTGCGCACCGGCGCCGTCTACCTGCTGGCCACCGACGGCTTCTGGGCCTGCGCCGCGCCGCAGCGCTGGATCGGCCGCTGGCCGCAGTTGCTGGCGCGCGGCGCCAGCGCGGGCGCCATGGCCACGCTGCTGTTCGACGCCATGCGCAGCGCGCCGCCGGCCGGGCTGCACCTCGACAATCTGACCGCCATCGTGGTGCGCCCGCTCGCCGGCGACGAAACATATGCTTGATAAATGGAAAATATCAATGCCCAGCAGAAATAAATGTTACACTCTGTACGATCTTGTCTTGCCGAATACTGGATAAATGAGCGTAAGCTTTGGATGAGCACCACGACCAACTTACTATGAACAAATGCAGTAATCCCGATCATCCGCACTGCACCTTGTGGGTGATGCCTGGGGACACGACTTGCGCCAGTGGACATGCGCAGCGGCAAGCACCACCGACGAGCTTCGACTTGCTCAGCGCGCGCCGCAACGCCCGTCCCGCCACCAGCGGGCCGGCGTATCCGCTCGCCCCGACGGTGCGCGCCGAAGTTCCTGCGGCGGGGCGCGCAGGGGGGCATGCCGCGATGCATGCCGACGTCCGCGCCGACG
>JARXKM010000069.1:5827-10957 GCA_030272785.1 Pseudomonadota bacterium
GCGGCGGGGCGCGCAGGGGGGCATGCCGCGATGCATGCCGACGTCCGCGCCGACGGTCGTTTGGACGGTCGTTTGGACGCGCGTTTGGACGGTGGCCAGGCGCAGCGCCCGCACTTGCACATCAGCGGTTTCGACCCGCGCGCGGCCGGCGGGCGCCAGGCCATCAAGGTCGAACTGCGCGGCATGCCGGCCAATTGCGCGCCGCTGGTCAGCATGCAGCTGCGCTCGGCGCTGATCGCCCATGGCGGCGCGCGTCACGCCTTCGTGCGCACCATGCGCGGCGACTGGCGGCCGGTGTTCATCGAATTCTCCTCGCGCGACAAGGAACACGGCCAGTACCAGATCGATGTCGAGCTCAACAGCGAAACGGCGGGCCACCCCGCCACCCGCTGGGCCTGCACGATGGTGTTGCTGGTGCCGCGCGCCGACGCCACCTTGACCGAAATCCACCAGATTTTCCTGTCGACCCACAAGAACGTGCGCGTGGTGGCCGATGACGCCTCGATCGCGCGCGTCAACGCGCACGGCGGCGGCGGCGGCCGGCTCGACATCGACGTCACCGCGCGCAACGCCTCGATCGCCCAGTTGCAGCTCGACGCCGGCGCCGGCGCCGGCAAGGTCGACATGGGCTTTTCCACCATCGCCTGGGACGAAGACCTGATCGAGATCGACGTGCCGGCGCAGGCGGCGCCGCATCCCCATTCGAGCGGCAGCGCCTGCCTGGTCAACGCCGCGCCCGAGGCCGGCGCCCAGCGCCAGGTGCGCCTGTTCGCGCTCGACGAGTGCATACTGGGCCGCTGGGAGCAATACGATCCCGAGGCCGACGTGCTGCTGACCCATTTCGGCGATGATGGCCAGGACCGCAGCGGCCTGACGCGGCGCCTGTCGGGCCGCCACGCCATTTTGCGGCGCGGCCGCCGCGGCTTCGAGATCGAAGACGTCTCGCGCTACGGCGTGCTGCTCGACGGCGTCTGGCCGGGCAAGAACACGCCGGTGCAGCTGCGGCTGGGCATGCGCATCGAGCTGTCGGCCAGCATCAAGGGCATCGTCGTGCTCAGCGTGACGGCGTTGATGCCGCACGGGGTCATCATGCACCGGCTCGACCAGGGCGAGTTTGCCGAATGCTTCTACTTCCTCGAGCCTGGCCGCCATCCCGGGTTCCCGCTGGCGGCCTTCCCGCGCGAGGCGCGTGCGGCGGTGATGCCGCTGCTGTTCCACCACGCTGGCGGCTTCTGGCACCTCGACCCGGTCACCGGTGCCGAGACGGCGCTGGCGCCGGCCACGCCGCTTGACCGGCTGAGCCAGTTTGCGCGCCACACCCGTTTCGCCAGCGACCCGTATCCGGAATGCTGGATCATCCGCAGCCAGTCCGGCCAGTTGCAAAAGGCGCTGTCGCAAGACATGTACACCGCCTGAGCGATTGCTCGCCGTTCCCACGTTCTCCCCTTGCCCGCGCACGCTTTCGTCAGCCGCTGGGCCCGCCTCCGGCTGGGGTCAGGTCTGACAATCGGACATTTTGCTGGGGTCAGGTCTGACAATCGGACAAAAATCTGGGGTCAGGTCTGACAATCGGCCATTTCGCCATCAGAAAAAGCAGAATCGTGTATCTGTGCATCGGAGTTTGCGCACCAGGTCGCCTCATTTTGCCGCTTTTAACGCTGAAATGTCCGAATGTCAGACCTGACCCCAGCCGGATGTCCGTTTGTCAGACCTGACCCCACAAAAATGTCCGATTGTCAGACCTGACCCCGGCGGGCTGATCTAGAATTGGTCATTCTTGTTAAGGGAGCATGCATGCAATCGTCCGCCTCCACCGTCGCCGACTACCTCGCCGAATTGCCCGACGAGCGCCGCCGCATCGTGACGGCGCTGCGCCAGGCCATCCTCGACAATCTCGACAGTGGCTATACCGAGTCGATGCAGGGCGGGATGATCGGCTACTCGGTGCCGCATAGCCTGTTCCCGGCCGGCTACCACTGCAATCCCAAGCAGCCGCTGCCGTTCGCGGCCATCGCGTCGCAGAAAAACTACGTGTCGGTGTACTTGCTGGGCGTCTATTGCGGCTGCGTCGGCGAGGCCGAATCGAGCGAAGTCACCTGGTTTCGCGAGGCATGGGCAGCATCGGGCAAGCAGAAGCTCGACATGGGCAAGGCCTGCGTGCGCGTGAGGAAGATCGAAGACGCCGCGCTCGGGGTGATCGGCGAAGCGATCAGGCGCGTGCCTGCACACACATATATTGAACGCTATGTGCGCGCGCTCGCCACCACCGCCAAGGGCGGCGGCAAGAAGACGCCGTAGCGCCTATGGGCAGCGCCGTCAGTGCGGCACCAGCACCAGGAAGATGAGTCCGATGCCAGTGACAAAAATGGCCTCGAGCGTGAATACCAGCACCGGGATGCGGATGTCTTCAGGGATTTTCATGGCGTTTCCTTTCATGCTGTGCCACCTCGTTAGTGTGCGGCGCGGCCGGAAAGTTCCATGTATCAGCGCCGCGGCGTCGGCAACGGGATCCACTCGGTTTCGCCCGGTACCTTGGCGTAGCGCTGCTGTTGCCAGTCGTCGGCCGCCTGCGCCAGCCGTTCCTTGCTCGACGAGACGAAGTTCCACGAAATGAAGCGCGGACCGTCGAGCGGCGCGCCGCCGATGACGACGAATCGCGCACCCGCCGCCGCGCTCACGCTGGCGCCGCTGCCCGCCGCCAGGTAGGCCATGGTGTGCGCCGCCAGCGCCACGCCGTCGATCGCCAGCTCGCCGCTGACCGGGTAGATCGCCGCCTCCTCCGGCAGGTCGTCGAGGCGCAGCACGGCGCCGGCGTCGAGCCGGATGTCGAGGTACAGCGTTTCGCTGAAGGTGGCCACCGGCGAGGTCAGGCCGAATGCGCTGCCGATCAGCACGCGCGCGTCGCCACCGTCGAACACGGCCACCGGTATCGCCGCCGCCGGCGTGTGGGCGAAGCCGGGCGCGCCGTCTTCGTGCGCGTGCGGCAGCGCCGCCCACAGTTGCAGGCCGTGGCTGCGGCGCGCTTTGCCGACCAGGTCGGGCGGCGTGCGCTCGGAATGGACGATGCCGCTGCCGGCGGTCATCCAGTTGATCGCGCCGGGCTCGATGCGCTGTACCGAACCGAGGCTGTCGCGGTGCAGCATCGCCCCTTCGTACAGGTACGTCACGGTCGCCAGGCCGATGTGCGGGTGCGGGCGGACGTCGTGGTTGGCCTCGGGCGGCGCCTCGATCGGGCCGAAATGGTCGAAGAAGATGAAAGGGCCGACCGCCTGCCTGGCCGCGGCCGGCAGCACGCGGCGCACCGTGAAGCCGCCGCCGAGGTCCTTGTCGTGCGCCTTGAGGAAGTGGTCGACGCTCATGCTGCCGCCAGCACGGTGGTGATTTCGGTCGTCACGGTCGTCATCAGCTTGTGCACCGGGCACTTCGCGGCAACCGTCAGCAGTTCCTGGCGCTGCGCCTCGGTCAGCGCGCCGCCCAGGTGCAAGGTGGTGGCCAGCCGGTACACGCCCTGCCGCTCGGCGCCGGCGTCGCGTTCGACCGTCACCTGCACCTCGGCCAGCGGGATCGCCTTGCGCCTGGCGTACCAGACCAGCGTGAGCGCCTTGCAGGAGATCAGCGCGGCGTCGTACAGGTCGTGCGGCGACGGACCGTCATCCATGCCGCCCTCCTCGACGCTGCCGTCGATCGCAAACTGGTGCGCGCGCACCTGGACAAGGTGGCGCATCGGCTGCGACAGGTCGCGGGTGACGGTGATCGACATGGGTGGTTCCTTCGCTTCGGTGTAGGGTGGAAGCTGAGAATTTACACCAAATTTCAAATCAGGTTGCGGGCGACCCGAAAGCCGACGATGCCGTTGCTGAGCGCCGCCGCCGAGCCGTTGCGCACCGCCGAGCGCAGATAGCGCGGATTGTACTGCCAGGCGCCGCCGCGCAAGATGCGGCGGCCCTGGTCGCCGCCCTCTTCCCACGCGCGGCCGGTGTTGGGCGCGCCGTCGTAATTATCGTGCACCACGTCCTGCACCCACTCCCACACATTGCCGTGCATGTCGTACAGGCCCCACGGGTTGGGCGCAAATTCGCCGACCCGGCTGGTGCCCTTGCGCGCGATCCCGCGTGCGCTGCCGTTGTAGGCGTAGTTGCTGTCGTAGTTGGCCGCCGCCGGGGCGATGCCGTCGCCGAAGCTGAACGCGGTCTTGGTGCCGGCGCGGCAGGCGTATTCCCATTCGGCCTCGCTCGGCAGGCGGTACACCTGGCCGGTCATCGCGCTCAGCCAGGCCAGGTAGAGCTGCGCGTCGTTCCAGGTCACGCCCACCACCGGGTGCTCGGCGCCCTGCACGAAGCCGGGCGCGGCCCAGTCGAATTCGCCCTGCGGCCGCCAGCCGGTGGCCTGCGCGAATTCGCGCCACTGGCCCACCGTCACCGGGTAGCGGCCCAGCGCGATCGGCTGCTCGATGCCGACCCAGTGCTGCGGCGTCTCGCGATCGAGCCAGCTCTTTTGCGAGCCGGCCTCCATCGCCTTCTTGCGTTCGTGCTCGGGCGAGCCCATTTGAAAGCGTCCGGTCGGGATCAGCACCAGCTCCGGCCCCATGCCGTCGGCGTCGATGTAGCGGTCGCGCAGCACGCCGGCGGTGTCGGCCACCGGGCTGCCCGCGTTGGGCATCAGCGCGGCCAGTTCGGCGTCGCTGCGGGCGGCGATTTCGGCGCGCGCGCGCTGCTGTTCGGCGCGGTACGCCGCCGCCGCCTTCGCCTGCAGCGCCTTGCGCAGTTGCTCTTCCTTGGCCAGGCGCGCCTGTTCGGCGTCCGCCGCGCGTCGGTCCAGCAGCTGCTGGCGCAGCACTTCCTTGCGCTCGCGCTTGGCCGCCTCCGCCGCCGCGCGCTCGGCCTTGTCCTGCTCGCGCCGCTCGCGCTCGCGCACCAGCTGCGCGGTGGCGGCAGCCTCGGCGAGCGCCTTGCGCTGCAGCGCCTGCTGCAACTGGCGCTGCTCGTGCTGCGCGCGCAGCTCGACCTGGCGGGCCGCCAGTTCCTGCGCGCTCGGCCCGGTCGCATGGCGCAGCAGCTCGAGCAGCACCGCCACCGTGGCCGGGCGCGCGTCGGGATCGAGCGCGAAGCCGCCCTGCAGCACCTGCCACTG
>JARXKM010000069.1:11057-18698 GCA_030272785.1 Pseudomonadota bacterium
GCGCGCGCCGTCGTGCTGTGGCGCGCTGCGCGCGCCGTCGAACGGCATGCGCCCCTCGACCATCTGGTAGATCATCACCGCCACCGCATACACGTCGAGCGCGCGGGCCGGCTGGCGCTGGTTGACGCCGGCCTCGGGCGCCCGGTAGCCGGCGGTGCCGGAATTGGCCGGCGCCTCCAGGCCGATGCTCGAGGCGCTCGAACGGGCGCGCGCGGCGATGCCGAAATCGAGCAGCTTGACCTCGCCCTTCCTGGTCAGGAACACGTTGCCGGGCTTGATGTCGCGGTGCACCAGCTTGTGCCTGTCCCAGGCGTACTGCAGCGCCGCGGCGACCGGCGCGAGCAGCTCGGTGGCGCGTTCGAGCGTGAACGGGCCCTCGCGTGCCAGCAGGCTGTCGAGGTCTTCGCCGTCGAGGCATTCCATGATGATGAAGTAGCTGGCGGTGGCCGGATCCTGCGCCCATTCGTACACCCGAACGATGTTTTCGTGCGCCAGCCGGCGCGCCTGGGTGGCCTCCTCGACCAGCAGCTTGGCGTGGCTGGCGCTCATGGTCAGCTGCGGCGGCAGGATCTTCAGCGCCACGCAGGCGCTGTGGCCAAGTTCGGCGTGCGTGGCCAGGTCGGTCGCTTCCCACACCTGGCCCATGCCGCCCTGCGCGATCAGCCGTTCGAGCCGGTAGCGGCGGTTCTGCGGTCCGATTTCCTGCGCCGCCATCAGGCCGATCTCGGTGCCCTGGCGCACGTGCATGGCCAGCGCCGCCGGCGCGGCGATGCCTCCCGGCGGCGCGTACTCCGCATCCAGGATGGCGTTTTTGCGGCTGTCGAATTCCTGCTGGCTTAACAGGCCGTCTTCGTGCAGGGCGCGCAGTTCGCGGATTTTATCTCTGGCTGTTTGCATCGTCCCGATCAGGTTGGCAGCGCGGCGCCGCATTGCGCACAAAAGCGGTCGCCCGCCCGCGCGACGTGGCCGTTGGCGCACTGGCGCGTCGGCGCCGGCGCCGGCGCCGCCGCGCGCGCCTGCGCCACGCCGACGCCGAGCTGCGATTGCGACGCCAGCGCCGCCTTGTTGACATCGTTCTGCAGGTTCAGCAGGTCGAGCTGATGGCGCCGGTCCTTGTCCACTTCAAGGTCGCGCCGCGCGCGTTCCTGCTGCGCGTGTTCGGCCGCCATGCGCGCCGCCTCCGCTGCCGTCACGCTGTTGGTGGCCGCCACCACGCCGGACAGCGCGGCGAGCTGCTGCGGGCTCATTTGCGCATGCACCTGGGTCTTCATGACATCGGCCAGCGCCGCCGCGTTCGACGCCTGCGCCAGCGCGACCTTGCCGGTGTCGCTCAGCGCGCCGATGGTTTCGACCCGCGCGATCTCGATGCGGGCCATGTCGGCCACATGCGCCAGCTGGGCGAACTTGTCCTCGCGCTCGTGCTCGAGCCGGCGCAGTTCCTGCTGCCACTCGGCTTCCTGCAACTGGCGCCGCATCGCATTGCGCGCGTCCTCGGCGTCGAGCGCGAGCTGCTGCGCCTGGCGCGACTGCACGCCGTCGGCCTCGATGGTGCGCAGCAGCTTTTCGTACTGGGCGATCGATTCGGCCTGCGCGCCGTTGCGCCGCATCGCCTCCACCTTCTGGGTCGCTTCCTCGGCCAGCAGCGAGCCGCCGCGCAGCAGTTCGCGCTGGCGTTCGAGCGCCACCTGCTCTTCCCATTCCTGCACCCGCTCGGCCTCGCGCTTGTGCGCCGCGTTCACCAGCGCGACCGACTGCCATTTGGCCTTGTGTTCTTCGGCTTCGATCTCGCGCTGGCGCAGCGCGGCGGCCTGCTGGTTGGCGTGCAGCCGTTCGAGTTCGGCGCGCTTGCGCGACTCGTCCTCGATCTGCAGCGCCTGGGCGACCTTGTTCTCGATCTGCTGCTGCAGCAGGCGGTGCGAAAAGCGCTGCTGCGCCATCTGGCGCGCTTCGAGCGCTTCCTGCTGCGAGATTTCGATCTCGGTGCGCATGCGAATCTGCGCAACATGGCGCAGGTGCGCCCATTCGGACGATTCGTCGCCGCGCGCCGCCTGCTTCTTGGCCAGCTCGTGTTCGAGCTCGGTGAGCACGTCGCCGGCACCGCGCTCGAGCGCCTGCTTGCGGTTCTTCGAGTCGACGATGCGGCCGTACAGGTCGATCTCGCGGGCGCGGATCGCCTGCATCCGCTCGGCGTTCTGCAGCGACAATTCGGCCCGTTCGATCGCCTCGTCGTGGTGCAGTTCGGTGCGCCGGTAGCGCAGGCGCGATTCGAGTTCCTCGCGGCCGATGCGCTGCCATTCGGTGGCGTCGTACAGCTCGTCGAGCTGCTTGGCGTGTTCGAGTTCGACGTGGCGCTGGTCGACCACCAGCCACAAGGTGCCGATGCGGGCGCGGTTGGCGTCGAACTTGTCGTGCCGGAGGGCGAGCGTGTCGACCTGCAGCACCGCCAGACCGTACTGCGCCAGGCGCATCTTGAGCGCGCCTTGCAGCCGCTCGTCGAGCTGGGCGCGCAGTTCCGGGCTGCGCGCCATGTCGCGCAGCGAGCGCCCGGCGATGAATTCGGCGGCCAGCTGGCGCACCGACGGCGCCAACAGCTCGCGCAGGTGATCGGCGGTGACGGTGCCCGGCTGGGTCATGAAGTGACGCGCGAACGCGGCCACCTGCTCGATGCGCACGCTGACGGTCAGGCTGGCGCCGATGGCCAGGTGTTCGGCGCTGTGCAGGTCGTCGAACGCGAATTCGACCGGCAGCGCGGCGCTGCGGGTGATCAGGATTTCGGCGTGCTGGTTGCGCAGCAGGTGGTTCAGGCGGGTGAAGAAACCCTCGATTTCGTATTCTCCCTGCGGCACTTCGGTCGCCTTGTCGCCCTGCAGGATGTAGGCGCGGGTGGTGGCCGGGACGCGCAAGGTCTTGACGAACAGGCCGGACAGTTCGCGCACGCCGAAAAACACCGCCAGTTCGTCGGCGGCGGGAATCCAGCGGTTCTCGCGCAGCACCGGCTCGTTGCGCGGCGCGCCGAGCGTCATGCCGCACTGGGCGCAGTAGCCCGAATCGTCGGCGTTCTTGTGCTCACAGCGCGGGCATTTGACGCCGCCAAATCCAAACATCTGGAACATATCGAACTCCTGGTTATTCAATCGGTACGGCATATTTCTGACTTCTTTTTTGCCCCGTCCGGCTTGATTCTAGCAGGGGCCGGGGGGCGGCGATTGTTCATCTGATTCCTTCGTATGATTCCATCATATGATTCCGATACGCTCGATGCAGGCGACGCTGGCGCCCTGGTCGGCGACGCGCTGGAGGAAGTCAGGCGCGAGCACGCTCTCCCACGCCGCCGGCAGCAGCAGGCGGTCGCCCGCCACCGCCTGTGCCAGCATCACGGCGCACTTCGGCTGGCAACCGTCGACCGCATCGACGCGGCCGGCATGCCAGGCGGTGGAGCAACCGGTGGCGATGATGCGCCCGCGCGGCAGAAACTCGCGTCCGCGCGCCAGCCGGTCGGCCATCACCAGCGCCAGTTCGAAGGAGTTGCCCTGAAAGCGCGGCTGGCCGAAGCGCACCACGCTGCGCCAGCGGCCCAGGCCGCGCGCATCGAAATGGCGCGCGCCGGTCAATGCCTGGCGCACGGCCAGCTGCTGCGTCAGGTCGAGGCCGGGCACGGCGATCGGCTCGTCCTCCTCGGCGCCGTCGCGCGCCAGCGGGTAGACGCTCACTTCGACCCAGCACAGGCTGTCGTTGATGCCGCCGCTGTGCAGCGGAAACCAGGCGCGCGCCGACGACACCGCCGCCGCCGCGTCGGGCTGGCCGGTCAGCATGCCCAGGTGGGCCAGGCCGGCGGGACCGCCCAGCAGCGCGTGGGCCGGCGCCGCCGGCGTGTCGTGGCCGCCGACGCGGCCCAGCTGCCAGGCGTCGGACCAGCCGTTGGCCAGTACCGCGCCGGCCGGCCGGTACACGCCGCGCACCATGCGGTCGGCCAGCACCACCGCCAGTTCCCAGTCGCGTTCAGCGGGGCCGGGGCTGCGGTCGATGCTGACGACGACCTGGTCGCGGCTGTCGCAACGCGCTTCGGTGAGGCGCGCCAGGCGCACCACGGCGAGCATGCGCTCGGCCAGCGCCGGAGCGCCGGCGGCGCTGCATTTGACGTCGGCGCGGTTGGCGCGCGCGCGCCGCGTTGCCGTGACGGTGAGGTAGGAGCCGTCGGCGAGCAGGCTGCGGCATTCGGCGCTGGCAGGCAAGGCGTTCATGCGGCCTCGCCGTCGGCCAGCGCCAGGCGACGTTCGCCGAGCGCGTATTCGAGGTTGGCGACGATGCGTTCGGCGTCGTCGAACAGCGGCGCCAGTTGCGCGCCGCCGGCCAGCTGCAGGCGTGCCAGCAGCGCCCATGCCTCGTCGAGCGCCGCCAGCGCGGCGCTGCTGTGGCGCAGCCGGCGCTGCTGCTGGTGCGCGGCGAGCGGCATGCCGGGCGCGGCCAGCCCCAGCGCCGGCATGGTCGCCACCGACAGGCTGGCCAGGTCGAGCCGCTGCAGCAGCAGCTGATGGCGCTGGAACAACTGCTGGCCGGGCGGCAGCACCGCCAGGCGAAGGCCGCACATCACGCACGGCAGCTCGAGGAACAAGCGGCGCAGCGCGCGCGCGTCGCACAACGGCGCGGAAGCTGCGGCGGCGGCGGCGGCGAGTGGCGGTGCCGGATCGCGCGCCGGCGCCGCCATCGGTGCCGTCATCGGTGCCGTCATCGGTGGCGTCATCGGCTGCGCCGCGCGCGCCAGCAGCAGCTGCGCGAAGTCGACCGTGTCGGCCAGGTCGACCGGCACGCATTCTTCGACCGTGACGCCGAAGCGCATGTACAGCAGCTGGTTGAAGCCGGCGCGAAATGCGTTCCATTCGGCCAGCGAGGTGCATGGCGGCAGCGCCAGATTGCCCTGTGCGAGCTCGCGCTGGAGCGCCACCTCGATGGCGGCGCCGACATCGGCCAGCGCCAGCGGGCCATCGGCCTCGCTGGCGAGGAACAGGTCGAAGCGCTGCTGCGTGACGCGCGGATCGGGGCTGTCGATGGCGAAGGCGACACGCAGGCCGAGCTCGGGCGCGGCGGCGAACGGCAGCAGATCTGCCGTGTACGGGCCGGGATGGAAGGCGTAGGCGGTTTCGCCGGGCGCGAGCGCGATGCGGCCGGCGTCGGCCGCGCGGCGCGGGCGCCCGCCATGGTCGATCAGCACCGCGCCGCAGGCGGGCGGAATGGCGCAGCCCGATTGCAGCGGCAGCGCGACCAGAGAGGTGCCGAGCGCCGAGGTGTCGGGCGCGGCGACCCGCTCCGGCCATTTGAAAAAGCCCATCATGGCGCCGCCGTGCGCTGCGGTTCGACCGTGAAGACGGCGCCGAACTGCTGGAAGTGCGGCGCCGGCGCGCTGTCGAAGGGCCAGGCGGTTTCGCATTCGCCGTCGGCGTCGAGGCGCCCTTGCAGCAGGATGGCGCCGCCGCCGTCGATCACGCGCAGCATCGGCTGCTCGCGCATCAGCGCGGGCGCGAACGGCGCGTCGGCCGCCAGTTTCAGGATCACCTGCCAGGCGCCTGCCTGCGGCACAAAATGCAGGCTCCAGCAATTGTCGTCGGTGGCCAGTTCGAGCAGCGCGGCGCTGCCCGAGGCGGCGCGCAGCATGCCGCTGCTGCGCGACCAGGCGGCGCGATCGCGCGCGAGCTGGCGCAGGCGGCGCAGGGTCAGCGGCGAGGCGGCCAGCGCGGCGCGCTCGTTGGCGGTCAGCGGGCGGCTGCCGTCGAGCGCGGCGCCGAGCACCGCGTCGGCCAGCAACAGGCGGTCGCCGGCGACGCGGCGGCCCAGCAGCAGCTCGGCGCGCAGCTTGCGATCGAGGCTCGATGATGTCGTCAATTCGTTCTCCTTCATGGTCGTGCCGCCGCCAACAAGGCGGCGATTGCCGCGTCGCGCCGCTTGCGCAGCGTCGGCAAGGACAGCTGATCGAGCGCGGCCAGCTGCTGCATGGTGGGCAGTTCGCCGGTGGCCGGGTCGAGCCATTCGGCCGGGTAGCTGTCGTCGTGCGCACCGAGCAGTTTAAGGTATACCGCGAGGCGTACCGGCAGCGAATTGTCGGCCATCGTGCGTGCGCTCCAGCTGCCCAGGTCCTGCTCGGCCCGCGCCAACTGCATGAAGCGGGGGGGCAGTGAAACACCGAGCGCTCTATGTTGGACCAGTTCGTCGTCTTCCGGTTCAGGTTCGCGCGGATAAATCTCCGCGGCCAGCACGTCGTCGACGGCCGGCAGAATCTGGTCGGCCTCCTCGCTGGCCGCCTGCACCGACTGGTCGAACACGCGCGCCAGGTCGTCGAGCCAGGCAGCCGCTTCGAGTGTGTCGTGCTGCCAGTCGCCGTCGCGGTTGGCCGACAGTTCCTCGTAGTCGCCGATTTCGCGCAGCATGGCGGCGATCTTGTCGGGACTGCACTTGAGGCTCGCAAAGCGCTTCGAACGGGTGTGCAGCGGGCCGGCGGCGCCGGTGCAAGCTTCGCGCGATGCGCTCCAGGCGATGATCCACTCGGCCTTGCAGAAGCCGATCGATTTGAGCTGGCGCACCTCAATTGGCGCCGCGCCGGGCGGCACCTCGCGGCCGAGGATGGCGCCGAGCTGGCCGGCGTGCAGCTGCCAGGCGTCGAAGATGCGGGCGATGTCGCCGTAGGCCGTATCGAGCATGCGGTAGGCGTAGATCTTGTTGGCGCTGCAGCTGCGCCCGCAAGCGGCCTGGTAGTTGTCGGCGTCGACCTTGTCGCGCAGGACGGCGTACATGTCGTTGACCTTCTTGCGCAGGATCGCCTCGCCGCCGGCCTGCTGCCAGAAAGGGCCGATCTTCTGATGTTCGTTGGCGACGGCGGCGGCGAACGCGCTCCAGTCGCCCGGCCTGGCCTGCAGCTCGAACAGCAGACCGAGCGCCAGTTCGAGCACGCTTTCGCCATAGCTGTTGCCGGGCGCCGCGGCGCGGGCCGAGCGGCCGGCTGCGCGCAGCGCCGCGGCGGTCAGCTCGATGTACTCGCCGAGCGCGTCGTGCTGGCCGGCGGCATCGAGCAGGCGGGCCGGCGAGGCATGGGCGAACGCCGCCAGCGAGCATTGCCCGAGCAGTTTGCGCACTTGTTCCCAGCCGTGCTCTTGATACCGGGTTCCCGGCAGGCGCATAGCTTCCTCGTCTCGTTCGCGGCCACAGTGCCGACATAAAATCATGCCACACATCGGCACCCGGGCAGACCCGCTGGAACGCCCTATTTACCCTTCTGTTCCAGATTGTGCGCCAGAGCCGACGCCAGCACTGCCGCCACGATCGGCGCGGCGTGCTCGCCGCCGCTGGCCTCCGAGTGGCTGACGAAGGCGGCGATCGCCAGCCGGTGGGCCTGGCCGGGCAGGCTGCCCGGCTCGAGCCAGCCGGTGAACCAGACGGTGGCCGAATCGGCGCCGCCCTGCGGGCCGGTGGGCGCGGTGCCGGTCTTGCCGGACAGGCCGCGGCGCAGCGTGTCGAAGCGCGCGGCGCGGAAGGCGCCGGCGGCGGTGCCGACGTCGATGACGCCCTTCATGCCGGCGCGGATGCGGTCGAGCCGCACGCCGAGCGGCGCCGGCGCGGGCGTGGCGGCGGCGCGGCCGTCGAGCGACAGCAGCA
>JARXKM010000440.1:0-2059 GCA_030272785.1 Pseudomonadota bacterium
CGATGGCGACCGAGAAGCTGGCCGAAGGCATCCGTGCGTTCTGCGCCGATTCGGGCAAGCTCAAGCAGATCATCACCAGCATGCGCTAGGCGCAACGCGGCGCCGCCCGGGTCGGCGCCAGCCTGACCCGAGCGGCGCGGCAAGCCGGGCCCTAGTCGTTGTGCGCGTTCTGCACGCGCAGCACGCGCAGCGATGCCAGATGCGTATCAATAATCTGCGCGCCCAGCCGCACCAGGTCGAAGCCGTCCGGCTCGAGCAGCCAGGCGCGCAGCAGGCCGTCGATGATCGCCCACAGCCCCAGCGACACCGCGTAGGCATCGACGTCCGGCTTGACCTGGCCGCAGGCGATGCCGTCGCGCAGGCGAATTTCCGCCCGCGCCATCCATTCCAGCTGATTTTGCATGCGCCGCTCGCGCACCGCGCTGAGCTCGTCGACGAATTCCATCTTCAGCGTGGCGATTTCGAACACCCGGCGCGCGCGCAGGTCGTCCACCGTCAGGCGGAAGATGCGCAGTATGTTTTCGCGCAGCAGCTCGAGCGGCTCGGTCGCGCCGGCCTGGTCCAGCTGCTGCATGGCCGATTCGAGCGGCATCTTGACGCGCTCCATCATCGCGTTGAACATCGCGCCCTTGTCGAGAAAGTGCCAGTAGATGGCGCCGCGCGTCACCCCAGCCGCCGTTGCGATATGCTGCAACGTGGTGCCTGACACACCTTGCCTGACAAACAATATTTCCGCCGCGTCCAGAATGCTGTCGCGGGTCGCCAGCGCGTCTTCCTTGGTCCTGCGTGCCATCGGCCTTGCTCCGTTTTCGGGGTCTTGCAAACTTTAAACATACACTCGTGATAGTATATCCGCAAATTCGATCAAAGCCAGCCGCGCAGTCGCCCTAGCGGGACCGCCGCGCCAAATCTCTAAAGGATGCACCGACATGCGCGATACCCGCTCCCCCATTTTGTCCATGACGCGCATGGCCGTCGCCAGCGCCGCCGCGCTCGTCCTGCTGAGCGCCTGCGGCGCCAAGGACGGCGCCCCGCCCGCCGGCGCCAACCGGCCGCCGCCGGAAGTGGGCGTGATCGTCACCAAGTTCGAAGCGGTCGCGCTGCAGACCGAATTGCCGGCCCGCGTCGAGCCGGTGCGGGTGGCGCAGGTGCGCGCGCGGGTCAACGGCGTGGTGCTCAAGCGGCTGTTCCAGGAAGGCAGCGAAGTCAAGGCCGGCCAGGTGCTGTTCCAGATCGACCCGGCACCGTACCAGGCGGCGCTGGCCAGCGCGCGCGCCAACCTCGGCAAGTCCGAGGCCAACCTGAACCAGGCCGCCGCCCAGGCCGCGCGCTACAAGCCGCTGGTCGAAGCAAACGCCGTCAGCAAGCAGGAATACGTCAACGTGGTGGCGACCCAGAAGCAGGCCGAGGCCGACGTCGCGGCGCAAAAGGCGGCCGTGCAGATCGCCCAGATCAATACCGGCTACGCCAATGTGCAGGCGCCGATCGGCGGGCGCATCGGCCGCGCGCTGGTCACCGAGGGCGCGCTGGTGAGCGCCACCGAGGCAACCCAGCTGGCGCTGATCCAGCAGAGCGGCAACGTCTACCTGAACATCACCCAGTCGGCCGGCGACCTGCAGCGCCTGCGCAAAAACGCCGGCGCCAGGCTGCGCGACGCCGCCGTGCCAGTCACCGTGCTGATGGACGACGGCACCGAGCTGTCGCGCAAGGGCAAGCTGCTGTTTTCCGACGTGACGGTCGATCCGACCTCCGGCCAGGTTACCCTGCGCGCCGAAATCGGCAACCAGGACGGCCAGCTGCTGCCCGGCCAGTACGTGCGGGTGCGCCTGTCGCAAGCCGAACTGCCGGCCGCCATCGTGGTGCCGCAGCAGGCGGTCACGCGCGGCACCCAGGGCGACACCGTCATCGTCGTCGCCGACGGCAAGCCGCTGCCGCGCCCGATCAAGATCGGTTCCCAGCAAGGCACCAACTGGGTCGTGCTCGAGGGCCTCAAGCCGGGCGAGCAGGTGGTCGTCGACGGCTTCCAGAAAATGATGGTGCCGGGCGCGCCCGTCAAGGC
>JARXKM010000440.1:2159-3444 GCA_030272785.1 Pseudomonadota bacterium
ACGGCCGCCGCGTCCGCCCCGGCCGCTAAATAATCACACCAGGATTCCCCCATGGCCCGTTTCTTCATTGACCGCCCCATCTTTGCGTGGGTGATCGCATTGTTCATCATGGTGATGGGCGCGGTGGCAATTACCCAGTTGCCGATCGCCCAATACCCCAACGTCGCGCCGCCGTCCATCGTCGTCACCGCCGCCTACCCGGGCGCGTCGGCGCAGACGCTCGAGGACAGCGTCATCAGCATCATCGAGCGCGAGATGAACGGCTCGCCCGGCCTGATCTACATGGAGTCGATCAGCCAGGCCAACGGCACCGGCACCATCACGCTCAGCTTTGAAACCGGTACCGACGCCGACCTGGCCCAGGTCGACGTGCAGAACCGCCTCGGCCGCGCCACCCCGCGCCTGCCGCAGGCGGTGGTGCAGCAGGGCGTGCGGGTCGACAAGGCGCGCTCGAACTTCCTGATGTTTACCATCGTCTCGTCGGACGACCCGAAATGGGATCCGATCGCGCTGGGCGACTACGTCTCGCGCACCGTGCTGCCGGAAATCCAGCGCGTCAAGGGCGTCGGCCAGGCCCAGCTGTTCGGCACCGAAAAAGCCATGCGGGTGTGGATCGATCCGGCCAAGCTGGTCGGCTTCAACCTGTCGGCCGCCGACGTCAACAACGCGATCCGCGCGCAGAACGCGCAAGTGTCGTCGGGCACCATCGGCGACCTGCCGCTGGTGGCCGGCCAGACCATCACCGCCACCGTCGTCGTCACCGGCCAGCTGAGTACGGTCGAACAGTTCGGCAACATCGTGCTGCGCGCCAATCCGGACGGCTCCGCGGTGCGCCTGCGCGACGTCGCCCGCATCGAAATCGGCGGCCAGAGCTACGCCACCTCGGCGCGCCTGAACGGCAAGCCGTCGACCGGCATCGGCATCCAGCTCTCGCCGTCGGGCAACGCGCTCGAGACGGCCAAGCTGGTGCGCGCACGCATGCAGGAACTGTCGCGCTATTTCCCACCCGGCATGAAGTGGGCGATCCCGTTCGACAGCTCCGCCTTCATCGACATCTCGATCAAGCAGGTCGTCGAAACGCTCGTCGAGGCGATCATCCTGGTGTTCCTGGTGATGTACCTGTTCCTGCAGAATTTCCGCTATACCCTGATTCCGACCATCGTCGTGCCGGTCGCCCTGCTCGGCTCGCTGGCGACCCTGCTCGCGCTCGGCTTCTCGATCAACGTGCTCACCATGTTCGGCATGGTGCTGGTGATCGGCATCGTCGTCGATGACGCCATCGTGG
>JARXKM010000441.1 GCA_030272785.1 Pseudomonadota bacterium
CGCACGCTGCACATTGGCATGGCGAGTATGTGTTGAAGGATGTCGACGCAATGGCCGGCGAGCAGGAACATAATTCCCGGCAATGCACACCCGTGCGGCCTTGCCGGTGAATCACACGTCAAAGCCCCGAACAACGCGCAAGATTTGCGCCTGCCTTCGTCCTAGTGCTTGTGCTCGCCAATCAGCGCCAGCGAATCGTGCTGCGCCTGATTAGCGGCATGGCGCCGCATGATCATCCACATCGCGCCGGCCACCGACAGGCCGAACAGCACGATGATCACGTTCAGTTCCAGGTTCAGCGAAATCATGATCGCGTACACCGCCAGCATGGTCAGGATCGACAGGTTCTCGTTGAAGTTCTGCACCGCGATCGAGTGCCCGGCGCTCATCAGCACGTGGCCGCGGTGCTGCAGCAGGGCGTTCATCGGCACCACGAAGAAGCCCGACAGGATGCCGATCAGGATCAGCAGCGGGTAGGCCAGGTTGACCGAATGGACCAGCGGCATGCACATTACGATCAGGCCCATCGCGATGCCCAGCGGGATCACGGTGAGCGATTTTTTCAGCGGAATGATGCGCGCCGACGCCGCCGCGCCCAGCGCGATGCCGACCGCGACCACGCCGACCAGGCTGGTGGCCTTTTCGTACGGCATGTGCAGCGATTTCTCGGCCCACTTCAGCACGATCAGCTGCAAGGTGGCGCCGGCGCCCCAGAACAGGGTCGTCACGGCCAGCGAAATCTGGCCCAGCTTGTCCTGCCACAGCATCGCCGAACAGTTGGCGAAGTCGGCGATCAGCTTGATCGGATTGCGCTGCTGCCTGGCGTACTGCGCGCCGGTGTCGGGGATGCGCCAGTTGCATAGCGTGGCGATCAGGTAGATGCCCATCACCACGCACAATGCCGCTTCGGTCGGCGTGGTGATGCCGGTGTCGATGAACGGCACATCGAAGCCGAGCAGGTAGGTCGAGGTGCGCGTCGACACCAGGGTGCCGCCCATCACGGTGCCGAGAATGATCGAGGTGACGGTCAGCCCTTCGATCCAGCCGTTGGCGGCGACCAGCTTTTCCGGCGGCAGCATTTCGGTGAGGATGCCGTACTTGGCCGGCGAATACACGGCCGCGCCGAAACCGACCACCGCGTACGCCAGCAGCGGATGCACGTGCAGGAAGATCAGCAGGCAGCCGAAGATCTTGATCATGTTGGCGATGAACATCACGCGACCCTTGGGCAAGGCGTCGGCGAAGGCGCCCAGGAAGGCGGCGAGCAACACGTAGAACAGCACGAACGACAGTTTCAGCAGGGGCGTCACCGACGGCGGTGCATTCATGGCGGCGAGCAGGGCGACGGCGACGAAAAACAGCGCGTTGTCGGCCAATGACGAGAAAAACTGCGCCGCCATGATGGTATAAAAACCACGATTCATTCTAGAATTTCTATAGTCTGGTCTGGGTTGCTTTATACCATGAATGACCGGGAAGCCAAAGAAATCACCCGTGCCGGGGACGCCACGTCCGGTAAAATACCTGCTTCGCCGCCATTTCAAAAATTTCACCATGCCTAGGCCGTTGAGCGCAACCATCCATCTCGATTCCATGCGGCACAACCTGGCGCGCGCGCGCAGTTGCGCCCCGAGTGCCAAGATCTGGGGCGTGGTCAAGGCCAACGCCTATGGTCACGGGCTCGAACGGGGCATGCGCGGGTTTGCCGACGCCGACGGCCTGGCGCTGATCGAAACCGAGGCGGCGCTGCGATTGCGCGAGCTGGGCTGGACGCGCCCGGTGCTGCTGCTCGAAGGCATCTTCGACGTCGCCGACATCGGCCTGTTGTGCGAGTACGGCTTCAACAGCACCGTGCACTGTCTCGAACAGATCAAGATGCTTGAGTACACCCAGCTGCAAAGCCCGATCGACGTGCACCTGAAGATGAACACCGGCATGAACCGGCTCGGCTTCCTGCCGGCCGAGTATGCGGCCGCGCACGCCCGCCTGCGCGCCATTCCGGGCATCCGCAACATCACCCTGATGACCCACTTCGCCAACGCCGACGAGCTTGAACACCCGCGCCTGGCGATCCGCGAGCAGGTGCGCCGCTTCCAGCTCGGCGCGCAGGGGCTGGTCGGCGAGCGCAGCCTGTCCAATTCGGGCGGCGTGCTCCAGCAGGCCGAACTGGCCGCCGAGCTGTCGAACGACTGGGTGCGCCCCGGCATCATGCTGTACGGCGGCACGCCCGGCAACAAGAGCGCCGCCGACTACAAGCTGCGCCCGACCATGACGTTGGCGTCGGCCATCATCGGCATGCAGCAGCTGGTCGCCGGCGACACGGTCGGCTACGGCAGCCGCTTCGAGGCGAGCGGCCCGATGACGGTCGGCGTCGTCGCCTGCGGTTACGCCGACGGCTATCCGCGCCATGCCCCGCACGGCACGCCGGTGCTGGTCGACGGCGTGCGCACCAGCCTGATCGGGCGCGTGTCGATGGACATGATGACGGTCGACCTGACGCCGATCGCCAACGCGCGCGTCGGCAGCAGCGTGGTGTTGTGGGGCGACGGCCTGCCGATCGACGAGGTGGCCACCGCGGCCGGCACCATCGGCTATGAATTGATGTGCGCGCTGGCGGCAAGGGTACGGGTGTTCGAAGGCCCGCTCGGCCAGCCGGCGTAGCCGCACGCGACGCCATCTTTGCGCCGAGCCCGGGAACGACGGTCTTCGGGTCAACAAAATAATGTAAGCACACCATGGCAAAAGCAAAAACCAACTATACCTGCAGCGAGTGCGGCGGCATCAGCAACAAATGGACCGGCCAGTGCCCCGCCTGCCAGGCGTGGAACACGCTGGTCGAGACGGTGGTCGAGGCGCCCGGCGTGAACCGGCTGTCGAACCCGGTCCACCGCAGCCTGGCGCAGACCGCGCCGGTGCTGTCGCTGGCCGACATCGAGGCGGTCGACGTGCCGCGCTTCGGCACCGGCATCGAGGAATTCGACCGCGTGCTCGGCGGCGGCCTGGTGGCCGGCGGCGTGGTGCTGATCGGCGGCGACCCCGGCATCGGCAAGTCGACCCTGCTGCTGCAGGCGCTGGCCAACATCTCGCAGGCCAAGAGCACCCTGTACGTCAGCGGCGAGGAGTCGGGCGCGCAGATCGCGCTGCGCGCGCGCCGGCTCGGCGTCGAGGCGACCGGCCTGAAATTGCAGGCCGAGATCCAGCTGGAAAAGATCCTCGGCACCCTGGCCGACCTCAAACCCGAAGTGGCGGTGATCGACTCGATCCAGACCGTCTATTCCGACGCGCTCAGCTCGGCGCCCGGTTCGGTGGCCCAGGTGCGCGAGTGCGCCGCCCAGCTGACCCGGGTGGCCAAGCAGACCGGCATCACCATCATCCTGGTCGGCCACGTGACGAAGGAGGGCGCGCTGGCCGGCCCGCGCGTGCTCGAGCACATCGTCGACAC
>JARXKM010000442.1 GCA_030272785.1 Pseudomonadota bacterium
GTTAGCCGCGCCGAATCGCCCGCAGAATCGGCTGCAGCACCGCCGCGCCGAGCCGCGCACTGCGCGCGCCATCCCAGCCGGTTTCCGCATCCGGATCGTTGGCATTGTCCTTGAACGGCAGCTCCAGGGTCAGCGCCAGGCAGCCGAACGCATGCGTGATGTGCGGTGAACCCATCGTCAGCACCTCGTCGGTGTACGGCGCCGCCGGATAGCCGTGCACGTCCTGGAAGTCCGGGCTGGCGACCTTGAAATCCTCGGCGAACTGCCGCTCCTGCGCCGCCTGCGCCGGCGTAAAGCTCGGCAGCGCGCCGCTGCCGGCCACGAACACATACGGCAGACCCTCGTCGCCGTGCACGTCGAGGAACAAATCGCAGCCGGTTTCATGCATCTTCTGCTTGACCAAAAACACCTCCGGACTGCGCTCCATCGACGGCGTATTCCACTCGCGGTTCAGGTTCGCGCCGGCCGCGTTGGTGCGCAGGTTGCCGTGCACCGAGCCGTCCGGATTCATGTTCGGCACCACGTAGAACACCGCCTCCTTCAGCAACTGGCGGCCGAATGCATCGGCCGGGTCGAGCAGCGCGTCGAGCATGCCTTCGACCAGCCACTCGGCCATCGTCTCGCCCGGATGCTGGCGCGCGATGACCCACACCTTCTTGGCCGCGGCCGGGTCGCCGATCACCAGCAGGTTCATGTCGCGGCCCTCGACCGTGCTGCCCAGGTCGAGCAGGCGCACCTGCTCCGACATCTGCGCGCGGTCCAGCATTTCCAGATGGCGCTCCCACGAATACGGCTCGAAGTAGGCGTAGTACACGCTGTCTTCCTCCGGCGTGTGATTGATCGTCATGACCTGGCCGTCGAAGCTGGTCGGCACGCGGAACCACTCGACCCGGTCGTAGCTGGCCATCGCCTGGTAATCGATCCAGCCGTCCGGATAAGCGCTGCTGCCGGCGTTGAGGAAGCGGATGCTGCACGCCTCGTCGCGCGCGCCCTGCAGGCGGAAGTAGAACCACTGGGTGATGGCGGCGTGCGTATCCTTGCGGATGTTCAGTTCGATGGCGCCGGCGCTTGTGGCGCTGACGATATCGATGGCGCCGGCGTCGAACTGGCTGCTGATCTTGATAGACATGGTAAGTCCTGTAATGGAAAAGAGGCGTGAACCCTGCATGATACTGGAAGCGATGCCTGGCTTCTGCTGCGCCGTGTCAAATCGGCGACACCGGTGGCGCCGCGAGTACCGCCGTCGAGTAGGGCGCCAGCACCCGCCAACCGAGGCTGAGGTAAAGTTCGCGTCCCGCCTCGGTAGCCACCAGCAGCCGCTCTGTCGCGCCACCGTGTTCCGCCAGGCGGTCGAGTGCGCACATCAAGGCGCTCCCCAGTCCGCGGCGGCGGTGCGCCTCGAGCGTTTCGATGCGGTCGAATACCGCCGTTGCGCGGTTCACCACCACCCGCCCGACGGCGGCGGTCTCGCCGGCGCGATCGGCGATGCGCACCAGTTGCGCCCCGTGTTCCGCGTCCACGCGCGCCACATAGCCGTCCGGCAGCGCCCAGTGCCTGGCCATCGGCGCGGGCAGGCACATCAGATAGCCGGGGCGCTCTATCGTCCAGCGGGCCGGCAGCGCGCGCCGCATCTGCGCGCAATCGACCGCCGCCTTGAGCAAGACGTAGGGCGCGTCGATGCGCGCTGCGCATGCCTGCAGCGCGGGTCCGGCGTCGACAAACACGTGGCGGCGCAGCTGTTCCGGCCAGCCCACTTCGACCACCAGGCCGCCGCCGCCGCGGGTCGGCAGCGGCACGCCGCGCGCCAGGCACCAGCCGGTCTGCCAGCGTTCGAGCAGGTCCGCGTCGACGTGCATCGCGCACTCCACTATTCGAGGCCGCCGAAGCGCTGGAAGAACGACGCCTCGGCCAGCGCCGTCTGCGCATCCTCGCGCCGCATCACCGCCACCACGTGCTCCTCGGCCGCCGCCGCCAGCGCGCGGTACAGCGTGCGCGCCAGTTCGTACGCGCGCGCGCCCGGCCACGGATCGGGCAGCAGTTCGACCGGCAGCATCGGGTCGTGCAGCTGCACCCGGCGATAGGCGTGGATCAGCAGCGTGCGGATCACGAACGCCTGCTCGGGCGCCAGCGGCGCCTGCGCGATCGCCAGCAGCGGCGCGAACTGGTCGATGAACTGCTGGTAGCCGGCGCTCACGCCCGACAGGTCCCAGCCTTCGCCGACCAGCTCCGGCAGCGGCCGTCCCGCCACCTGCGCCAGCGCGGTGGCGCTGCAGACGAACAGCTTGTCGGCCGCGTCCAGCCGCACCAGGATGTCCTGCAGCGCTTCCGGGTCGCCCGCCGGATGGCCGTACACGCCGGGCGACACCAGCGCATAGCCTTCCCACAGCAGTTCCTTGCGCAGCGCCGCGCGCAGCGGCGCATCGAGCGGGCCGCCGGCCAGCAGCAGCAGCGTCCAGGTGCCGTCCCAGTGCACTTCGAGCGGCGCGTAGATGCGCCGGTAGGCACGCTCGAAGCGCCCGAGTGCCTGCGGCAGGATCGCGTAGGCGCTGCGGCGCCGGTCGCGGCTGGCCAGCAGCCAGCCTTCCTGCGCCAGCCGGAACACGCTGGTGCGCAGCAGCCGGTCGTTCACGCCGAACGGCGCCAGCAGCTCGATCAGGCTGCCCAGCCAGATCGAGCCGCCGTGCGGCGCGATGGCGTCGCCGAAGATCGTCATCACCAGCGACTTCGAGCGCGGCGGATCGCTGGCGAGAAAGTGGTCTATCCATGCATTGCTGGTCAGTTGTTTCATAGGCGAGGGTGGTTGGGCGACTGGCCGCGCGGACGGACGAAGCCGCAGTTTACTTTAGTGCCGGATCGGCGCAGGATTAAATTCCGGTTATTGTATGGATGACCACAGGATACACAATTTTGATCTGAGTCAAATTTTTTGTGTACTTCTGATTTCTTGTATCGTATGATCGTCATTCAGATTTGGCATAAGGAGATCAGCATGTACGCGCAACTGGTAGAAACCGGCCTCACGCAAGTCCAATCGATCGCCGACATGGGCGACCAAGAACGCGCCTTCCAGGCCCGCATCGACGCCGGCATCAAGATCGAAGCGAAGGACTGGATGCCGGAGGCGTACCGCAAGACGCTGATCCGCCAGATTTCGCAGCACGCCCACTCCGAGATCGTCGGCCAGCTCCCGGAGGGCAACTGGGTCACCCGCGCGCCCACCCTGAAGCGCAAGTCTATCCTGCTGGCCAAGATCCAGGACGAAGCCGGCCATGGCCTGTACCTGTACAGCGCCGCCGAAACGCTCGGCGTCTCGCGCGACGAGCTGCTCGCCGCGCTCCATTCCGGCAAGGCCAAGTACTCGAGCATCTTCAATTACCCGACCCTGTCGTGGGCCGACATGGGCGCCATCGGCTGGCTGGTCGACGGCTCGGCCATCATCAA
>JARXKM010000070.1:0-8431 GCA_030272785.1 Pseudomonadota bacterium
CGTTCGACATGGAGTTCCCGATCCGCGGCGCGGACGGCCAGTTCCGCTGGTTCCTCACGCGCGTGAACGCGGTGCGCGACCGGCTCGGCCACGTGGTGCGCTGGTTCGGCACCAACACCGACGTCGACCAGGTCAAGCGCGTGCAGCAGGCACTGCGCGACGAATCGAACGTGCTCGAACTGCTCAACAGTACAGGCAGCGCGCTGGCGCGCCAGCGCGACCTGCGCTCGCTGCTGCAGACTGTCACCGACGCCGCTACCGGCATCAGCGGAGCGCGCTGCGGCGCCTTCATCTATCACGGCAGCGACAGCGCCGGCGAGCCGTTCACGCTGTGCGCGCTGGCCGGCGCCGCCACCGCCGACTTCGCCCAGTTCAGCCCCGGCGGCGACGCCGCCCTGCGCTGTGCCGACCTCGGCGCCGAGCTGGGCGCGGAGGGGCGCTACGGCGCCCTGCCCGGCTGCTGCATGATCGACGGCCAGCCGGCGCTGCGCAGCTACCTGGCGGTGCCGGTGGTGGCGCGTTCGGGCGAAGTGTTGGGACGCCTGATGTTCGGCCACCCGCAGGCGGGCATCTTCACCGAGCGCACCGAGCGCATCGTCGGCGGCATCGCCGCGCAGGCCGCGGTGGCGATCGACAACACGCGCCTGTACGAGGCGGCCCAGCGCGCCGCCGAAGAGCGCAAGACGCTGCTCGAGAGCGAACGGCTGGCGCGCGCCGAAGCGGAGCGCACCAGCCAGATGAAGGACGAGTTCCTCGCCACCTTGTCGCACGAACTGCGCACGCCGCTGTCGGCGATCCTCGGCTGGGCCCAGGTGCTGCGGCGCGGCACGCGCGACGCCGCCGACCTGGCGCGCGGCCTGCAGACGATCGAGCGCAACGCGCGCGCCCAGGCCCAGCTGATCGAGGACCTGCTCGACATGAGCCGCATCACCTCCGGCAAGGTGCAGCTCGACATCCAGACCCTGGCGCCGGCCACCTTCATCGACGCCGCCATCGAGACGGTGCGCCCGGCCGCCGAGGCCAAGCAGATCCGCCTCGAGAAGCTGTACGGCGCCGACACCGGCCTGATCGCCGGCGACCCGGCCCGCCTGCAGCAGGTGATCTGGAACCTGCTGGCGAACGCCATCAAGTTCACCGCGCGCGACGGCCTGGTGCAGGTGGCGGTGCGGTCGGCCGGCGCCAACGTCGAGATCGCCGTCAGCGACAGCGGCGCCGGCATCGCGCCGGCCTTCCTCACCCACGTGTTCGAGCGCTTCCGCCAGGGCGACGCCTCGACCACGCGCCAGCACGGCGGCCTCGGGCTGGGGCTGTCGATCGTCAAGCACCTGATCGAGCAGCACGGCGGCACCGTGCGGGTGGCCAGCGAAGGCGAACAGCGCGGCGCCTGCTTCACCGTCGAGCTGCCGGCCGCCAGCGCCCAGCTGATGGCGGCGCGGCCCGACCGCGCACGTTACAGCCCGCCATCGCCGGCCACCCCGGACATGGTCGCGCGCGACCTGTCGAACGTGACGGTGCTGGTGGTCGACGACGAAGCGGACGCGCGCGAGCTGATCAAGCGCATCCTGTCCGACTGCCACGCCAGCGTCACCACCGCCGCCAGCGCGGCCGCCGCGCTGACGGCCTGCCTGGCGGCGCCGCCGGACGTGCTGGTGAGCGACCTGGGCATGCCCGACATGGACGGCTTCGCCTTGCTGGCCGAGCTGCGCCGGCGCGGCTGCACGGTGCCGGCGTTGGCGCTGACCGCGTTCGCGCGCTCCGAGGACCGCCTCCGCGCGCTCGAGTCCGGCTTTGCGGCGCACATCGCCAAGCCGGTCGAGCCGAGCGAACTGATCGCCACCGTGGCGGACCTGCTGGGCACCCCGCCATGAACGCGGAGACGGTTCCTACCGGCGTACGAGTCACTGTCCTACAAGAAACTTTCGGAAGGCTGCTACACTATTGGGAATCATCAGGAGTGATGCCGGATTTTGCCCAGACCACGCAAGCAGGACGATCCGTTGCAGCCGTACACCCCCGCCCCAGGCCAGGGCATAGATTATTGCGCAGCGACCGCGCATAGACCGAGAAGACCCGCATGCCGAGCAGAGAAGACATTCTGAAAGCGAAGATTTTGGTGGTGGACGATTCGCCCGACAATATCGAATTGATGGAAGAGATATTGCGCGACGAAGGCTATACCAGCGTCAGCTCGACCATGCTGCCAGCACAGGTCTGCCCGCTGCATCGCCAGCACAACTACGACCTGATCCTGCTCGACCTGCAGATGCCGGGACTGAACGGTTTCCAGGTCATGAAGGGCCTGAAGGAAATCGAACAAGGCGGCTACCTGCCGGTGCTCGCGCTCACCGCCCAGCCCAGCTTCAAGATCGCCGCGCTCGAGGCCGGCGCACGCGACTTCATCAGCAAGCCGTTCGACCTGCTCGAAGTGCACAAGCGCATCCACAACATGCTCGAGGTGCGCCTGCTGTACCGCGAACTGGCCCAATACAGCCGCGCACAGCAGGAACTGGCGCTGCACGACCCGCTCACCGGCCTGCCCAACCGGCGCCTGCTGGAGGACCGCATCGAGACCACCTTGCAGCATGCCAGCCGCAACCACCACAAGGCGGCCATCATGTACCTCGACCTCGATGGCTTCAAGGCGATCAACGATACCTACGGTCACGCCTACGGCGACGAAGTGCTGAAAACGGTGGCGCAGCGCCTGCTGGCGTCGTCGCGCAAGGAAGACACCGTGGCGCGCCTGGGCGGCGACGAATTCATGGTGGTGCTGGGCGAGGTGTCGGGCCTGTCGGACGCGTACGGCCCGGCGGCCAAGCTGGTCGAGGCGGTCTCGGAGCCGTTCTTCATCAACGACCTGACCTTGCACCTGTCGACCAGCATCGGCATCAGCATCTATCCGGACGACGCCGAGACGGTCGACGCGCTCATCAGCATTGCCGATTACGCGCTCTACGAAGCCAAGCGCGGCGGCAAGAACCGCTACTCGTCCACCTCGTCCCATCCGGCCGCGAAGGCGCCGGCCGGCAAGGTCGCGCTGGTGCCGCGCCGCTGAGCGGTCCGGACGCGGCGCGCCGATAAAAAAAGCCAGCTGCTCAGCTAATGCCGTTCAGTTAAGCAGGTTTTCGCAGGACGCGAACGGCATAGCGGTTTGGTTTTGCCTTGACGGCCCGGTCGTATCTGCGATCGGGCCGTTCGTCATTCCGGTTACTGTGTCTGATCCAGCCAGTGCTTGTAGGCGTCGAAGCGATACGGGCGACCGAGGAAATCGCTGACCAGTTCCGCGGCCGGCTTGGAGGCCCCTGGATCGAGCATCGTCTTGCGGTATTTGTGCGCGACGGCCGGATTCATCAATCCCTGCTGTTGGAACGGGGTGAGGATGTCCTTCGCAATCACCAGCGACCACATGTAGGTATAGTAGTTTGCCGAGTACCCTTCGAGGTGGCCGAACGCCGTTTGCATATGCGTGTCCGGCACGTAGCGGCTCGGCGTGTATTGTTCGGTCACCGTCTTGACCATCTGATCGGTGTCCAGGTCTTTGGGATCGCGGTTGTACAAGCCCAGGCTGAGCGCGGCCAGCGACATCTGTCTGCGCACGCGCAGCCCCTTGCCCACTTCCTCAACGCGGCGTAACTGCTTGACGAGATCCATCGGGATCGTCTCACCCGTCTGGTAGTGCTTGGCGAACAGTTGCACGGTGCTCGGGGTCATCGTCCACTCCTCAAACATCTGCGAAGGCGCCTCGATGAAATCCCACTGGTAATTGTAGTTTGCCCATTTCTGCTGGCCGGCGAAGATCAGGTGGACGGTGTGGCCGAATTCGTGGAACAACGTTCTTACATCGCCGTATTCCATCAGTGCCGGCCCCAGGGCAGGATCGGGGAAGTTACATATCAGGACGATTTCGGGTAAATCGCTCTCGCCACGGCCCAGATTCAGGTAGTTGTTCTCCGCGTGGCTGTACTTCTTCGCACGGGGCGACATGTCCAGATAAATCCGGCCGAGCGTCTTCTTGCCATCAACCACGTCAAACACTTCAACGCTGGGATGCCAGACCTTGGCTGCTGGCACGGGGCGGAACTGGACGCCGTACATCTGGCCGATGATGTCAAACATTCCCTGCTTGACGCGCGTGTGAGCGAAATACGGGCGCATGCTTTGCGACTCGAAACGGTATTTGGTGGCGTTCAACCGTTCTGCGTAGTAGGGCCCATCCCAGGGCTGCACCTCAGTGGCCGCGGGGTTGTCCGCTTTTGCCACCGCTAGCAGTTCCGCGTAATCCGCCTTCATGCGGGGGCCCGAGGCATCGGTGATCTTGGCGATAAAGTCGGCCACGTTCGCTGCACTGCCGATCATGTAGTTTTCGGTCGAGTAATCGGCCCAGTTCTTATATCCCAACAGGTTCGCCAGCTCATAACGCTGCGTGAGCATGCGCTTGAGCACATCCATGTTTTCCGGATAGGCCCGTTGATTGTAGATGCGATACATGCGCTCGCGTGCCGCCGAGCTTTTTGCATACTCCATGAACGGAAAGTAGTCGGGATAGCTCGTGTTCAGCGTGATTTGGCCATCCGCTGCGGGCGCATGCGCTTTCTTGTAGTCGTCCGGAAGCCCGTCGAGTTCGGCAGGTGTGATGGTCGCCGTGCGGGCGCCCTGCGCGATATTCCTGGAGAATTCCTGCGTGGTCTTGGTCAGTTCCGCATTCAGGGCGGCGATACGGGCGCGCGTGGGGGCATCGCGGTCGACTCCAGCGCGGCGGAACTCGGACAAGGTTTGTTTGACCATGTGGCGGGTCGCGCGGTCGGCCTTGCTCACGTCGAGCGCCACGATGGCATCGTACACGCCACGGTCAAGACCCAACTCGGTGGTGAGGGCGGCCGCATCCTGCCCGCACCTCTCGCCGGCCTTTCGCATGGCCTCGTCCGGATGTACTTTTTGGACCACATCCGAACGGCCGCTCGCGGCGCTGATCGCCAGGTTGGCGTTGTCGAGGAGATGGAGTGCCGGCATGGTCTTGCGCGGCGCCCTCATGGCCTTGAGTTGCGAAAGCTCGGCCCGCGCCTTGTCAAGATCGGTCTTGCAAGCGGCGGTGAACTGATCGGCCGTGCCGCTCATGAGGACGCCACCGGGCAAGTCGGCCGGTGCTGTCTTGCTTTGCGCCGCCAGCGCACACACGGGGATGAACATGGCGAGCGACACAAGGCCGATCAGCCGCTGGGTACCGGACATGGGGACTCTCCCTGGATCAAGGTTTAACCTGCAGAGGATCCAGAATACCGGAATTTGGAACGTTGCTAAAGAAATATTTCCAAGCAGAAAAGCCCGCTATTGCGGTAATGCCGTTCAGTTAAGCAGGTTTTCGCAGGACGCGAACGGCATAGCGGTTTGGTTTTGCCTTGACGGCCCGGTCGTATCTGCGATTGGGCCGTTCGTCATTCAGGAGGCTAACCAGCCTCTCACGGAGATGCTGCATCGAAGCGGGCAACGACCTGGTGACGGCAGTCCAGTGGAGCTCGAACTGGATCAGGTGGAATGCACGGATGAAGCTCACTTCGGTCGGCTCGCATTTCACCATCTTGCAGAGGTACCGTATGGATCGTCACATTCGTGATCCCGACTAGTTCTACTGGAAAATCGGGGACGTAGCACGGTGCCGCATGCGGCCAAAAACGCATCTATGAAGTTCATGAAGAGCAGCACCACTTGGTGCGCCTCGTCCACTACGCCGATAGGAGCAACAGCCAGCCACTCCATCGGCGTTCTCGGCAGCGCTATCAATCGAACGGGGGAAGATCAGCAAGTTCGCGAGTTCGCAAAGTCATGCTGGCGATGACTTTGGCTAAGCGGGCGAACCATCAAGCTGGAATGTGGCCGCGCCAGCGCCTCGCACCGAGCAAGCTGACAAGAACGTCTCCCCGCAGCCAGATGCAGTCTGGCAGAGAATGCGGGAACGGCGCACGCCAGCTAGGTCGCCTTGCTCGCCTTGCCAGCGCTGGCGTCGGTATTGGCCGCCACCTTGGTCGCATTCTGGTGGTCGGTGCTGGCATCGACTTTTTCGGGCGCCACTTCGATGCGGGTGATGCCGGCGTCGACCGAAATCGGATCGCTGGCCGGGAACGTCATTTCGACGGCGTCGTCGAGCAGGGTTTCCTTGGCCAGCTGTTCCTTGGTATCGGTCTCCTGCTCGGCCAGCGTCTTGATGGCGACGGCCCACTTGACGAAGCGCAGGTCGGCCAGCTCGCCGATGGTGTTGATGCCGAACGCCTGGCTGAGGGCGCGCGCGTCGGACGCGCTGACGCCGCGCAGGGCGCTGATGGGTGCTTCGACGAGCTCACGGAAGCATTTGGCCTTGAATTGGTCGTCGACGATCGTTTCGATATTCATCATTAGTCCTTTCAGATTGGGAAGCCGGTTCCTCATTGATACGGTTGAACTGGACATGCGACGACTATGTCACAGGGCCCGGCCAGGGTATGTGCGCCAGCGTACCATCGGATCAGATAGGCTCAATCCGCCTGCACGCTTTTGACAGCGCCGCGCGGCGTGGTTATCATGGACCAGCTCGCCTGAGACGACGACTCGCGCGTCACATCGTGCGTACGGGAAATACCGTTTCTGCTATGCTCTTTTCGGAGCCGAAAAAACGCCGAAAACCCAGACCAAGTCGCACAGGAACGCCGTGCCTAAAACCGATAAACCGAAGATCCTGGTCGTCAACGACGACGCCGCCAGCCTGCTGGCACTGACCAGTTTGCTCGACCTGTGGGCACACGAGACCAACTACACGGTGATGACGGCGCGCTCTGGCCAGGAAGCGTTGCGCCAGGTGCTGCTGCACGATTTCGCCGTGATCCTGCTCGACGTCAACATGCCCGGCATGGACGGTTTCGAGACCGCCGAGGCGATCCACCAGCGCGCCCGCTCGGCCGACATCCCGATCATCTTCGTCACCGCCTTCCTGGCCGATGAAATCGACCGCCTGAAGGCCTACCAGCGCGGTGCCGCCGATTTCCTGTTCACCCCGGTCATTCCGCAGATCCTGCACGCCAAGGTGGCCGTGTTCGTTGCGCTGGCGACCAAGAACGACGAACTGAAGCGCCAGGCCCACAAGCTGAGCCAGCGCAGCACCGAACTGAGCGCCACCAACAAGCGCCTCACGCGCGAGATGGAAGAACGCCAAGCGGCCGAACGCAAGAGCCACGCCAAGGACGAGTTCCTGGCCATGCTGGGGCACGAATTGCGCAACCCGCTGTCGGCCATCAGCAGCGCCGCCGCGCTGATCGGCATGGCCGGCGCCGGCCCCGACACGGTCGGGCGCGCCAAGGTCATCATCCAGCGCCAGAGCCAGCACCTGAGCCGCATCGTCGACGACCTGCTCGACCTGTCGCGCGCCATGTCGGGCAAGATCCTGCTGGCGCGCCAGCCGCTCGAAGTGGCCGCGCTGGTCAACGCCTGCCTCGACACCTTCAAGGCCACCGGGCGCACCGCCAACTACCTGCTCACCACCGACCTGACGCCCGGCTGGGTGGACGGCGACCCGACCCGCCTCGAGCAGATCGCCACCAACCTGATCGACAACGCGCTCAAGTACACCCCGGCGGGCGGCACCATCGACATTTCAGTCGGCGCCGACGAGCAGCGCGACCAGATGGTGCTGACGGTGCGCGACAGCGGCGTCGGCATCGCCGCCGACCTGCTGCCGCACGTGTTCGACGTGTTCGTGCAGGGCAGCATCACGATCGACCGCTCGCAGGGCGGGCTTGGCATCGGCCTGGCGCTGGTGCGCCGGCTGGTCGAACTGCACGGCGGCAGCGTCGACGCGCACAGCAGCGGCACCGGCAACGGCAGCACCTTTGTGATCCGCCTGCCACGCGCGCTGGCGGCGCCGGCCAGCGCGCCGCGCGAGGCGGCCGGCGTCGACCGCGGCAAGCCGACCGTGCTGCTGATCGAGGACAACGAGGATGGCCGCGAAATGATGGCCACCATGCTCGCAACGTTCGGCTACGCGGTGCAGCAGGCCGCCGACGGCGTGCAGGGGGTGCAGATGGCGCATGCGGCCGCGCCCGACGTCGCGCTGGTCGACATCGGCCTGCCCGGCATCGATGGGTATGAGGTAGCGCGGCGCCTGCGCAACGATGCCGCCACCCGCCACATCAAGTTGATCGCGCTGACCGGCTACGGCTTGGCGGACGACCAGCGGCGGGTGCTCGACGCCGGCTTCGACTTGCACCTGGTCAAGCCGGTCGACATGCAGCACCTGATCGAGGCGATCGGCACCAGCGTCCACCTGGCCGGCGCCGACAAATAAAGCCGGCACAGGGATCGTCCAAGACCGGCGGACGCGCTGCCCGCCGCCTATGTTCCGTGTTCCGTGTTTACAGCGTCGCTGCCAGTTCGTCCTTGCGCATCGCCATTTCACTGCCGAGCGCGG
>JARXKM010000070.1:8531-16361 GCA_030272785.1 Pseudomonadota bacterium
TACAGCGTCGCTGCCAGTTCGTCCTTGCGCATCGCCATTTCACTGCCGAGCGCGGCCATGTCGAGCGTGGTTTTTTTCGCCAGCGGGAACATTTCCCCTTCTTCCTCGCCGACGTGGTGGTCGATCTGCTCGCCCAGCACTTTCACCTTGGCGTCGTACAGGTCGTCCTCCGGATCCATTTGCTGGATCTGCGCGATCAACTCCTTGGCGCCGGCATGTTCCACTTCCGCCTCGTCGAGCAGGTCGGCCGCTGCCTTGCTGGCAGCGCGCAGCGCCGGGTAGAATATCTCTTCCTCGATCGTCGCGTGCAAGGTCAGCGCGTTGCAGATCTGCTCGGCCAGCTTCTTCTTGCCGGCGTTGGCGCGCTCGCCCAGTTCCTCGTAGCGGGCGAACATCGCCTTCACTTCCTGGTGGTCCGCCTTCAGCATGGCAATGGCGTCGATGGGTTTGGTGGTCATGGTGGCTCCTGATGGTAGACTGAAAATCGTGGCGAAATGCCAAGACCACAGCATGCAAGCAAAAATAAGCAAGGTATGTGCGGCACTTCACCGTGCACAGGGATCGCGCGCGGCGCGTGCGCGGCGCAAGCCCAGCATGGCGCCATGCGGCGAAAAGCTGTTGTATTATCTGGGAAACTTTTTCCATGAGCGTCCCATGAGCGCAGCGCCCTTTTCACCGCCTGACCATCCCCCGGATCCGCTGGCGGCGCGCACGGCCGACCTGAGCGAGCTGCTCGGCCACGTGACCACGGCGTGGGACGACCAGCGCCGCCTGATGGCGCGCCAGCTGCACGACAGCCTGGGCTCGTCGATGACGGCGCTGACCATGCACCTGGCGCTGCTGACGCGCCAGCTGCCCGACGACGCCGCGCTGCGCGATCGCAGCGCGCAGATGAAGAAACTGCTGACCACCATCATCGACACCAACCGCGACCTGCAGCTGGCGCTGTGGAACGACAAGCTCGAGTTCCTCGGCATCAAGGCGGCCATCAGCGAGCTGGTCGCCGAATTCGGCGCCGCCCACCAGCTCAGCGCACACGCCAGCCTGCCCGAACAGGACCACAGCTATCCGCGCCTGCAGGGCGTGGCGCTGCTGCGCTGTCTCGAGGAAGGGCTGCGCAACATCGCCGCCCACGCGCGCGCCAGCGCGGTCGAAGTCATCCTCGACGACGACGGCGAGCACATCATGCTCACCGTGCGCGACAACGGCGTCGGCATGGCCGCCGTGCCGCCGTGGGGCGGCTCGGCGCTGCACCACGGCCTGCGCGCGCTGCGCGAGCGCGCCGCCTATCTGGGCGGCCGGCTCAGCGTCGGTCCGGCGCCGCACGCGCCGCACGGCACCGCGCTGACCCTGACCTTGCCGCATGCCGGCCCCGCCACCGGCTGCGCCGGCAGTGCGGTCAGTGCAGCTTGACCAGCGGCGTGGTGCGGCGGATCAGGAAGCGCGCCAGCGCCAGCAGGCCGGTGCGCATGGTGCCGAGCACCGCGCGGTGATGCAGCAGGTGCAGGCTCAGATACATCATGCGGGCGAAAAAGCCCTCGACGAACCAGTTGAAGCCGCGTAGCGCGCCCATCAGGCTGCCCACCGACGTGGTACTGCCGACCGACACCAGCGAACCGTAATCGGTGTAGGCGTAGCCTTGCTGCTGGGCCGGCTTGCCGGCCGCCTGCAGCACGAAAGTGCGCAGCAGGAAATCGGCCTGCTGGTGCGCCGCCTGGGCGCGCGGCGGCACCGGCTTGCCGTGCCGGTCGGTGCAGGCGGCGCAGTCGCCCAGCGCGTAGACGTGCTCGCTGCCCTTGACGCGCAGCCAGGCGTCGACCTCGAGCTGGCCGCCGCGGTTGACCGGCAGGCCCAGGGTCGACAGCAATTGCGGCGCGCGGATGCCGGCCGCCCACACGCACAGGTCGGCGCGGTAGGCGTTGCCGTTGGCGTCGCGCACCTGGCCGGCCTCGATCGCGCTCACCTTGCAGTCGGTGACGACGTCGATGGCGCGCTGCCTGAGCAGCGCCAGCGCGGCATCGGAGACGCGCTGCGGCAGCGGCGCGAGGATGCGCGGCGCCCCTTCGAGCAGGGTGATGTGGACGTCGCGCAGCGCCGCCAGGTTGACGAAGCCGTAGTCGGCGTACACTCCGCTCGCTTCGCGCAGTTCGGCCGCCAGTTCGACCCCGGTGGCGCCGCCGCCGATGATGACGATGTCGACCGCCGCCGCCCTGCCTTCGCTCTTGTCCTGGTCGGCCATCGCCAGCAGGCGCAGCAGCTTGAGGCGGAAGCGCTCGGCGTCCTCGGTGGCGTTGAGCGAAATGGTGTGCTCGGCGGCGCCGGGCACGCCGAAATAGTTCGACGTGCTGCCCACCGCCAGCACCAGCTGTGCATACTCGATGCTGCGCTCGGGCAGCACTTCTTCCTGCGCGGCGGTGCTCACCTTGCCGATGTGCAGGCGGCGCGCGCCGGCATCGAGCCCGATCAGCGGGCCATACACGAAACTGAAGCCGTTGTCGTGCGCCAGCACCTGGTAGGACAAGCCCTCCTGGTGGATGTCGAGCGTGCCGGCCGCCACTTCATGCAGCGACGGCTTCCAGATGTGATACAGGCGGCTGTCGACCAGCATCACCTTCGACGGACCGAGCTTACGGCCCAGCTTGCACGCCAATTCGAGCCCGCCGGCCCCGCCGCCCACCACCACGATTTCGCTGCGCAATCGACTCTCCCAAAACAACCATAGCGTATTCGACCGTATTCGACCGTATTGTCGAACACGCCACTAGTCTACTGCAAAGCACGGTGTCACATATTTCGGAACAGCGCCATGAACGGCTGGCTCACCGCCAGCGTTTCCGGCCGCGTCTTCAGGCGCACCACGCCGCGTCCCATCTCGTCGCGCGCGATCGAGGCGATCGCCTTCAGGTTGACGATAGTCGAGCGGTGGATCTGCTTGAACGTGGCCGGGTCGAGCAGCTCGAGCAGTTCGCGGATCGGCTTGCGCAACAGCGCCTCGCCGTCGGCCGTCATCACTACCGTGTACTTGGTGTCGGACTGGAAGTAGGCGATGTCGTCGACCATGATCAGGCGCGTCTCGTTGCCGGCGCTGGCAGTCAGCCATACCAGCGGCGGCGCGCGTGGCACCGGCGGCGCGCCGCCCAGCTGGCGCAGCATCGCCGCCAGTACCGCCGCATCCGGCCCGGCGCCGGCCGCGCGCGCCTTGAGCCGGCGCACCGTCGCCGCCAGCCGCGCCGGCGCCACCGGCTTTTGCAGGTAGTCGACCGCACCGCGCTCGAACGCGTCGATGGCGTACTGGTCGTAGGCGGTGACGAACACCACCTGGGTGCGCGGGCTGCAGTCGGCCAGCGCGGCGGCCACCTCCAGCCCCGACAGCCCCGGCATGCGGATGTCGAGGAAGGCGACGTCCGGCTGGTGCGCGGCGATCGCCTCGAGCGCGGCGCCGCCGTCCTCGCAGGCGGCCAGTACCTCGAGCTCGGGCCAGGCGGCCGCCAGCAGCTCGACCAGCGCCGCGCGCAGCAGCGCTTCGTCTTCGGCGATTACGCAATTAGCCATGCCGCGCTCCGCTGGCGGTGTTGTTGGGCACGGTGATGGTGGCCGCCACGCCGGCCGGGAAATTGGCGACGATGCTGAAGCCGGCCGCCGCCCCGTAGGCCAGCCGCAGCCGCTCGCGCACATTGCGCAGGCCGATGCCGGTGCCGGCGCCGTCGGCGCTGAAGCCGCGCCCGTCGTCGGCCACCGTCACCGCGATCGCCGCATCCAGGCTGCGCGCCAAAATCCACACGGTGCCGCCGCCCGACTGCGGCTCGAGGCCGTGCTTGATGGCGTTTTCGACCAGCGTCTGCAGCATCATGGTCGGAAACAGCACCGCGCGCAGCGGTTCCGGCACGTCGATCTGCAGGTGCAGGCGCGCGCCCATGCGGATCTTCAGGATGTCGAGGTAGGCTCTGGCCCGCTCGAGCTCCTCGCCGACAGTCGACAGTGCGTCCTCGGTGCGCGGCAGCGAGTAGCGCAGGTAGGTGATCAGGTTGCCCAGCATCTCGTCGGCGCGCGCCGGATCGGTGCGCGTGAGCAGCTGGGCGCTGGCCAGCGTGTTGTACAGGAAGTGCGGCTCGACCTGCGCGTGCAGCAGGCTCAGTTTGGCCACCGTCAGCTCCTTCTCGGTGGCGGTCTGGCGCGCGACGGCCTGCTCGCCGCGGCGCCGCTCGGCCACCCGGCGCGCGACGGCGCGGCCGAGCGCTTCGGCATTTTCCAGGTTGGTGCCGTAGTCGATGAAGAACCAGTCGGTCCAGGCGGCCCGCTCCGGCTCGCAGATCAGTGTCACGCTGCCGGACTCGCCGTTCGGCGTGACCGTCATCAGGATCTGGTTGCGCATGGTGCGCAGGGTGCTCAAGCCGAGCCACGGCGCACTGTCGCCCGGGTACGGATTGAAGCGCTTGATGCGCGCACGCACCTGCAGGCTGTCGCGCGCCGCTTCGATGTCGTGGGCGCCGGGCAGCTCGCGGATGGCGGCGTCGACCAGGTCGAACGCTTCGCCGGCCTCGAGCGGGATTTCGATCTGCCGGCGCTGGCGCCGCGACAGGCTGGCCGGATTGACGTCGCCGGCGATCAGGCGCACCCGCCGCACGTGCGAAAACGCGCCGGTGACGATGACACCGTACAGGACGACGGCGCCGAGCACGAACAGCCCGCCGGTGTTGGCGCTATGGGCGAAGAACGTCTCGTGCAGCGTGATGGCCAGCAGCAGGTAGGCCGCCAGCCACGCGGTGGTCAGACGGGTAACGAAGAACAGGCTTGAGATCATGATGGCTTCCTGGAGGGTGGCAGTGCTCGAACAGTAGCAATCCATACCGTTGTGCGACGGTATTATCCGATGAAACCAGGCAAGCGGGACATGAAATGGCCGGAAAATGCGACCGGCCTGCGCATGAAAAATGGCGCCGCCCGCGAACGGGTGGCGCCATTGTCGGCGATGCGGCGGCGCGATCAGTTGCCGTGCTTGTCGTGCTTGTCGTGCTTGTCGTGTTTGTCGTGGCCCTTGCCGTGGCCGTGCTCGCGTTCTTCCTGGCGTTCTTCACGGCGCTCTTCATGGTCGCGGTCATGGCCGCGATTGTCCTGCCGATACTCCTCGCGCACCACCAGCGGGCGGTGCTGCTCGCGGTAGCGCGGCGCGTAGGTATTGTTGTACCAGCCGTCCTGGACGAAGAAGACCTGCTGGCCGCAGGCATTGTATTCGCGGCAGTGCTTGTTCCAGTGCTTGCGGTGGCCTTCCGGCACGCGCAGGTAGATCGGCTGGCCGACGTAGCGCACCTGGCGCTCGACGATCACCGGCTGCGTGTAGTACACCGGCGGCGGCGCGTAGCCGCCCAGGTCGATGTGACCGTAGAAGCCGGGCTGGCCGATATTAATGCTGACAGCGGTCTGCGCCATCGCGGGAGCGGCGGCGGCGGCGGCGGCGGCAAACACGGTGGCGGCGATGATCAGGGATTTCATGGTAGACCTCTTGTGGCGGTTGCCAGGCAAGGCTGCCTGGACTGGTAGTAACTTTAGCAGACGCAAGCACAATATCTGTACGGTTGCGCACGCACTTTACATCTCTTACACCCGCTTACACGGCGTGGCCGGAGCGGCGCCGCGCCGCCGCAGCACTGTCTGAAAAGAAATTTAAGTTGTCATAAAGCGCAGATAGAGGCAGCCATGCCGATGATCGAACACCAACATTCATGTCGAATTGGTACCAATAGGATAGTGATTTAGAACAATTCTCGGTCATGTTTGGTTTCCATTCAGCAAGTGGCAATGATAAATTGAACGTAGTCGCACAGCCGGCGAGACGGATACCCCCTCCCGGCGCGGCACCGCAAGTTGTGCGTTGTTTCCAAGTCGGACGCCCCATAACCAACTCGTTCTCATTGATAAAACACAAAAGGAGTATCAAATGAATCAGACCAGCGCCGTCAAGCAGCACAGCCTTAAAATTGCCCTGGCAACCGCCATCGCGCTCGGTGCGGGCACGCTGTGCGGCGGCGCGTCAGCCGCCGTCGCCAATGCAACGGCAACTGCCACTGTGGTCACGCCGATCGCCATCACCAAGTCGGTTGACCTGGTGTTCGGCAGCTTCTACCCGAGCGCCTCGGCCGGTACGGTCGACGTCAATACCAACGGCACCCGCAGCGTCACCGGCGGCGTCACCGCCGCCGCCAGCGGCGCCACCCCGGCCGCGGCGAAGTTCGACGTCACCGGCGCGGCCAGCGCCACCTACACCATTGCCTACGCCATCGGCGTCACCCTGACCGGACCGGGCACGCCGATCGCGCTGACCCAGGTGAGCGACCTGACCGGCGCCGGCGGCGCCACCGGGCAGGTGGCGACCGGTACCCTCAGCGCCGGCGGCGCCCAGTCGATCTATATCGGCGGCAGCCTGGCGGTAGGCGCCAACCAGGTCGCCGGCGCCTATACCGGCAACATTTCGGCCACCGTCGTCTATAACTAGGCACTCAGCTGCGCGGCCCCGCGCATGCGGGAGCGCGCAGTACATCGACCATGATGCTATCTTGCCCGGTACGCACCGTTCGCCTGCTGGCCGCCCTGCTCCTGCTGTCGGCGGCTGCGGCGTTTGCGGCCAACAAGATCGGCGTCGTCACCAATACCGGCAACCTCAGTTTCGGCCGCTTCGTCGCCAATACAGGGGGCACCATCGTCTTGAACACGGCCGGGCAGCGCGCCGCTACCGGCGGCGTGGTGCTGCTGTCGGGCATCAGCGTGACGGCGGCGTCGTACACCCTGACCGAGATCGGCACCGGCAAGGCGCTCGCCTTCACCACCATCAGCCTGCCGGGCTCGGCAACGCTGAGCAATGGCAGCGCCACCATGACGGTGAACAACTTCGTCAGCGACCCGCCGAATACCGTTGTCGGCAGCGGCAAGACGACGGTGCTGGTGGGCGCGACCTTGCGGGTGGCGCCGCTTCAGGCTGGCGGCAACTATTCGGGCACCTATGCCATCACGGTGAATTACCAGTGAGGCCGCGTCTACTCGGACCGCAAAGGACAAACTCATGCATTTTTCCCTCATTCGCCGCACCCTGCTCACCCTGACGGCGGCGCTGCTGCTGCCGCAGGCCGCGCTGGCCGACCTGATGCTGTTCCCCACCCGCCTGGTGTTCGACAAGAACCAGCGCACCGCCCAGGTCGACCTGATCAACAACGGCAGCGAGCCGGCCACCTACCGGATCACCCTGGTCAACCAGCGCATGGGCGAGGACGGCCAATTCTTGCCGGTCGACACGTCGCCGCCGGCCGGCGAGCTGTTCGCCTCCGACATGTTGCAGTACTCGCCGCGCCAGGTCACGCTGCAGCCGGGCACCAGCCAGACGGTGCGGGTGATGGTGCGCAAGCCGGCCAGCCTGGCCGCCGGCGAATACCGCTCGCACCTGCACTTCGAAAAAATGGCCGCGCCGCGCGGTGCCACCAGCGTCGAGGCCGGCAAGGAAAAGGAAATCGGCATCGTCCTCACCGCCCTGATCGGCGCCTCGATCCCCGTCATCGTGCGCCATGAGGTGGCGCCGGCCGGTGTGACGCTGTCGCACCTGGAGCTGCTGACGGCGGCCGCGCCGGCCCAGCCGGCCACCTTGGCGCTGCAGTTTGACCGCACCGGCGCCAGCTCGGTGTACGGCGACCTGGCGGTCGGCTTCGCGCCGCGCGGTGGCGCCGAACAGATCGTCGCGCGCGCCGCCGGCGTGGCCGTCTACTCGCCGAACCCGCTGCGCCGCGCCAGGCTGGCGCTGCAGGCGCCGGCCGGCACCGCGCTGGCGCACGGCACCTTGCGCGTCAC
>JARXKM010000070.1:16461-18529 GCA_030272785.1 Pseudomonadota bacterium
CCGCCAATCTTGAACTGCTGGCCAAATGGCCGTCTTTTCCATCGATGGCGGGGTCGCTGGATGACCAATAATCTACCCGTAGCAACCAACTATCAACCATTGTGGAAACTGATGGTGACATTGCTGGCATGCCTGCTGGCGCCGCTCGCGCTCGCCCAGGGTTTCGGCGCCGCGCCCAAGGACGCCCCCAACCTGGTGCTGCTCGAAGTCCGGCTCGACACCCATTTGCTGTCCGATTCGCTGACCGCCTACCAGTACGGCGACGACGTCTTCCTGCCGCTCGGCGAACTGGCCAAGCTGCTCACCATCGCCATCCGCACCGAGCCGATCGAAGGGCGCGCCAGCGGCTACGTGCTCGACGAGCAGCGCGGCTTCAGCCTCGACGTGATCCAGGGCGAGGTCAGCGTCAGCAACCGGCGCGAAGTGCTCGAACGCACCCACGTCAAGCTGCAGGCCGACGACATCTACGTCGCCAGCCGCCTGCTGGCGCGCTGGCTGCCGGTCGACCTCGAGGTCGACATGCCGAGCCTGACGTTGCGCGTGCGCCCGCGCGAGGCGTTGCCGCTGCAGGCCGGCCTGGAACGCCAGCAGCGCGGTGCGCGCGGCGTGCGCGGCGCCTACGCCGATCCCGACTTCGCGCCCGCCGCCACCGCCTACCGCGCGCTCGACGCGCCGTTCATCGACCAGACGCTCGGGCTCGACGTGCGCCGCGCCGGCGCCGGGGGCCAGACCAGCGCGGCGTACACCGCCTACCTGACCGGCGACCTGGCTGGCTTGGAGGCTGAACTGTACCTGCACCGCCAGCTGCGCGCGCACGCCACCGACCTGCGCTGGACGCTCGGTCGCACCGACCCGGACGCCGGCCTGCTCGGCCCCCTGCACGCGCGCACCGCGATGATCGGCAGCGTCGCCGCGCCCGGAGTGGCCAATATCGCCCTCACCAGCGCCAGCGGCGGCGGCGCCACCCTGGCCAGCCGCCCGCTCAACCAGCCGACCCGCTTCGACCGCCACACCCTGCAGGGCGACCTGCCGCCCGGCTGGGACGTGGAACTGTATTTCAACGACAGCCTGGTCGCCTTCCAGCAGGCGCGCCCGGACGGCAAGTACAAGTTCGCCGACCTGCCGCTGGTGTACGGCGCCAACCAGTTCCGGCTGGTGTTCCACGGCCCGCTCGGCCAGCTGCGCGTCGAGCGCCAGACCTTTTTGCTCGAACAGTCGATGATCGCGCCCGGCCAGGCCTACTACAGCCTGACGGCGCAGCGCGACCAGTACGGCCAGCCGCGTTCGGTGGCGCAGGTCGACGTCGGCCTGGGCAAGCAGCTTAGCGCCAGCGGCGGCCTGGTGCATCTGGCGCTCGACGGCAAGCCGCTCAGCTACGCCAACCTCGGCCTGCACGGCTATCTCGACGCCTTCATCCTCAGCGGCGACATCGCCGCCGCCAGCGACGGCGGCAGGCTGGCCCAGCTGGCCGTCAAGACCCAGCTGGGCGGCCTGTCGGTCGGCGCCAGCCATGCCGAAGCGCGCGACTTCACCAGCGAGTTCTACCTGCCGGCGCGCGACGCGGTGCGCGCGCGCGACGAACTGCAGCTCGACGGCGCGATCCCGCTCGGCGCGGCCGCGCGCCTGCCGGTCGCGCTGCAGGTCCGGCGCGACCGGCTCGCATCGGACCGCCAGAACATCGAGCTGGCCGCGCGCGTCTCGGCCTACCAGTTCGGCACTGCCGTCACCAATGCGCTGCGCTGGCTCTCCGCCAACGGTGTCAAAAGCGCCGACGGCACCTTGCAGGCGAGCCGGCGGGTGGCCGGCATCGGCGTCAGCGGCCAGCTGCTGTACACGATCGAACCGCACGTCGGCGCCGCCGCGCTGGCCGTCTCGGCCGACAAACTGCTCGCTGACGGCACCCTGCTCAACCTGGGCGTACTGCGCGGCTTCCACGATCCCGAATACCGCCTCACGGCCGCGCTCAACAAGAGCCTGGGCAGCTATGGCCTCGGCGTGAACGGCTACTATTCCAGCCGCGGCGAGTACGGCGTCGGCGTCCAGCTGTTCGTCGCGATGGGGCTCGAGC
>JARXKM010000071.1 GCA_030272785.1 Pseudomonadota bacterium
GTCTTCCGGCGCCAATTCGTCCATGCCCAGAATCGCGATAATGTCGCGCAATTCCTTGTAGCGCTGCAGGGTACCCTGGACAGCGCGTGCGGTGTCGTAGTGTTCCTGGCCGACGACCAACGGGTCGAGCTGGCGCGAGGTCGAGTCGAGCGGATCGACCGCAGGGTAGATACCCAGCGAGGCGATGTCACGCGACAGCACGACGGTCGAATCCAAGTGGGCAAAGGTGGTTGCCGGCGACGGATCGGTCAAGTCATCCGCAGGGACGTACACGGCCTGGATCGAGGTGATCGAACCGGTCTTGGTCGAGGTGATGCGCTCTTGCAGGCGGCCCATCTCTTCGGCCAGGGTCGGCTGGTAACCCACCGCGGAAGGCATACGGCCCAGCAGTGCCGACACTTCGGTACCGGCCAGGGTGAAGCGGTAGATGTTGTCGACGAAGAACAGCACGTCCTTGCCTTCATCACGGAACGATTCAGCGATCGTCAGGCCGGTCAGCGCGACGCGCAGACGGTTACCTGGCGGCTCGTTCATCTGGCCGTAGACCATCGCCACTTTGGAGTTCTCTGGATTTTCCAGGTCGACCACTTTGGCGTCAGCCATCTCGTGGTAGAAGTCGTTACCCTCGCGGGTACGCTCGCCGACACCGGCGAACACCGACAAGCCGCTGTGCGCCTTGGCGATGTTGTTGATCAGTTCCATCATGTTGACGGTCTTGCCGACGCCGGCGCCGCCGAACAGGCCGACTTTACCGCCCTTGGCGAACGGGCACACCAGGTCGATCACCTTGATGCCGGTCTCGAGCAGGTCTTGCGACGGCGACAGTTCGTCGTACGCAGGGGCAACGCGGTGGATCGACGCCATCTTCTCGTGCGACACGGGGCCGCATTCGTCGATCGGGTTGCCCAGCACGTCCAGGATGCGGCCGAGGGTTGCTTTGCCGACCGGGACCATGATCGGGCCGCCGGAGTTCTGGATGATCATGCCGCGACGCAGGCCGTCGGAGCTACCCAGCGCAATGGTACGGACAATGCCGTCGCCAAGCTGCTGTTGTACTTCCAGGGTCAGTTCGGAGCCTGCCATTTTCAGTGCGTCGAAAACCTTAGGCATTGCGTTGCGCGGAAACTCAACGTCAACAACAGCGCCAATACACTGAACGATTTTGCCATCAGCCATGTTCGTTCCTTCTATATGATTTAAATTCGGGTTTAGACCGCTGCCGCACCGGCGACGATCTCGGAGAGTTCTTTGGTAATCGCAGCCTGGCGTGTCTTGTTATAGATCAGCTTCAGTTCGCCAATGACGCTACCGGCGTTGTCGCTTGCCGATTTCATCGCCACCATCCGCGCCGATTGCTCGGATGCCAGATTTTCAGCGACCGCCTGGTAGACCAGCGCTTCCACATAACGCACCAGCAGTTCGTCGATCACGGTTTGCGCTTCCGGCTCGTAGATGTAGTCCCAAGAGTGATTCCCCTTGTCGCCTTCGAGCTTGTCGGCGGCCAACGGCAGCAGCTGCTGCACCATCGGCTCTTGCTTCATCGTGTTTACGAACTTGGTGTAGCACAGGTAGACTGCGTCGAGTTTGCCTTCCTGGTATTCGTCGAGCATGACCTTGACAGGTCCGATCAACTTTTCCAGGTGTGGCGTGTCGCCAATCTGGATCGCATGCGACACGACCTTGATGCCTACCCGATTCAAAAAACCCAAACCCTTGTTGCCAATGGCAACGGCTTCGATCTTGTTGCCAGCCGTTTCCAGCTCGCGCGATTTCTGCGTCACCAGGCGCAGGATGTTGGTGTTCATGCCGCCGCACAGACCCTTGTCGGTCGTGACGACGATGAAGCCAACTGCCTTCGCTTGCGCATCCTTGGCTTGCGCCATGAACGGGTGCGTGTATTCCGGGTTCGCAGATGCAAGGTTAGCGGCGATATTCCGAATCTTGTCACTGTAAGGGCGAGCGGCCCGCATCCGGTCCTGCGCCTTGCGCATTTTGGACGCGGCGACCATTTCCATCGCCTTGGTGATCTTCTTCGTATTTTCTACGCTCTTGATCTTGCCACGTATCTCTTTGCCTACTGCCATGAGTCCTTACTCCTTCTACGTCCGCGCGCCGCCGTTGCCGGCGGCGCAGGTCGAACGATTAAAATGCGCCTGATTTCTTGAAGTCGGCAACGGCGGTGGCCAGCGCAGCTTCGCCGTCCTTGTCCAGTTGCTTGGTTTCTTCGATCTTCGCCAGGAGCGCAGCTTGCTTGGTCTTCATGTAGGCATGCAGGCCAGCTTCGAACGGCAGCACGCGCTTGATTTCGATGTCATCGAAGTAGCCCTTGTTGGCGGCGAACAGCGACACGGCCATCAGCGAGATCGGCAGCGGCGAGTACTGTGCCTGCTTGAGCAGTTCGGTGACGCGCGCGCCACGGTCGAGCTGCTTGCGGGTCGATTCGTCGAGGTCGGAAGCGAACTGCGCGAACGCGGCCAGCTCACGGTACTGCGCCAAGTCGGTACGGATACCGCCGGACAGGTTTTTGATGACCTTGGTCTGGGCAGCACCACCGACGCGCGACACCGAGATACCGGCGTTGATCGCCGGACGGATACCGGAGTTGAACAGCGAGGTGTCGAGGAAAATCTGGCCGTCGGTGATCGAAATCACGTTGGTCGGCACGAACGCGGAGACGTCGCCGGCTTGCGTTTCGATGATCGGCAGGGCGGTCAGCGAACCGGTCTGGCCCTTGACGGCGCCGTCGGTGAACTTCTCGACGTAGTCGGCGTTCACGCGCGCTGCGCGCTCGAGCAGGCGGCTGTGCAGGTAGAACACGTCGCCAGGGTACGCTTCGCGACCCGGTGGACGGCGCAGCAGCAGCGAGATCTGGCGATACGCGACAGCTTGCTTGGACAGGTCGTCGTAGACGATCAGGGCGTCTTCGCCGCGGTCGCGGAAGTATTCGCCCATCGCGCAACCGGAGTACGGCGAGATGTACTGCATGGCGGCCGATTCGGACGCCGAGGCAGCGACGACGATGGTGTATTCCATCGCGCCGTGCGTTTCGAGCGAGCGCACGATGTTCTTGATCGACGACGCTTTCTGACCGATCGCGACGTAGATGCACTTCATGTTCTGGCCCTTTTGATTGATGATGGCATCAATCGCAACGGCGGATTTACCGGTCTGGCGGTCACCGATGATCAGCTCGCGCTGGCCACGGCCGATCGGCACCATCGCGTCGATCGACTTCAGGCCGGTCTGCATCGGCTGCGAGACGGACTGACGGGCGATCACGCCGGGGGCGATCTTTTCGATCGGGGCGGTCAGCTTGGCGTTGACCGGACCCTTGCCGTCGATCGGCTGGCCCAGTGCATTGACCACGCGGCCCAGCAGTTCAGGGCCGATCGGCACTTCCAGGATGCGGCCGGTGGTCTTGACCGTGTCGCCTTCGGAGATGTGCTCGTAGGCGCCCAGGATGACGGAGCCGACCGAGTCGCGCTCGAGGTTCATCGCCAGGCCGAACGTGTTGCCCGGGAATTCCAGCATCTCGCCCTGCATCACGTCCGACAGACCATGGATGCGGCAGATACCGTCGGCGACGGAGATAACCGTGCCTTGATTGCGAACTTCAGCGGACCCTTCGAGGCCCTGGATGCGGCTCTTGATCAGTTCGCTGATTTCAGATGGGTTAAGTTGCATGCTAACTCCTAATAGTTTCTTGATGCGTAGGGCAAGGGCGAGGTGCCGGTATCCGTGCGAGGTGCGTTACGAGGCAAGCGCAACATGCATCTGTTGCAGCTTGGCGCGCACCGAGGTGTCGAGCACTTCATCACCGACCACCACGCGCACACCACCGATCAGCGAGGGATCCACTGTCACCGTTGGGTTGAGCTTGCGGCCAAATTTCTTTTCCAGCGGCGCCAGCAGCTGCGCGACCTGCGCGTGCGACAGCTCGAACGCGCTGGTGATCACGGCGTCGGAGGCGCCTTCCTGGGCGTTTTTCAGCACCTGGAATTGTGCACCGATCTCGGGCAGCAGGGAAACGCGGCCGTTCTCGATCAGCAGGGCGATGAAGTTTGTGGCTTCAGCGCTCAGCGGCGACTGGACCAGCGACGCGAACGCGTCGGCGACCTGCGCCTCCGACACGTTCGGGTTGCGGGCAAACGCCTGCACATCCGCGTTGGCGCCGATGGCGGCCAGTTCGGAGACGAGATCGGACCAGGCGGCCAGGTTGCCGGTTTGGGCGACGCGGAACAGCGCTTCGGCGTAAGGGCGGGCGACGGTTGCGAGTTCAGCCATGATTACAGCTCGGTCGCCAGTTGCGACAGCAATTCGGCGTGGGCCGATGCGTTCACTTCGCGCTTGAGGATCTGCTCGGCACCCTTGACGGCCAGGCCGGCAACCTGGGTGCGCAGTTCTTCGCGCGCCTTGGTCACTTGCTGGTCGGCGTCGGCCTTGGCTTGCGCAATGATGCGCGCCGCTTCGGCGTTGGCGTTGGCCTTGATTTCGTCAGCCACCATCTGCGCGCGCTTTTCGGCGTCGGCGATGCGTTTCTGACCTTCGTCGCGGGCACCGGCCAGTTCGACGGCGACGCGCTTTTCAGCGGCAGCCATGGCCAGTTTGCCTTGGTCGGCGGCAGCCAGACCTTCGGCGATTTTTTTTGCGCGTGCATCGAGTGCACCCATGATCGGCGGCCAGAAGAACTTCGACACCACGAACGCCAGGATCAGGAAGACGAACGCTTGCACGAACATCGTAGAATTTAAATTCACAGCATTTTCCTTCTCAGAATGACATACGCCGGGCAGGCAAGAGTGCGCGCCCGGCTATTGAGAATGGGCGCTTAAGCGTGGAATGGGTTGGAGAACGCGAACATCATCGCGATACCAACACCGATCAGGAACGCCGCATCGATCAGACCAGCCAGCAGGAACATCTTGGTTTGCAGGGTATTCATCAGTTCAGGCTGACGTGCCGAAGCTTCGATGAACTTGCCGCCCATGATGCCGATACCGATACATGCACCGATAGCACCCAAACCAATGATCAAGCCGCAAGCCATAGCGATAAACGAATAGTCAGTCATGAAAACTCCTAAATATAAAAATTAAAAAATTGAAAAATTGAAAAATCAAGATACTGCAAACCTGCCAACTACCATGCCGCCGTCTTAGTGACCCTCATGCGCCTGGCCGATATACACCAGCGTGAGCATCATGAAAATAAACGCCTGCAAGAACACGATCAGGATGTGGAAGATCGCCCATACGGAACCCAGCGCCACGTGCAGACCGGCCAGCAGCAGGCTCTGGGTGGTGAAACCGACCCAGGTCGCGCCCAGCAAGGCGATCAGCAAGAAGATCAGTTCGCCGGCAAACATGTTGCCGAACAGTCGCATGGCAAGTGACACAGTTTTTGCTGCGAATTCGATGATGTTCAGGCCCAGGTTGAAGATCCACAGGGCCGGATGGGCGCCGAACGGCGCGGTAAACAATTCCTTGACGAAGCCGCCCGGGCCTTTGATCTTGATGTTGTAGAAGATCATGGCGGCGAACACGACCAGGGCCATGCCGAACGTGCCGTTCAGGTCGGCGGTGGGCACGACGCGGAAGAACGGCTCGTGGCCTTCGGCGTTATGGACGCCGAAATAGCGGAAGATCGAGGCGAACAGGTCGACCGGCAGGAAGTCCATCGAGTTCATCAGGGCGACCCACAGGAACACCGTCAGCGCCATCGGCGCGATGAAGCTGCGGTCGCCATGGACGATGGCCTTGGCCTGGTCGTCGACCAGTTCGACCACCGATTCGATGGCGGCCTGGAACCGGCTCGGCACGCCGGCGGTGGCTTTGCGCGCGGCCAGCCACAACAACAGGCCGGTGATCACTGCCATCGTGACGGACCAGAAGATGGTGTCGTAATTGATGACCGAGAAGTCGACGATGCCGGGTTGGGGCGCCGAACGCAGGTGACCCAGGTGGTGCGTGATGTACTGACCGGAAGTGAGCGTGTGCTCGACTGCCGGGTGTGCTGCAGCCGCGATTTCAGTTGTCATGTCTAGCGCCTAAACAATAAGATTATGTAACTTTTCAGTGCCACGATGAAGCCGCAGATCAATGCGAGCCAGTTCAAATCGCGGTACAGCCATGCGGTCGCGCCAAGCAGCGCCACCGTCAATGCAATCTTGATAAATTCCCCGATCATGAACGTCATCGGGTTGGCCCCGCCGGGTCGCTGCGCGCTGGCGAACAAGCGCAAGGCAAACAACCCGTTGGGAATGACGCAACAGAATCCCCCCAGCATCGCCGAAAACATCGCAGGCCATCCCGCCAGCAGCGCGGCGATGACGCCGGCGACCACTGTTGCCATCAATTGCAGGGAGACTATGCGCAACATTTTTTCTTCTTCGCGCAGCGTGTAAAAGCGGTGTTGCGGGTGGTGGAATTACGTGAATCAGCGGGATTATAAGGTTTATGCACATACGCGTCAAACGTTGCTGCACTTTGACGGAGCACAACTGACCGCAAAAACCACGGATGTTCCGTTGCGGTGCAGACAAGATTCCCGGATGCTCCGAATTGCCACATTCTTGCCCGCGGTCAATGACCTCCCCCCGGGGGTCAGTGCCGGCAATCGTACACGGCCCCATCTGCTATCCCGGGGGTCAGTGCCGGCATTTAGACACGGCCCCGGCTGTGGCGGGTCTTTGCGTGTGTCGCACACTGATAATGGCAGGCAGCGGTCGTTGCCAGCGATGTGTCCGTGTGCGATTGCCGGCTCTGACCCCCGGGGAGATTGCTGGCAATCAGCGGACAGCTGGCCGCTCTTGCCGCCAGCGATGTGCTCGTGTGCGATTGCCGGCTCTGACCCCCGGGGGCGATTGCTCAGGCGCGCAGGCGGGCCAGCACGCCGTCGAGGATGTCGAGGTCGGCGAAGTCGATGATCATCTGGCCGCGGCCCTTGGCACCCATCTTGAACAGCACCGGCGTGGCCAGCTTGTCGGACAGCTCTTCTTCGAGCCGCGTGATGTCGCCCGACTTTTCCTTCTGGCGCGGCACCGGCGGATTGGCCGCTTCCTCCATCGTGCGCGTGACCAGCTTTTCGGTCTCGCGTACCGACAGGCGCCGCGCGACGACCTGGCTGGCCAGGCTGATCTGGGTGGCGGCGTCGACCGACAGCAGCGCGCGCGCATGCCCCATGTCGATGTCGCCGGCCATCAGCATGGTCTGCACCGGTTGCGCAAGGTTCATCAGGCGCAGCAGGTTCGACACCGCGCTGCGCGAGCGGCCGACCGCGTTGGCCGCCTGCTCGTGGGTAAAATGGAAATCGTCGATCAGGCGGTGGATGCCCTGCGCCTCTTCGAGCGGGTTGAGGTCCTCGCGCTGGATGTTCTCGATCAGCGCCATCGCCGCGGCGGCCTGGTCGTCGACGTCGCGCACCAGCACCGGGATGCGCTCGAGCCCGGCCAACTGGGCGGCGCGGAAGCGGCGCTCGCCGGCGATGATCTCGTAGCGGATCGCGCCATCTTGCTGGCCGACCGGGCGCACCAGCACCGGCTGCATCACGCCCTGGGTCTTGATCGAGGCGGCCAGCTCGTTCAGCGCGCCCTCGTCCATGCGCGTGCGCGGCTGGTATTTACCGGCCTGCAGCTGCGACACCAGCAGCGAGGACGGGGCGCCGGCGTCGCCCGCCTGGACGTTGAAATCGCCGTCGCCGCCGAGCAGCGCTTCGAGGCCGCGGCCGAGGCCCTTGAGTTTTTTGGTCGCCATATTGATTGCTTTCTTCGATTCTGTTTACATTGTCTTGATGCGTTCGACCATCTCGGCGCCGAACGCGATATACGCCTGCGCGCCTTTCGAGGACGGGTCGAACACCACGCCCGGCACGCCGTACGAAGGCGCTTCGGCCAGGCGCACGTTGCGCGGGATGATGGTCTTGAATACCTTGTCGCCGAAGTGCTGCTCGAGCTGGGCCGAGACCTGCTGCGACAGCGTCATGCGCGGATCGAACATCACCCGCAGCAGGCCGATGATCTTCAGGTCGTGATTCAGGTTGGCATGCACCTTCTTGATCGTGTTGACCAGGTCGGACAAGCCCTCGAGCGCGTAGTACTCGCACTGCATCGGGATGATCACGCCATGCGCGGCGCACAGGCCGTTCAGGGTCAGCATCGACAGCGCCGGCGGGCAGTCGACCAGAATGAAGTCGTATTCGGCGTCGACCAGCGCCAGGGCGTCCTTCAGGCGCCGTTCGCGATGATCGAGTTCGACCATCTCGACTTCGGCGCCGGCCAGCTCGCGGTTCGACGGCAGCACGTCGAAGCGGCCCGACTCGGAACGCTGGCGCGCGGTGGCGACATCGGCCTCGCCAAGCAGCACTTCATAGGTGGACGCCTTCAGGCCGGCCTTGTTGATGCCGGCCCCCATCGTCGCGTTGCCCTGCGGGTCCAGGTCGACCAGCAGCACGCGCTGGTCCAGCTTGGCCAATCCGGCGGCGAGGTTGACGCTGGTGGTGGTCTTGCCCACCCCGCCCTTCTGGTTTGCTACGCAAAATATTTTGGCCATGTATGTTCTTATCGTCGACGCAGCAATAAATGGGTATACCGTTTATACTATCAAAACCGTATTAACGATTTATTTTGTATATATGGTATAAACCATTTATACGGTTTATATGATTTACTCTGTTTGTCCGGATTTTCGGATGAACACCAGGTGCCGCTCCGCATTCAGTCCCGGCACCCGCAAAGGCTGCAATTGGCTCACCTTCCACTGCGCCGGCAGCCGTTCCTGCTCGTCCGGCGGCGCCACGCCTTTGAGGGCGATGAACTGGCCGTCCTCGGCCAGCAAATGGCCCGACCAGTTGACGAAATCGGACAGGTCGGCGAAGGCCCGCGAGGTGATGACGTCAAATTTGCGCGCCACTTCCAGCTCCTGCACCTTGGACGTATACACCGTCACGTTGGCCAGCTCCAGCTCCGCCTTCACCTGCTTGAGGAAGGCAGTTTTCTTGTGCACCGTGTCGATCAGCGAGACCTGCATGTCGGGCCGCGCGATCGCCAGCACGATGCCCGGCAGGCCGCCCCCTGCGCCGACGTCGAGCACATGAGTGGCGCCGGCAAATGCCGGTACCGCGGCGAGTGTATCGAGCAGGTGCTGGGTGACCATCTGCAGTGGATCGCGCACCGAGGTCAGGTTGTAGACCGAATTCCACTTGAACAGCAGCGCCAGGTAATCGAGCAGTTGCTCGTGCTGCCTGGCGTCGAGCGTCAACTCCAGCTCCTGGAGGCCGTTCTCCAGCACGGGCGCCACCGCGGCGCGGTCGAAAAACTTCATTGCGCCAGCTCCTCGTTAAGCGTGGCAAACCCACGCGCCCCGCGCTTTTTCAAATGCACCAGCAACAGCGAAATGGCGGCCGGCGTCACCCCGGAGATGCGCGAGGCCTGGCCCAGCGTTTCCGGGCGCTGCTTGTCGAGCTTCTGGCGCACTTCGATCGACAGCGCGGGGATGTCGAGGTAGCTGAAGCCATCCGGCAGCTTGAGGTTTTCGTAGTGGTCGTGGCGCTCGACTTCCTTGGCCTGGCGCTCGATGTAGCCGGCGTATTTGAGCTGGATCTCGACCTGCTCGCGCACCGCGCCGTCGTCCACGCCAGGGCCGGCCAGCGCCTGGCCTTCGATGCCGGCCATGCTCATCAGGGTGTCGTAGGCGACGCCGGGCCGGCGCAGCAGGTCGGCCAGCGAGTATTCGCGCTCGATCGCCTGGCCGATCACGCGCTCCGACTCGGCCGCCGCCAGGATGCGCGGGTTGACCCAGGTCGAGCGCAGGCGCTCCAGTTCGCGCGCCACCGCCTCGCGCTTGGTGTCGAACGCGGCCCACTGGGCGTCGCCGACGCAGCCGAGCTTCCGGCCGATTTCGGTCAGGCGCATGTCGGCGTTGTCTTCGCGCAGGCTGAGACGGAACTCGGCACGGCTGGTGAACATGCGGTACGGCTCGGCCACGCCCTGGGTGGTCAGGTCGTCGACCAGCACGCCCAGGTAGGCCTCTGAGCGGCCCGGCACCCAGGCGTCGCGGCCCTGGGTTAGCAGCGCCGCGTTGAGGCCGGCCAGCATGCCCTGCGCCGCCGCTTCCTCGTAGCCGGTGGTGCCGTTAATCTGGCCGGCGAAGAACAGGCCGGCGATGGCCTTGGTTTCGAGCGAGGTTTTCAGGCCGCGCGGATCGAAGTAGTCGTACTCGATGGCATAGCCGGGACGCAGGATGAATGCATTCTCCATGCCCTTCATTGAACGCACCAGGGCAATCTGTACGTCGAACGGCAAACTCGTCGAGATGCCGTTCGGATAGTATTCGTTGGTCGTCAAACCTTCCGGCTCGAGGAAAATCTGGTGCGAATCCTTGCCGGCGAAGCGGTGGATCTTGTCTTCGATCGACGGGCAGTAGCGCGGCCCCACCCCTTCAATGACGCCGGTAAACATCGGGCTGCGGTCGAGGCCGGCGCGAATGATGTCATGCGTGCGCGCATTGGTGTGCGTCATCCAGCATGGCACCTGGCGCGGATGCATCGCGGCATTGCCCATCACCGAGAACACCGGCACCGGGTCGAGGTCGCCCGGCTGTTCGTTCATGCCGGAAAAATCGATGCTGCGCCCATCGATGCGCGGCGGCGTGCCGGTCTTCAGACGGCCCTGCCCCAGCTTCAATTCCTTCAGGCGCGCCGACAGCGAGATGGCGGGCGGATCGCCGGCGCGGCCAGCCGAGTACGCCTGCAGTCCGACGTGGATTTTTCCGTCGAGGAAAGTGCCGGCGGTCAGCACCACCGCGCGGGCGCGGAACTGCAGGCCGATCTGGGTAACGGCGCCGACCACGCGGTCGCCCTCGATCATCAGGTCGTCGACCGCCTGCTGGAACAGCCACAAGTTGGGCTGGTTTTCCAGGCGCGTTCGGATCGCGGCCTTGTACAGGATGCGGTCGGCCTGGGCCCGGGTGGCGCGCACGGCCGGCCCCTTGGACGAGTTGAGGATGCGGAACTGGATACCGGCTTCGTCGGTGGCAATCGCCATCGCCCCGCCCATCGCATCCACTTCCTTGACCAGGTGGCCCTTGCCGATGCCGCCGATGGACGGGTTGCAGGACATCTGCCCCAGCGTCTCGATGTTATGCGTAAGCAACAAAGTCTTCTGGCCCATGCGGGCCGAAGCAAGGGCGGCCTCGGTGCCGGCATGGCCGCCGCCGACAACGATGACGTCGAATTCAGTAGGAAATAACATGATGGGAATGAAATGCGAGGAGGTTAAGGCCAGATTATAGAGTCTTTTGCGCTCTGCGGCTCTTCCGCCGGCCGATTTGCCGCTTACTGAACAACGACGTTCCACGTGAAACAATTCGACAGCCACGTTCGGATCTGATTGTTTCACGTGAAACAATCACCGATCAGTCCGCTGTGATTGTTTCACGTGAAACAAAACGCTTACAAACTCCAGCGTACGACGGCATCGTAGCTGGTCTTCAGAATCAGCAACGACACGACGACGAGGAACAGTTTGCGCACAAACACGCTGCCATGACGGATCGCCAGCCTGGTGCCGAGCAGCGAGCCGGCAACCTGGCAGGCCGCCATCAGCAAGCCCAGTTGCCAGAGCAAGTGCCCGCTGTAGCCGAACCACAGCAAGGCCGACACATTGCAGGCGACGTTGACCACCTTCGCCGCCGCCGATGCACTCAAAAAGTCGAACCCAAAGAAGCGCACGAACAGGAACATCAGGAAGCTGCCAGTGCCGGGGCCAAAAAATCCATCGTAAAAGCCGATGCAAGCGCCCATGCCTACTGCCACCAGCTTCTCGGTCGCGCCGCTATGCAGTGGCGCATGGACCGCGCCAAAGTCCTTCTTCCGGAACGTGTAGACGGCAACGGCGAGCAACACGCACGGCAGCAAGGAGCGCACGAAGTCGCCGGGCACCCGGGTCACGGTGTACGCGCCGGCGAACGACAGAGCGAACGCTGCCACTGCCGCCGGCGCCGCGGCACTCCAAGCGACCTTCACACGGCGCGCATAATTCACTGCGGCGGAGCTGGTGCCGAAGACGCCGGCGAGTTTACTTGTGCCGAGCAAGGTCGCCGGAATCTCCTTTGGAAACATCGAAAACAGCACCGGTATTTGAATCAGCCCGCCGCCACCGACCACGGCATCGACCAGGCCGGCAAGAAACGCCGCGCCCCCCAACAGGAAAAAGTTCAACATGCTCGCCCAAAAAAAATTCGCAGGCATCAATTGTACGGAAGAAATGCCCAGTCTACCTCTCCCCCCGGGGGTCAGAGCCGGCAAACAGACACGACCCCATCCGTACAGCCACGAACCTCCTACGAACGCAGAGCCCGTGTCTGAATGCCGGCACTGACCCCAGGGGTTGAACCACCGCGAACACCGGGGGTCAGTGCCGGCATTCAGACACGGTCCCATCCATGGACCGCTGGATCGCTGCTTAGCGCAGAGTTCGTGTCTGTTTGCCGGCACTGACCCCCGGGGCGAAAGCTCCGGTGCCGCTTTCGCTGGCGCGCCGCTTGGTGTAAGCTTGACTGATCAACCACCCAGCATTGGCCGCCATGCCCACATCCGCTCCGTTTAGTTTCAGTACCGTCCCGCACCTGGTGTCGCAGCCGGGCGCCGCCGGCCAGTTGGGCGAATATGTCAGCACACATTTCCCGCTCGCCCGACGCGCGATGATCGTCACCGACCCGGGCTTCCTGCGCACCGGCCTGGTCGATGCACCGGCGCGCAGCCTTGAGCGCCATCAGCTGGCGGTGTCGGTCTATTCGGACGTGGTGGCCGATCCTCCCGAACAGGTGGTGCTGAACGCCGTCGCATTCGCCCGCCAGCATGCGGTCGACATCGTCATCGGCATCGGCGGCGGCAGTTCGATGGATGTCGCCAAGCTGATCGCCGTGCTGGCCGGCAGTGAGCAAGCCTTGAGCCAGATCTACGGCATCGGCAACGTGACCGGCCAGCGTCTGCCGCTGGTGCAGCTGCCGACCACCGCGGGCACCGGCTCCGAAGTCACCAACATCGCCATCGTCACTACCGGCGCCAGCACCAAGATGGGCGTGGTGGCGCCGCAGTTGTATGCCGACCTGGCCATCCTCGACGCGGAGCTGACACTCGGCCTGCCGCCGCTGGTCACCGCCGCCACCGGCATCGACGCGATGGTGCATGCCATCGAGGCGTTCACCAGCAAGCACAAGAAAAATCCGATGTCGGACATGCTGGCCCGCCAGGCCCTCTCGCTGCTGTCGCGTCATCTGATCACCGCCTGCGAACAGGGCAGCAACCTGGAGGCGCGCCAGGCGATGCTGCTCGGCGCGTATTTCGCCGGCCAGGCGTTCTCGAATGCGCCGGTGGCCGCCGTCCATGCGCTGGCCTATCCGATCGGCGGCATCTTCCACGTGCCGCACGGCTTGTCCAACTCGCTCGTCTTGCCGCATGTGCTGCGCTTCAACATGCCGGCCGCACTCGACCATTATGCGGAACTGGCCGGCATCATCGTGCCGCACGTGGACGGCAGCCAGGAAGCACGCGCCGAGGCATTGATTGTTGCGATGCAGCAAATCGCCAAGATGACGGGCATCGCCACGACACTGCAGCAAGTCGATATCGGCGAAGCCGACCTCGACCGGCTGGCCGACGATGCCATGAAGCAGACTCGCCTGCTCGGCAACAACCCGCGCGAAGTGACCCGCGACGATGCGCGCGCCATCTACGCCGCAGCCTTGTAACGCGGATCAAAGCAGACCACAATGGAGCGCCCAGGAGAGCGTCGCGGCATCGGACGGGCGTAACGCAGTCGAACAGGCTGAAGAGCCCGCCAGAGGCCTCTGAATGGCTCTTGCAGCGATGTCCAGTACCACCCATGCCCGCCATCCCCGCCGCCGCGGCGGCCGGACACATCGGCGCTCCGCCTGAAGAATGCTTGTGTTTATGAAACATGCCGACGCGCTCATCGCACTGCTACGGCGGGACACGCAACGACTACGCATCCTGTCGCTCGTCCATTCGCTGGATCTACCCGATTGCTGGATCGCCGCCGGCTTCGTCAGAAACGCGGTATGGGACTTTCTTCACGGCCGGTCGCCGTCACTTCCCACCAATGACGTCGACGTGATCTGGTTTGATCCTGCCCGCAGCGGCAAGGTGCTTGACTTGCAGATCGAGCAGCGCCTGCAGCGTCTGGACGACTCGATCGACTGGTCGGTCAAAAATCAAAGCCGTATGCATTTGGGCAATGACGATCCCCCCTACCAGTCAGCCACCGATGCCATGCGCTTCTGGCCAGAAACTGCCACGGCGACAGCGATCCGCTGCGTCGGCGGCGGCAATGTCGACATCGCCGCGCCGTTCGGGCTCGATGATTTGTACGCCGCGTTGGTCAGGCCAACGCCGCGTTTCGCGGGACAGAAGCGCGCATTGTTCGACCAGCGTCTCAAGCGCAAGGCATGGCTCGCGCAATGGCCCTTGCTTCGGCTTGCCGAGCCGGAATGACGCACCGCTGCACGCTTGCGCATTGATGGGCCGCAGGCGAAATCATATGGGGGAATGGGATCAGGCAAAACGATCTTGACGGCACACCGGCAGTGGCCTGGGGGACAGGTCGTTGCCGCAGAAGGGCAACGACCGTGTCAGCACGACTTAAGCAGCTTTCTTCTGGCGGGCGGCGGCAGCGGCAACCGCGGCGCCGATCTCACCGACGATGCCGCGGCGGAACAGCAGCACGCAGGCGATGAAGATCAGGCCGGTGACCATGCCGACCGATTCGCCCAGCGTCGAAAACCACTCGACGCCGGTGCTGCGGGCCAGGAAGGTGCCGAGGTCGCCAAGCTTGTTTTCCAAGGTGATGATGATGAAGGCGCCGATGATCGGGCCGACCAGCGTGCCCATGCCCCCCACCAAGGTCATCAGGATGACCAGGCCGGACATGCTCCAGTGCACGTCGGTGAGCGTCTCGAAGCCGAGCACCAGCGTCTTGGTGGCGCCGGCCAGTCCGGCCAGCCCGGCCGACAGCACAAACGCCATCAGCTTGTAGCGGTCGACCTCGAAGCCGAGCGAGATGGCGCGCGGTTCGTTTTCCTTGATCGCCTTGAGCACCTGGCCGAACGGCGAATGGACGGTGCGCACGATCAGCGCGAAGCCGGCCACCGCGATGGCCAGCACGACGTAGTACAAGGTGAAGTCGTTCGACAGGTCGAGCATGCCGAGCAGCTTGCCGCGCGGTACGCCCTGCAGGCCGTCCTCGCCGTGCGTGAGCGGCGTGCGCAAGGTGGCGAAATACACCATCTGCGCCAGCGCCAGGGTGATCATCGAGAAGTAGATGCCCTGGCGGCGGATCGCCAGCAGACCCATCACCAGGCCGACCAGCGCGGCGGCGCCGACACCAAGCAGGATGCCCAGTTCGACCGGCAGGCCGAGCCCGGTCAGCGCGTGGCCGGTGACGTAGCCGGCGGTGCCGAAGAAGGCGGCGTGGCCGAACGACAGCAGGCCGGTGTAGCCGATCAGCAGGTTGAAGGCGCAGGCGAACAGCCCGAAGCACAACAGCTTCATCAGGAAGACCGGGTAGCCGAAGAAGGGGGCGGCCAGCGCGATGGCCAGCGCTAGCGAATAGCCGATGTTTTTGTTCATTGATTGCTCCGTTTCGATGTGCGCTTACTTCTCTTTGCCGAACAGGCCGGCAGGACGGATCATCAGGACGATCACCATCACGACGAACACCACCACTTCGGAACCCTCCGGGTAGAACACCCGGGTGAAGCCTTCGATGATGCCCAGGCCGAGGCCGGTGAGGATCGAGCCCATGATCGAGCCCATGCCGCCGATCACCACGACGGCGAACACGACGATGATCAGGTGCGAGCCCATCAGCGGCGTGACGTTGATGATGGGCGCCGCCAGCACGCCGGCAAAGCCGGCCAGCGCGACGCCGAAGCCGTACGTCAATGTGACCATCAGCGGCACGTTGATGCCGAACGCTTCGACCAGTTTCGGATTCTCGGTGCCGGCCCGCAGGTAGGAACCGAGCTTGGTCTTTTCGATCACGAACCAGGTCGCCAGGCATACGCCGAGCGAGGCGAGCACCACCCAGGCGCGGTAGTTCGGCATGATCATGAAGCCGAGGTTGGTCGCGCCCGACAGCAGTTCAGGCACCTCGATCGACTGTCCGGAGACGCCGAAAAAGGAGCGGAATACGCCTTCGAGCAGCAAGGTGATGCCGAACGTCAGCAGCAGCCCGTATAAGTGGTCCAGCTTGTAGAGCCAGCGCAGCATGGTCTTTTCGACCAGGATGCCGAACACGCCGACCAGCAGGGGGGCGACGACCAGCATCACCCAGTAGCTCATGCCGAAGGTGGTGACGCCGATGAAGGCGAGGAAGGCGCCCATCATGTACAGCGCACCATGCGAAAAATTGATCACGTTGAGCAAGCCGAAGATGACCGCGAGGCCCAGCGACAGCATGGCGTAGAACGAGCCGTTGACCAGGCCCAGCAGCAGCTGGCTCATCATGGCCTGCAGAGGAACGCCGAAGATTTCCATGGCATCTCACAAAAAAAGCACCGGGGCGAGCCGGTAGGGACAAAAAAAGGAAACGCAGCCCGCAACGCGGCCCTGCGCCAACCAACCTGGCATGGCAAGTGCAAAGAAAGCGGGTACGCGACCCGCTTCCTGGTGCTGCCGCCCGCCGTGCTTCAGGCGGGCATGGGAGGACTTAACTTATTTCCACAACGCGCATTTGGACTCGGCCTTGGTGGCGAATGCCTGGGCGCCAGGGATGGTGGCGACCACCTTGTAGTAATCCCATGGATACTTCGATTCCGACTGTTCCTTCACTTGCATCAGGTACATGTCGTGCACCATGCGGCCGTCCGGACGGATCACGCCGCCCTTGGCGAACATGTCGTTGATCGGGGTCTTTTTCAGGTGCGCCATGACCTTGTCCGCATCGTCGGTGCCGGTGGCCTTGACCGCCGCCAGGTATTGCATGGTTGCCGAGTAATCGGCCGCCTGCAGCATCGACGGCTCCTTCTTCATCTTGGCGAAGTAGCGCTTGGCCCAGGCGCGCGATTCGGCGTTCTGGTCCCAGTACCAGCCGTCGGTCAGGTACATGCCATGGGTCAGCTTCAGCCCGAGCGAGTGGACGTCGTTGATGAACATCAGCAGGCCGGCCAGCTTCATGGTCTTGGTGATGCCGAACTCGTTGGCCGCCTTGATGGCGTTGATGGTGTCGCCGCCGGCGTTGGCCAGCCCGAGGATCTGGGCTTTCGACGCCTGCGCCTGCAGCAGGAAGGACGAGAAGTCCGACGCCGCCAGCGGATGCTTGGAGGCGCCCAGCACGGTGCCGCCGTTCGGCGTGATGACGTTGGCAGTGTCGTTTTGCAGCGACTGGCCGAACGCATAGTCGGCGGTCAGGAAGTACCAGGTCTTGCCGCCCTGCTTGACGATGGTCGAACCGGTGCCGCGTGCCAGTGCGATGGTGTCGTAGGCGTAGTGCACGGTGTAGGGGGTGCATTCTTCATTGGTCAGGCGGGCCGAGCCGGCGCCGATCGAGATGAAGACCTTTTTCTTTTCCGCGGCAATCTTGGCCATCGCCAGATTGGTGCCGGAGTTGGTGCCGCCGATCAGCATGTCGACACCCTGCTGGTCGAACCATTCGCGCGCCTTGGAGGCGGCGATGTCGGCCTTGTTCTGGTGGTCGGCGACGACGAATTCGACTTTTTTGCCGTTGACCATGCCGCCCATGTCGGCGATTGCCATTTTGACGGCTTCCGCACCGCCATTGCCGTCGATGTCAGAGTAGGTGCCGGACAGGTCGGTAATCAGACCGATCTTGATGGTGTCGCCCGACACCTGGGCCTGGGCCGGGAAGGAAATCCCGAGGGCGCATGCTGCGCCGACTGCGATGGCAATTGCGTGACGTTTCATTGTGTCTCCGTTTGAAGGATGAGTTGTTAGTGTATTGAACGACTGCTGCCTTACACGCCCAGCAGCTCGGTGAGTACCGGCATCTTGGCGCTTAGTTCGGACGAAGCGAAGGTCTCGACGATCTGACCGTGCTCGACCACGTAAAACCGGTCCGCCAGGGGTGCGGCGAAGCGGAAATTCTGTTCCACCATGACGATGGTGTAGCCCTTGCCCTTGAGCGTGGTGATCATGCGGGCCAGGCCCTGCACGATGACCGGCGCCAGGCCTTCGGAAATCTCGTCGAGCAGCAGCAAGCGCGCGCCCGTGCGCAGGATGCGCGCCACCGCCAGCATCTGCTGTTCGCCGCCCGACAGGCGGGTGCCCTGGCTGTTGCGCCGTTCGTACAGATTGGGAAACATCTGGTAGATTTCCTGCACCGACATGCCGGCCGCGGCGCCGTTCAGCTGCGGCGGCAGCATCAGGTTTTCCTCGGTCGACAGCGACGAGAAGATGCCGCGCTCT